>JAJDBO010000062.1 GCA_029261305.1 Nitrospirales bacterium
ATTGATATCGTGTTGCAGCCTTTGGCCTCAAGTGAAGCGGTGCTCACTGAAGAGGAAAAAGAGCTAGGTATTGCGATGGTTGATCTTGGTGGTGGGACATCGGATTTAGCCATTTTTTCTGAGGGTACCATTAGTCATTCAGCCGTACTTCCCGTTGGTGGCCAACATCTCACTACGGACTTGCAAATTGGGTTACGCACATCGCTGGCTGATGCTGAGAAGATCAAGATCCGTCACGGCTCGGCCCTGGTCAGTATGGTCAAGGAATCTGAGATGGTTGAAGTGCCGAGCGTTGGTGGGAGGCCTCCCCGTGATTTGTTTCGACGCGAAGTCGCGGAAATTATTGAACCACGCGTTGAAGAGATTTTCGACTTGGTGCTTCGAGAAATTCGTCGATCTGGATATGAAGGAAAATTAGCCGCTGGCGTGGTGATTACCGGCGGCACCTCTTTGTTGCAAGGGATGCCTGATGCGGCAGAGCGAGTATTAGATCTTCCAGGGCGGCGAGGGATTCCCTTCGGTGTCGGCGGACTGCATGACATCGTCAGTAATCCGATGTTCTCGACTGGGGTGGGTCTCATCTTACATGCGCATCGCATGGAGCAAGAATATGAATTAGTGGGGAAATTGGGTGGAAGAAAAGGTGGAACGGGATTTGGCAGTGTGGTGGATCGCATGAAGGGCTGGGTCTTGAATTTTTTCTAATATCACGGAAACGAAATATTAACTGCACGATGGAACGGCAATGTTCTTCAACAAGGGGTTAGGCAAAGGAGGCGTCCAATGTTTTCATTTCAGGAACAAGATTTTTCTCCCATTCGAATCAAGGTGATTGGGATTGGAGGCGCGGGTTGCAATGCCGTCAATACGATGATGTCAGCCGGGCTGACCAAGGTCGAGTTTATTATTGCCAATACGGACATGCAGTCCTTAGGCAAGTCTCCGGCCCCGTACAAAATTCAATTGGGCCCAGAGCGGACGAAGGGGTTGGGTGCTGGCGCCAAACCTGAAATTGGAAAAGATTCGGCTATCGAAAGCGAAGAGCAAATTCGTGATGCGCTTGATGGTGCGGATATGGTGTTTGTCACCGCAGGGATGGGTGGTGGCACAGGAACGGGTGGGGCGCCAGTGGTGGCTGGTATTGCCAAAGAATTGGGGATATTGACTGTTGGAGTAGTCACCAAACCGTTTCAGTATGAGGGGCATCGCCGTATGGGGTATGCCGAGGAGGGGCTTCGCGAACTTCGGCGTCATGTGGACTCACTACTCATCATTCCCAATCAAAAATTACTGAATTTAGTGGACAAGAGCACCCCGCTACTTGAAGCATTTAAAGTGGCAGATGATGTGTTGCGTCAGGCGATCAAAGGGATCACGGATGTGATTACGACACCGGGCTTGGTGAATGTGGACTTCGCCGATGTCCAAACCATCATGGGGTATTCTGGTCGTGCGGTCATGGGTATGGGCGTGGCCAAGGGAACCAATCGTGCCTCCGAGGCTGCCAAGCAAGCCATTTCGAGTCCGTTGCTAGAAGACGGAAATGTGGAAGGGGCCAAAGGACTACTGCTGAATATCACCGGAGGATTGAGCTTGTCTCTGCATGAAATAGACGAGGCCTCTCAGATTGCGAAAGAAGCGGCTGATCCTCAGGCGAATATTATTATTGGGCAGGTCATTGATCCAGATTTAGAAGACGAGGTGGTTGTCACCGTGATCGCCACAGGGTTTGAACAACAAGAACCAAAAGCTAAATCACAACCCATCATCAGCCCTGCGATTCAAGAACGGTCCAACATGTATGTGCCACCAGCCCCGCAACCGGCGTTGGCTGCTGTTCGGGCAGCGCAGCCGCCTGCTGAAGATACAGAATTGGATCGTCCTACGTTCATGCGTCGGATGGAGTCCAGCCGCCGCGGTCCGAATCAGGGAAATTTGCTGGTAGATGAAGATTGGGATGTGCCAACGTTTTTACGACGACGAGGAAATTAATTTATTCATCGTAAGCCGCCAAGGGTGATGGGGAAACATACATGAGGCTGGGATTCCAATGATCGAGACGGATTTCAATTTTGGGGTTCCTTCTGTGCTGGAAATGTTTTTCGTATTGCCCGTGAAATTGAAAAGGAGGTAACTAGGGATGGTCCTCTTGGCTGAACGACATGGTCCGACATTGAAAATGGTGCCCTATCTCACGCTCTCACGGTTTCAAGAACACGTGAGATCGATTACTCACTTTTTTGGAACCCGTCGTGGTCCTCACTATGGAGGGGCCAATGGGGAGTATGGGACTGTGCTGGCTGCAGAACCCGACTTTCCCGAGGTAGTTTCGATCAAACAAGTCCATGGAACTGATATCTTGGTGCTGGATCGACCGGTGCGTGTGGGAGAAAAGTTTGTCGATGGGTGGGATGCCATTCTCACCAACCAGCCTAATCTGTTGGTGACGGTGCGAACCGCTGATTGTGTGCCGGTGTTATTAGCCGATCCTACCCAACGTATCGTGGGAGCCGTGCATGCCGGATGGCGTGGAGCAGTGAATGGCATTGTGCCAAAAACGCTTCAACGAATGGTGGATCATTTTGGATGTTCGGCGGACTCCATTCAGGTGGCGATTGGTCCGTCCGCTGGTCCCTGTTGTTATGAAGTGGATGGCCCGGTCATTGAACCTCTTCAATTGAACTTTCCTGGCTGGGCATCGGTGCTAACCTTGCAGGGCGATGGTTTTGGAAAGGTGAATTTGAAATCGCTGGTTCGTCAACAAGCCCAAGGCTGGGGAATTTCTGAAGGGCAGGTGCATACCCTCAATCTGTGCACTATTTGTCGTCCTGAACAGTTTTTTTCCTATCGGCGGGAAGGCCAGGTCCATGGGACCATGGTGAGCGGGATCATGTTGAGTTGAGGGTGAAACGCGTGAAGCGTGATCCGTGAAGCGCCAAGGACGGATTCTCATTTTACACTTCACGCATCACGTTTCACGCGTCACGACCTTCTCATGACCGATATTGCCACCAACGTCCACTTCGTGTTGCAGATTATTCGAGACGCTGCCTTGCAGGCCGGACGCGATCCGCAATCTGTTCAGCTAGTGGCGGTGACAAAATATGTTGAGGCTGGACGAGTACGTAAAGGCCTCGTCGCAGGGATTCAAATCTGTGGAGAAAATCGTCTCCAAGAAGCGCAAACCAAAATGGAGACGATTGGCAAGTATCCTGGTGTCGCCTGGCATTTTATTGGGCGCTTACAACGCAGGAAATTGAAATCAATCGTTGGGCAGTTTGCTTTGATCCACTCAGTAGATTCGCTCGAACATGCGGAAGAAATCCATCGGCGGGCAGAAGAGCTGCAACAGCCCCAGTCCATCTTGTTGCAAGTGAATGTGGGGAATGAGGATACCAAAGGCGGATTTTCTCCTTCTCAATTACTCGAAATCCTTCCCGCTATGGGCAATTTCTCCCATGCCAAGGTGTGTGGTCTGATGGCGATTCCGCCAAGGAGAGAAGAACCTGAAGCCATGCGACCATATTTTCGAAAGCTCAAAACCCTTGCTGATGAAGCGCGAGCGTTCAACATTTCAGGGATAGAATTAAAGGAGTTGTCGATGGGTATGTCGAATGATTATGCCGTCGCGATACAGGAAGGGGCGACCATGGTGCGAATCGGCTCAGCCTTGTTTGGAGATCGGACACAATAATCTTTAAAAGGAGGGTAAGTAAAGGCTGGTGGCTTTTTTCAACTGTCACTAAAAAAAGACGCAAGATTGAGCCACAACCTACCGATAGTCAGAGTAATGTTCAGAAACGCTGGCAATTATCCCACTCACAAAATTGATGGTCAGAAACTCAACTAGAGGAACTTATGTTTGCGATTGGTAATATTTTACAAGGTATCGCGTACGTCTTAGATACGGTATTGAATCTATATATGTGGTTGATCATCATTCGAGCACTGCTCTCCTGGGTCAACCCGGATCCGTTTAATCCCATTGTCCAGTTTTTAGGGAGGGTGACGGATCCCGTGCTGTACACGATTCGGCGACGTGTGGGGAGCCTTGGTGGTTTAGATGTCTCCCCAATATTAGCCATTCTGCTTATTATCTTCTTGCAATATGCCGTGGTCGAGACGATTCGGGATATTGGCTTGCGATTAAATTAGTTCTGATGATGTCACGGAGCATTCATGCGAATTACCCCTCTCGATATTCAGCATAAAGTCTTCCCTAAAAAGTTTAAGGGCGTTGATCCTGAACAGGTGAATGCGTTTCTCGAAGCAGTGTCGCAAACCGTGGAAAGTCTTATCCGCGAAAATTCCATGCTCCGAGAAAAAATGGTGACTCGGGAGCAGGAACTGGCGGAGCTTCGAAAGGCCGAAGCCACGCTGACGAACACTCTGATCACCACGCAAAATTTTTCCGATCAACTGAAGGTCAATGCCCAACAGGATGCCGAGCGTATCGTCAAAGAAGCCGAATTGCACGCAGAGCAATTACTCGTCAATGCGAGGAATCAATTGACAGATCTCCACCGGAGTATTGCTGATGTGCGGAGGCAACGAATCGTGGCGGTCGAACAGATTCGATCGACGATCAATACCATTGAGCGTGTAATGACCATGGATGCTCATGAGGCTGCTACTACTTATGCCGACACTTCTCTCCCAACACCACAAGAAGAAACAGCCTACTCTCCAGGCTGACCCATTGATTTCCCTGGTACCGCATGTATGAGTCGGGACCATCCCCTCACTCAAATTCTTCAGCAAGCCGTTCGGGAGGGAGTATTTCCTGGGGCGGTGCTATTCGTCCGTTCATCTGGTGAGGTCGTGTATCATCAAGCTGCCGGGCAAATGGGGCAGCCCCCCTTTGATTGTCCTGTCACCACTGACACGATTTACGATTTGGCCTCCCTCACCAAACCTCTAGCGACCACGACGGCCCTAGTCTGTCTTTTTCAAGATGGGCCACTGAATCTTGATCAGCCGGTGACGGATTGGTTGAGTGAATGGCAATCCACTTCTTACAGGCACACCACTATTCGGCAACTTCTACACCATAGCTCAGGGCTTCCCGCATGGCGGCGGTATTATGAAGCACTCTCTCCGGCGGGATTGCCCCCAAAAGATGAGACCGAACGACAAGCACGAATCACTGTTCTTTTGCAGACGATTGCCAAGGAACCTGTGGAGTATGGGCCCGGCAGCCAAAGCATCTACAGCGATCTTGGATTTATGGCATTAGGCGTTGTTATCGAACGATGTGTCGGAATTTCCTTGCCCGACTATTGTCGAAACCGGATTTATGGTGAGCTCAACGCCAACCCATTGTTCTTTATTGAAGCCGAAGGAAATCCTACAGGAGGAGATGGGGACCTGACCTTAGTCGCGCCGACGGAACAAGATTCATGGCGAGGCCGTTTGGTGCATGCTGATGTGCACGATGAAAATGCCTATGCTCTTGGGGGTATTGCAGGGCATGCTGGATTATTTGGCACGGCCTCAAGTGTGAGCCAAGTATCTGGTGCATGGTTACAGGCAGTGTTAGGACGTCATTCCATGCTTCCTGTGGAATGGGCTCAACAGTTTGCGCGGCGACAGGACTCAGGAGTATCAAGTTGGGCTTTGGGGTGGGATACGCCATCGCAACCCTCTTCATCCGGCCATCACTTTTCTTCGGAATCGTTTGGCCATCTTGGGTATGCTGGAACGTCCTTGTGGATTGATCCAGTGCGTGAGCTAGAAGTCATTTTGTTGTCCAACCGTGTGCATCCCACCAGGGAGAACAAGCAGATCAAAGTCTTTCGGCCGGAGCTACACGATCTGGTGGTAAAGGAATTTGGTAGAGAGAATTGAAGTGTTGGGAAAATTGAGAATGTTGGAAAGAAGGGTATTTTATCAAAACGCTAGTTGGCGTATTCGACCCAGGTTTCTTTTTCCGCCAAGTATTTCTGCCCTTTAAAATTTAACCGCGTGCGCATCTCAGTAAATCCTATATCTAGAAACATCTTGACGACCTCGGCAAGAGCACCAGGGACGGTGGGGTGCACTCCACTTTCGCGTTCTAACGCCTCATACATCACCTTAGCGGAATATCCGCGATCAACCCGCTTCACCAAAATAGCTCGATTGAAATACCGATCGCTGGGGTCTATGCCCTCCAGCTGATGCTTTTCGACAACGGCATTTCTCAGGCGAAACGATAAGGGTAAAGTGCTCATAGAGAAGGTCCCTTCCAAATATTGCCACGGAAACCGAAATTATAGGGTACCTTCCGTGCCCCTGCAACTCTGCCTCAATGAGCCCATCGATAGAGTGATTCCTTCAAGGTCCGGGATCAGTTGGCTATAGCCAGGGAGAAATCTGTTTGAGTATTTCGTCTTTTTTCCCGACTCCCCCAATGAACTGCTGAAATTCTCCATGTAGGAACAAGGCCAACGCTGGGAGGGAATAAATTTCCAAATCAGCGGGAATGATGTGATTTTCTTCAACATTCATTTTGAAGATTTTCAACTGGTGGCACGTTTCTATTTGAAGAATTTCTAATTCTCTTAACAAGGACAAGCAGTGGGGGCACTCTGGTTTCCAGAATTCGACCAAGGAAGGGGTATGGATTAATTTCAGGCAATCGTCAAATTCTTTATCTGAAATTGGCTGAATGGAGTTACGGGAGCCTTGAGGTGGATTCATCGTGTCAATGCCAAGATGTGAATTAAATTTTGACTATGAACCTTACCATAAGATGGCATTCCCACTGAATGGCGATTGGGTGATAAGGAGAACGTCGTTCTCGATAGCATTGAGGCCGTGGCCTGTGTGGCACAAAGAGGCCAAAACCCTCCATACTTCTTTCATCCACAAACTCTACTGTAGGCGTAAGCCTTCATTTATGTGTCGCCTCTGATACGAATTCTTCACATTTTCAATCAATTTTCATCTTTTCATTTATTGTTGAATTTAAATTTCTTGTATTTTCAAGGTATTACAATATTTCATTGTGAAGGAATGAAACTTGCTCCTTATACAATAGAGAAAAAGTCGTTGGCTTAGCACTTAAGATCAATTTGAGAGTTTTCCAATTTTCTTCCTCCTATTCTCATGTTTCCTGCCTGAAGCTTGGAAAAGGCGCTTGATGACCATGAAGTGGGTTCAGGCTTTCTCTTCTTTAATCCCCCGCAAAGCAAACATTGTTCTATTCTGCTCTGCCTTTATGGTCGCAATGATAGTGACCTTAGCCTTTATTCATGGCCTATTTGATCCAATGACGCAGTGGGGGCTTCAAGTCCACACTCAATTCCAAAGGCCGGTCGGAGTAAATGAAATAGAATCTAATGTCTTAGATCAGTGGGCGAATGTTGATCATCTGATCACACAAACACACTCCATGTTGAAAAGTTTCCCTTATTTGTCGGGGGACAGAAATGGAATAGACACTTCTCTTTCTCAAGCGGGCAAGGTGTCGGCAAATGCCTACACTAAGGCTGAGGAAGACGTTTCGGTATACCCAAAACAGGAGCTGCTTCTTCTTTCCCAGAAAGCGGGGAACCTTTATAGCGCGGGAGTATTTTTTGGGACTCCGATCATGGGAGTCCCTCAAGCGGGCCTGGTGGGGATGATTTTACTGGGAAGCCTTTTCGTCGTGTGGCTTTCCGTCCGCTGGGGAAGTGGCTCTGCCGTCATGATTCCAAATCTTGGCTGGCTTCAAAAGGCCAGGCGGGATCCCGCCGAATCAGTTCATCCTCGACCCCCAACGCCCTCTTTGGGCCAAGGTAGGCCATTTGTTTCTCCACACCATCGAATGGTGACCGTGTTGTTTGTGGATATCCGAGGGTTTTCGAAAATCGCTGAAACCTTGTCCCCCGAAGAGGTCAGCGGACTTCTTGGGGAGTTTTACGACGAAATGACCGAGGCCGT
>JAJDBO010000063.1 GCA_029261305.1 Nitrospirales bacterium
TGTGTTGGATGTCGAGGCGAAAGACCGTGATGATGAACGGCTCGTACTTTCTACCATTCATTCCTCGAAGGGACTGGAGTGGCGGTGCGTGTTTGTCATTTGGCTTGTGGATGGGCGGTTTCCTTCCTCCTATTCGTTTCTTACCGAAGATGACTTGGAAGAAGAGCGACGGCTATTATATGTCGCGGTGACTCGAGCCAAAACACATCTCTACCTCACCTTCCCGATAAATGTGTATGATAAAATAACTGGGTCGATCCTCTCCAAGCCGTCAAGATTTTTGGATGAAGTGCCAGCGGAACTCGTTGATGGATGGAGTGTGGTGGATGAAGGAGAGCCTTATCACTGGGGGTAAGATATCGTGATGCAGGGAACATTGAAATGGGTCTTGGGAATTCTGTTGTTGGGCATCGTGTTGGGCATGACGCAGTTTGCCAATAGCGCCGAGGGGACAAATCCGGCGACCAATGCCTGGCCAAATTAAATTAAAGAGGCCGAAGGCTTAGGCTTGCCTACTCAATTTCTTAAAGAGATTGATCCAAACTTTGTCACAGTCGTATTCGAAGACCTTCGCACCTATGCTGCGGAATACCATCCTGAAGATCATCGGATGATTCTCAATATGCGCCTATCCTTCAATAGCGCAGGAGGCGTGCTGAAGTCGTTGGATGGTATGACTCACCACGACGTGAGTCTGCTATACCACGAACTGTTGCATGCCTATATGGATTACCTCTTCAATGGTCCAGGGCCAGCGGCACTCAGCGCCAACGCCAATCGAGTGCTCACGTTCGCCAATGAACAGCTTCGCTGCCACTATCGATTCGTGCGAATCAATCCTGTTCGGCAAAGGCGTGATGCCACTGAAATGCGGTTTCTGTCTAAAGAAGATGCCTGGGAAGTGATCAACGAAACCTGGGCTGTGTTCGTCGGATGGCAACTCTGGACAAAATTGGAACAGCATCGAGAGGTCGAAGGGATTCGTGCCTGGACCGACTCGCTCATGGAAGATTGGGCCACGCGACTGACGGCTGCGAATACCAGCGGCGAATTGCTTGGGTATTACGAACCCGATGATCCCGCCGAACGAGCTATCGCACGTAAACGCTTTATTGCTCCATCTAACGGCTTAACCCCCGAAGGGGCTAAGCTCCTGCTTGAAATCGTGTTAGAAGAGCCAAAAGACATCATTGACGAAGGCGGTTTCATCATCAAAGAAACACAAGACACCACTCAAGAAAAACTGCCTTGTGATTAGAAAAAGTTGAGGGGCTTGTTGGTAAGGAACCCTAGACAAGCGCAATCCAAAGATGATAGCGTCGAGCCAGGCGTTTGAGAGTTGAATTTACACAATATTTTCGATAGAACGCGCCTGTAGCTCAGTGGATAGAGCACTGGCCTCCGGAGCCAGGTGCCGCAGGTTCAAATCCTGCCAGGCGCACCATAAATGAGATTACTAAACACGAGATATTCTTCACGCAATACCATCAGTTTCCACCTTGGGTGGGTCGTTAGCTCAGTTGGTAGAGCAGCTGACTCTTAATCAGCGGGCCACAGGTTCGACCCCTGTACGACCCACCATATTTTTCAAGCCCTTACGCATACCTTGGGCAGACCCCGTCCGGGGAAATTTCTCTTTTAGACCTAATTCTATTAAAGCTAAAACCTGGAAAATACTGAAGTGACCAATCTCCTATTTTTCGATTAGGATTCGGCTCTTTGATTTACTGATTGTGACTGCGGGAAGGGTGACGAGGCCATTTTGATCGGCGAGTACTGTTCCGGATTGACCGTGTCCTCCCTCTACTTGCCAGCGTACAGTCTCTCCAGGTTGAACGTTGAATTTCTGGAGGCGTCGGGGTGTGATATCCATGGTGGCGACTTCCTCTGGGGAGTTTTTGGCTAGCCAGATGCTCATTGCCCAGTTCTGTGGTTCATCCACGATGGACTGGGGTTCCCATCGTTGATAGAGGTTGATCCCTCCATCTCGATCGGCGTGGTTGATAAAGTCCATATCCATTTTTTTCTCATACACGCGCTTGAGTTTTTTGGTGAAAGGACCGCGGGGTTTAGTGGTATAGGGGCTGCGGTTGAAAGAGACGCGGCTAAAGGCGGGCAGGGATTGGTCTTGTGTAATTTTTGGCAATTGATTCTTAATGAGATCTTTCAGTTCTCCTTGGCCATTTGCATTCCAAATGGCGGCGAAGGCCCGTTTGGTCTCTTGCATGGCGAGGATGAAATCTTGCCAGGGTTTAAACCCTAAATCGCCCAACGTATGCGCGGCGAATTTCCCATAGGAAGGATGGCAGACCCAATACGGGAGTTCTGTGTTTGGATGTTGGCGAACCCATTGGGCTAAATCCAAATATTCTAAGTGGGGAATGTCCAGCCAATTTTTGCCCAATCCCCCTTCTCCCCAATAAGGGAACCTCTTTTTTGACTCTCGCCCCAAGCGGAGATTGCCATAGCCATTGGAGCCGACAGCCGCAAAGAGATCTCCATGGCGGAGGGCCCAAATGGCGTGTTGCCCCGAGATATATACACGCTGTGGATCGAGATGAAGATTGGTTTGTGACAGTGCCCAATCTATCGTTGTGAAAATACGTTTTTGGCCATGGTTGATGACGATCCCATCAGCATCGCTTCGTAAGGTTCCCACACTTTGATGCTTTCCTGCCCAAAAGAGATCTTCTGATTCGGCAAACGCGACCCCGTACACATCGCGGAGAATGGTTTTGCTCCCTACCCATCCGGGCTTGCCCACGCTACGAGAACTTGCTCCATATTGGCTCAAATAGAGATAGAGAGGGGCAGGGTTTTCCGCCGTTCCTTTTTTGGCATTGGGATAGTCAAGAAAATAGAATTGTGTGGCGCGGGGTTCCATCACATATGGCGGTTCTAGCCAGGCCACGCGTATGTGAATGTGTGGGTGTCTTTTATTCTTTGGATTCTTTGGGGCGACTTTTTTAAAGGTCACAAATTGGGGAAATCGCATTTTGCTTTCTTTGATCATCGCGGTGGTATTGCGTCCCTCTTCAAACCGGTTCAGGCTCTCCTTCCCATCCATGGCCACACTGATGGCATAGTAAACTTGACGATCCTGGGCTGCGCTGATGACGGCCAACCCTGTCGTCCGGTTCAAGGGGGGGCTGCCCTCGTGAATTGGAAAACGGGATAATCGCTGATCTATTTTGATTTTGCCCTTCAATAGGGGAGATCGTTTTGTGCCTGGATGAAACTCTAGAATTTGGATGGCCAATGTATTCCAACCTGAAAGTGCTTCGGGAATTTCGCGAAGGAGTGTTGCCTCGTGGATCGAAGCCGAGGTAATGGGTTGGGTATGCCCATAAATGCGATAGGATAGAGTCCGCTTTTTTCGAGCACTGAGAATGGCTTTTTCCCAATCTTTAAAAAGGGGATGATCCTGCCCCACAACATCTTCGACTTCTGTCCAGGTAAGAAAGGTCTGGCCTTGGCGATGCTCTGCTCGCAAATGAGAAATAGTGGGAATGGTATTTTTTACAGTGCCTACCGTGGTGACTTCGAGTATGGCGTGTTGCAAATTGATATTTCGATTGTTGGCTTGAATGCGTAACCCTTTGTTGGTTGTGGGGTCTTGAACCCACTGTTGTACAGCAGTGAGCGCATCCAAACGCTTGTAATCAGGAGCCGAAGCCTTGAGGGAGTGAGATTCAAGGCCCACAGGCATGAGTTGAAGCACATTGTTATATTTAAGGTTGGTTGCTGGAATTCGGATGACTGCCCGGTAAATCGTGGTATTTGAAGGGAGTGCTGATACATCAAAATTGAGATGCGTGCCCTCAAGTGTGAGGGTGTTGGGAAAACTACAATGGGGAGCATTGCCAAAGGTGTGGGTTACAAGCCCCTTTTGCATAGATCCGTCTACTGGGAGAGGAACAAAAAACAGAACCCATGCAAAGAGCAAGTATTTAGTGAGGGGCATCTCTTCTGAATGAAGTTTTCTGTGGAAAATTAGGTCGAGTAAGGCAGAATGGGGCATCAAAAACTCAGATGTTAAAAAATAGACGCAAGGGAATGCAATGAGCTGTCTTTGTAGGTTTATCGGGTCCAAGGCCTTCTCAATTAAACCTGGGGCTGCCAAACTGGGTGGCATGAAAACCAAAACGCACAGCTAGCAATGCCATTGGTGCCATACTTAAATATTAGGGGATCGTGACCAATACAAGAGTCCCAGCTTACCCATGCCGAATTTTGAGTAGGAGTATCCATCCGGCCAAGAACAACGTCACGCTATTGGCCAGGGCCAAGGGCCAATCATGGTTGGTCAAGGCATACAAACACCACAGCAACACCCCTGTAGTTAAAATGGAATACATACTCAAGGAGATATCTTTAGTATGCTTTGTTTTGACAATCTTTATCGCCTGCGGAAGAAACGCCGAGGTGGTACATGCCCCAGCTACATATCCCACGATCGTTATGAAATCCATTTTCATGTCCTTCCGTTCCTAATATATTTTGGCTTTCTTGGTGGAGCATAAGGTATTGAGTGGAATTTTCAATCTAATGAATATTTTACTCTGAGCCCAGCATTCGCTTGAGAAGAATCCCTTGAGTTACAAGGGCCTACGATGCGTTCCATAGGTTCGTGGCAATCCCTGAGGATAGCTTAGCTGTCTGCCCCCCATTTTAGCATGGACTGAAATGTAGAAATCACGAAAATTGAGGGATTGCTGGTTGATGGTAGTTTTCTTGGCTAGATCGTCTTTGGGTTATAGGAATGAAAATTCAACAACCCAAAAAAATGGAGCGGCTGGTTTTTCACCAGCCGCTCCGTTTTTAAAGATATTATTTCGTGACGACTTAGAACCGGCCTCCTCGGCCTCCTCTATCGCCACCACCACCGCCAAAGCCGCCGCCACCGCCGCCGCCACCGGAGCGAGGGGCCATTGGTTTGGCTTCGTTCACGGTTAAGGTACGTCCACCCATTTCTGTGGAGTGCAACGCTGAAATGGCCGCTTCCGCCTCACTTGGGGATGCCATTTCGACAAAACCGAACCCGCGAGATTGGCCGGTGTACTTGTCCGTGATTACTCGTGCGGATTCTACGGTGCCATGTTCGCCGAACAAGGCTTCAATTTCAGATTCGGTTGCAGAATACGGTAATCCACCAACATAAATTTTTGAACCCATGGGGTTTCTCCTTTAAAAAAAATGACACTGTCTTGTTTTAGAGAGAACGAATGGGGAAGGTGGGGTCCGTCGACGCGAAACTGATGCGGTTAGGGGCTGACTTCCGAATGAACTCTTCGACAAAACAATCTCGGTTACGGACCTTGTTTAATTTTGCCTCATCACCAGGTCCAACGCGATTAGGTAAGATCACCATAGCAGGTCATTGGGTCAAAAGATAGTGGGCATTTTTCAGTGTCCAATCACCCAATGAGGTGAGCTATTGGATTCAATCTTATCCCCCCATTGGCTATCACCTCAAAATGCGCGATAATTCCCCTACACGAAAGGACGTATGCAAAAGACACGAATCATTTGCACCATTGGACCAGCCACGGAATCCTACGAAATGTTGCGCAAAATGTATGATGCCGGCATGAACATTGTTCGGTTGAA
>JAJDBO010000064.1 GCA_029261305.1 Nitrospirales bacterium
TATATCCGTACAGGAATGGATCGGTTTGATCATGCGAGTGCGGCCAAGGTTCACAAGTGGGGTGTTGGACCATCTGTCGATGGTCTGTTTCTGCAATCAAACTTGGGCATTATCACTCACATGACCGTGTGGCTGACTCCAATGCCAAAATATTTTCAACAGTTGTATTTTACGCTGGAGGACGCCTCACATTTTGATGCCGTTATCGATGCGTTTCAATCGCTCCGTATGCAGCAAGTCATCGGGACCTCTTGTTCGTTGTTTAATGATTACCGAGTGCTATGGATGCAGGGGCAGTACCCCTATGTACAAACCGAGAGTCTTACGCCGCTGCCAGATAAGGTCAAGAAAGAGTTACTTGTATCGAATCGGGAGGCAAACTGGTTTGGCGAAGCCGCGATTTGTAGTGAGACATTGGAATCAGTCATGGCAAAACAGCAAGTGATGACGGATCGGTTGGGTGCCATGGTTAAGGATCTCACGTTTACTGCCGTGAACAGTCATAATCCTTTCTTCAGCCGTTCGGTCGGCACCGGGCTTGGCAGTGCGTACTGGCGAAAGAAAACTCCACCGCCTATCGATATGGATCCAGACAGAGATCAGTGTGGTGTGATCTGGTGTTCGCCCGTCGTGGCATTTACGGGAAGTGCCGTCTCGCGTTGCGTGGATATTATTCATGATACGCTCCTGGCTCATGCATTTGAACCGGGCATTTCTATTCAAGGGATTACGGAACGATGCGCTTACGTGGTCGCTTCCATCACCTACGATCGAGAAGAACCAGGCCAGGATGAGGCGGCTTCGGCATGCTACGAAGCACTTGTCGGACAGCTGTCCCAAGCAGGATGTATTCCGTACCGGCTCGGGATTCAAGGCATGAACAACTTGCCAGACTCACAAGGCGAATATGGAAGACTCCTGATGACTCTCAAACGCGCATTAGACCCCCACGACATTCTTGCTCCAGGTCGGTATGACTTCCGAAACGAATGGCCACCTTCACCATGAAACGACAACATCTATTTGAATTCGAAGATCAGACCTGGCTCCCTCAGCGATTTCGCAATTACCTCACGGATATTCTGCGCCACCTCAACCACAACTTGTATACCTGCGTGGCGCCCAAGATGAAAGAGGTGATGCAACGATCCCCTTGCGACCATGTTATCGATTTGTGTTCCGGAGCTTCAGGCCCGTGGGCCACGTTGATCCACGCGCTCAATGCTCAAGGACAGTATCCTATCAGCATAACGCTGACTGATAAGTACCCAAACCCTGCGGTTTCAGACACCTGGTCACCCCACACATCTTCTCACATCCATTACTCGACTGAACCCATTGATGCCACAGCAGTCCCCATTTACTTCAATGGCTTTCGCACGCTCTTTACGTGCTTTCATCACTTCACACCTCCAGAAGCCATTGCTTTGCTACAAGATGCGGCCACACGAAATGCACCGATAGGAATTTTTGAATTTACGGAGAGAACGTGGGGGAATGTGTTAGGAATGTTTGTTTCATCACTCGGGATTTTCTTTCTCACCCCAACGATGAAACCATTGACAGGAGGACGGCTCTTTTGGACATATGTGATTCCTCTGATTCCCTTGCTCTACTGCTGGGATGGAATCGTCTCACACCTACGAACGTATACCGTCCAAGAATTACACTCAATGGCCAGTCAAGTCCACCATGATCATTACGACTGGGAAGTGGGGTTATTGGAAACCCAATACCCTCACAAAAAAATTTCGTACTTGGTTGGATGCCCCGAATGGAAGCAGATGACACACACGAAAATGGAAGGGTAACGCAATTTCAAAGAAACAGAGAAGGGTGGGCTACAGGAGCGGCTTGAGTCTCCAACTCCATTCGATAGCACTTCCACGGACTAACCGACTTCAGGCAGGTTTCTTCTCTGGTGAGTCAGGTGTAAGCTTGGTTTCTGTTTCATCCTCATACGAACCAGGCATGATCAGATCACCTTGGATTCGTTCGAGTTCTTTCTGCAATTCTTTCGGATTGGCACTTGAATTGATGAGCTGCTGAAGCTTTGTTAACTTCGTCGAGAGGTGCATGCGATGTTGCAAGGTTTTTTCAGCATAGCGGGTTTTCGCGGCCTGCTCTTGGGCAGCCAGCATATCTCGGGTATCCCCACGAACCAGCGCTTCCACAGCAGCGGTCAGACGATTGAGTATGCGGTGAACCGCCCCAGCTGAGAATCCCCCCAACAGTGCTAAGAGTGGCTGACCAAATCCCTGCCATGTTGCGCGCTTTATCCCCTCATCTGCATATGACTCGACAGGGATTAGTGAACCCAGCATGGTGCCAGCCAGCAACCCAAGCACAAATCGAATCCAATACGAGGACTCATACAACGGATCAAACGTACCCTCTTGAATATACCGCTTGGCCTGAAAAAGAGCTCCGAATGATGCACCAATTGCTGCCGCACTTAATAAAAACATTTCGTTGAGAAAGAGAGGAAAACCTGAATTGTGTAAAAGGCTGAAGTGGTCAGGATGACCATCAACGTCCGGTGATAAGCTCACGATGATCAGACCAATGAGAGAAATAATTGCGACGAACATCATTCTGCGAATCAGCGGCACCGGCCCCAAAAAATGCCAGGCACTCCCTTTAGCCTCTTCATTTGCAAGAAGAAGAACCGTACGAGGCGTCGCCGGTGCGATGATATCTGACAATTGCCCATGAATCATCGCCAGATTTCGAACATGATGGTTCAACCCCTGATGAGGAATAATTGGATTTTCTGGGATACGATCTCCTGAAGAGACCATGTTGCCTTTCTCCTCAGAAAAACCAGCGAATACCTTCTCCTCTTGAACCATATAATGGGTAAGCCCCTCCATTAGAGCGCCTGGCACTTTTAGTCCAGACGCAAACGCATATCGGGACATGGCTTGACATTCATGCAAAAGTTCATCTCCCACTGACAAATCAACATGACGAATCGATTTCCCGACATCTTCCATATCGTTTTCCTTGGCTTCAATCCATGTATCAGGGTTGCCTTACCCTCGTAATTGAGATCATAAGGCTAGACAACAAGAACTGAATACACCTCCATTAATTGCTCTACGCTACTCCTCTGTTAATTGCAACGGAAATTACGAAGCTCCTGAACATTTTCCTGCTGCCTGAACGCTTTGAGACAGGACATCAAAAAACGAAATATTAACGAGGAATTGGGGTTTGCCACCGAAAGAGCATAGGTTCGCACTTCCCGTCACAAAACAAAAGCCCTTTGACCATATGATCAAAAGGCTTTTGTTTAAAATTGGCTCCTCGGGCAAGACTCGAACTTGCGACCAATCGGTTAACAGCCGACCGCTCTACCAACTGAGCTACCGAGGAACACGATTATTGAAATTTGCTATCGTGTGGTATCACAGACAAACGAGTTACATCATATACTGAGCTTATTTTGGGATCAATAGGAAGAGGTCCAGGAGAGATAATTTTTAATGTATAACCTGGCCTAAGAATCAAAATTGGAAATCGTCGGAGTCTTCCTCACCCTCTTCGGCTTCGGCAGCTCCTCCCTCGGACAGCGCAACATAATGACGAGCCCATGATAAATAGATATTTCCACTGTCTTTCATGGCATCAGCACCCATTGTCAACTTTTTGACCACATCTGGATCACCACCAGTCGTTTGTATTTCTTGAGCTCGAATTTCAAGCATTTGGTAAAATTGACTCATGTGGCTATTAATCCCATTCATGAGCTCTCTCAGGTCTTGACCCATATCGTGTAACCCTAACCTTTCTCCCAACTGTGAAATCTTGGCGGTCCGCCTACATAACAAAGCCCTGCGACACATAAAAATCGATGCCGCAGGGCTTTTTAAGCCTTATCTCCGTATCCGCTTTACCCTTGATAGGCCTGCCCTAACTCGGCAGCTTCACCAGCTTTACTCATTAAAACGCCATCGGCCCCAACTGCAACCATTTCAATCGCTTCGTGTTTGGCTGCGTCACAGACAACCTTACACAACTCACACCCCTTACACCGATTGATAACAACTTCAGCGACCATCTTTTCGCTATTGAGATCTAACGTATTGGCCTCAGGGCAATACATGATACAAAGCCGGCACCCCTTTTTGGCAACACATTTTTCATCCGTTACAAGCGCTACGTTATACATGAATGACTACCTTTTCCCTAAGTTTATGCCGCCGCGACGGCTAATTCGATATTATTTTTTGCTGCCCATTCACCCGCCATCTCGTAGGCACGAATCACGGTATCTAAATTTTTCTTTAACAACATTTCTTTTTTCGCAAACTTCTTTTTAATAGCTTCGTCTAGGGTGGCAGTTCCACCGGAGGCCACGAACTTCTTTCCAAACCGTTCTTGAAGTGCCCCGTCGAGACCTTCTAAGGACACACATTTGGTAATTCCAGCAACTGACCCAATCATGGTCATATTCGTTGAAAGTTCCGTCCCTGCAACTTCTAGAGCGACCTGAGTCCCTGCAATATAGAACACTGCCACGTTTAAATCTTTCAAAGTCTTCTCATCTTCCTTAGTCAGGAGCGGCATGTCAGAATTAATGACGACGACTCCGCCCTCTTTAATCCCTGAATAAAATGGCATGGTATAGCTCTTGCCTAGCGTAATCACCTGAGGATGAAAGACTTCAATCACATCGGGGAACACGAGCTCCCCTCGATCCCAAATTCTTTTCACACCAATCCTGCAATAGCTTTCGGCTGGGGCCATACGTTTTTCAGCGCCAAAAAATGGATTAGAGATCGCAAACTTCCCATCACGGGAGGCCGCCATGGCCATCACATGGGCTGCGGTGACCGCACCTTGCCCTCCAAGTCCAGACATTCGAATATTGAGTCTACTTTTGATCATAATTTTCCTCCTGAACCAAATTTTGACGCAGGTTAAGCTTTTGTTGCTGCCAGCTGTCTTTTGGCCTCGGCTTTTCGTTCTTTTTCTTTTGCTGCCATTTCGGTCAACAGCTCTTTGGCCTGATCACTGATATATTCTCTGTACGCGAACCTTTCGGTCGGTTTTTCGGAATCCCGCATTTCCTGAAGACCTTCCATGCTGTTCTTCCCAATTTCCAGAATACATGGCGTATACAGTTGCAAATAAGTCGGACCAATTTCGCGAGCAATATGGATCGCATTTTTAATGACTTTTTCTACAAGATTTGGCTTGCTAACAGTACAATTCACCACGTAGTGGCATCCAGACTCCCGAGCGATTTCTGGCAACCGCACCTTTTCAAAGGTCTTTCCCACAGGTGCCATCTTCGCCACAAACCCTTTTTGCATCAATCCACTTTCTTGGCCACCGGTATTGGCATACAGTTCATTGTCAAAACAAATGGTAGTAAACTTTTCTTGGCGGAACCAAGCTTGCAGCGTCATATCAAGCCCGATATCGACTGTCGCCCCGTCACCAGCTAACACCACAACGTCTTTGACACGCCCAGGAAACCGTACAGAAAGGGCCCTTTTGAGTCCAGAAGCGATAGCATTTTGGTTTCCAAACAAGGAGTGAATATTATGAATACCTACATGTGGGAACACCAAACTCGTGCAACCTGTAGATCCCACCATGACAGTATCTTCAGGGGCAGGAAGGGAAGCAAGAATATACCGAAAAGCCATGGATTCTGGGCACCCGGCACACAATGAATGCTCCTCAATCAGTTCCTTAGAAGTTCCAATATCTTTCCATCCGCGCTGCTCATTACCATACGTCGCACTTTTCACTAAATCTTGATATTCCGGTGGCATGATCTCATACATTTCCGGCGCTATTTTAATTCTCTCTAAACTCATATCGGCCTCCTCTATTTTTTCGGCAATTTACCTAAATTTTCACTGGTATTGGTGATATTAGTTTTCAGCTTCCACGGCCAGCCAATGCCACATTCTTAATCCCGAGAAGGGTTTTAATGTCAGCCGCAATGATCTCTGGTGGCAAGGTCATTCCGCCACAGACACGTGGTCCCTCATACACTCTTTCACTATTGGGGATAGTCGCCTTGATTTCTCTCGCCATCCAACCGGTGACGTTAAACTCCGGCACAATAATATGCTTCGCATTCTTGGTGGCTTCACGAATCTCTTCTCCTGGCCAGGGACGCAGTGATTTAATTTTCACAATGCCAACATCAATGCCATCCTCTTCTAGTAATATCTTTGCTTCTCGCCCTTGCGAAACCGCCGTCCCAGAAGAAACGATTAAAATATCCGCATCAGGGTTTTCAACTTCGATCAAACCATCCAGCCATCTAACGGTATGTTTTCGAGAGCGTTCAACGGCAGCCCACACTTCTTGCTGCCAACTTGCATGAGTGGCATAACTGATATAGTTACTTTTCATGACAAACGGGTCACGCATCATTCGAACTGGAGGACATTCCATGTCCATGCACGGCACTGGAGACCGATACGGATCATATGGTGGGAGGCACATATCAGCAGGAGTAAGATTCACCATGTCTTTGGTATGCGTTACGAAAAACCCATCACAACAAAGGGCCAACGGCAAATGGACATCTGGTTCTTCGGATACTATGTATCCTTTCAGAATCCAGTCATAAAAGTCTTGAGCCGTTTCCGCATGCCAGACCAACATGCCCGTATTTAAGAGATAGGAAATTTCCAATGTATCTGGTTGGATGGACAGTGGCGAGTTAATGCCCCGACACGTCACAATCATTTGAATAGGGAGGCGTGCACCAGCCCACATCGGAAAATTTTCCATCGCACGCATGGTTCCAGGACCTGCTGTGGTTGTAAAGACGCGAGCACCACCAAAAGCCGCTCCGGCACATTGAGACATGACCGCGAATTCACTTTCGCCTCGGAAATAGTCTCCGATATAGCCTTCTGCGAATAATTCACCAATCAACGCCGCTGCTTCACTTTGCGGGGTGATGGGATACGCAATCATCACATCACAATTCGCTCGACGAAGGGCTTCCTTGATGACTTCACTGCCAGTATAGAAGCATGGGGTTCGCTCAGAATCATGCATCATCTGCCATGGATCTGTAATAGTCTGTCCTACTTTATTTTTTTCACCAACTGACGATTGAGTTGCCATGATTACGCCTCCTTCAATTTAGGGCCAAATGGCTATGGGATCATAGTGCAAAGCATATATTCAGGTCTTTGCATTTTGGACAATTTTCTTACTGTGCATTTTCACTCTTGCGCTTTACTTTGGCGGTTCTACTGAACCCTTCAATTTCTTCACCCAATCAGCAAGTCTGATGATCTTTTCGGCCGTTGCATCACGGAAAGAAAGCATTGCATCCTCATGGCCAGCCTGAGCACACATGGCAATGGTATAACAATCCGTCCCACCTCTGATGATTTTAAGCGACAAATTGGCCTGGTGGCAATGCACCCCAACAAACATACAGGCGTCAATCTTGTTATGCCAAATTGTCAGATTGGGATGATTTGGGTTGATTTCGACTTCAGGATTGATTTTCGGATACTTTGGACGATAATCAGGCATTGGGATAAGCATGGCCTGCTGCGTAGAAGTGACCGAGGCTTTAAGTGTTTCGTATAGATGCCTAACCGCCGTGGCTTTATGCGCTGCTTTTTCGTTCCAGGCCCAGAGGACAAGGGGGCCTGGGAAAATTGTTGGAACCTTTGCCGAGAGAAATTGCCTGGCGGCAGCTTCCATGGCCTCATCTTCAGTCACTATCTTCCCATGAATATGACCTTGTCCAGGATCAGGTAGCCGAATCCCCATACTGGCTGCGGCTGGTGGTAGAAAATGTTCCGGACCCCGTAAAACCTGATATGATGTCGACATTGGTAACTCTCCAAAATCCGTTTAGTTAATTGTCCTAGTTTTCTTGGTTAGTACCCCGTTCAGCTACTTTATGCTGGTCCATGACTTTTCGCAACCTAGAATAAGCCCCAACAAGGCAAATATTTAGACTAAGACAGGACTATTCACGTGGGTCTTTTGCCCCATAATGCCTCAAAAGAGGTACGGTCCACCACTATAGGAATTCCTATTAATCGCTGTCAATTATCAAAGGGTTGGCAGTTTAATACTACCCTTCCCAACACCCCTTTACCCACTTAGGAAATTTTAAAAATTTTTAGAAGCCCAGCCCCAATTTAGTGCCAAAATAGTCATTTCTAGAAATCGCTATTTCCTTAACTCGGTTAAAGGCAAGGCCGAAACTAGAAAACGTGAACTGACCAACAGGCCAAATTTTTCTAACACTTTGATTGCCAAACATCCAAGGTCTCAAATCATCAAGTGACGCGTACCTTCAATTCACTGAGCTCCATATTTTCCTACTACCAACCTAGAATGATTGGATCTTTGGGAGCTCGAGCTTATTCATTTTCTTGGTGGGCCATTTTTTTGTTGATTTCTTTCAGCCCAACCCTGTCCCCACCTGCAACCTTGGCCACGCTTCACCCGGATCACCTTGTTATTCTTGTAAATGAAAATGATCCTGAAAGTCTGGATGTCGCCAGGCATTATGCCAGGCAAAGAGGAATTCACCTCTCGCATATCGTAAGACTAGATTTACCTTTTCAAGAAACCATTAGCCGGGCCGACTATGAAGAACGCTTGGCGGAGCCACTCAAAACTAAGCTTATTGCCAATGGCCTCGCGTCCACCACGAGAGTCATCGTCACCACCTTTGGGATTCCGCTTCGGGTCAAGGCCCTTCCGCAAAGTGACCAAGAAAAAGATTGGGAAGCGGATGCCGCCAAATGGCGAGCTGCGGGTCTCGAAATTTTAGACACCATTTATACCGAATTCGACCAGACCCTGAAATCCATAAAAAATGAACCAGGATTGCCTGCACCAGCCCCTCCACAAATTCCAAAAACCACTTTTTCTCACCATGAGAAAACCCTCAAACTCATCGACACCACAGTAAAGAGCATCAAATCCGAGATTCTGAATCATGCCCCACCTACTATTCCAAGCGAGCAAACAGTCACCCTTTTCAAACAGTTTCTCCAGTTGGATGGATTATCTGCCTACACCAAGCACACGACCGAAAGCGCACAGTTAAGTGCAGGAATCAGATCTTCTACCAAAAAGATTCAATCTCAAGTGCAACTTGCGAGACATTTGCTCCCACTACTTATCCAAACCCCATCGAATGAGAATCGAGACTTAGCCTACCGGTTGGCTCAACGATTCTTTGGCATTCGGGGAGTGCTCAATTTGGCGGCTGCTGAAGAAGAACAATATTCTCATAAAGATTCCGAAGCTAGCGTAGACAGTGAACTCAGTTTGCTATGGCTCGATCGCCATGAGTATGTCCTGAAGGGAAGAACGCCAAACCCATTTTATGCTTGGGACCAAAGCAGGACTGGCAATGCCACCAATACCAAACATATGTCGATTCCAGTATTAATGGTCAGTCGGATTGATGCACCAACCTCCGCATTGGCCAAACAGATGATCGATAAAGCGATCCTAGCCGAGCAAATGGGATTGTCAGGGAATATCTATTTGGATGCCAGGGGACTGACACCCAAAAATCCACTCGGATACGGCGATTATGACCAAAGCCTTCGAGATCTAGCCGACTTCATCAAGACAAAAACCTCCTATCCTGTGATTTTGGAAAATACTAAAAAACGCTTTCAGCAATTTGGTGAAGCGCCTCAAGTGGCCTTGTATGCAGGATGGTACCGCCTTCGTCATTATGAAGATGCGTTTTCCTTTAACCCTGGGGCCATCGGCTATCACATAGCTTCTGGAGAGGCCATCAGCATTCACAACCCCAAAGAAAAAGGGTGGTGCAAAAATGCCCTTGAACGCGGGATTACCGCCACCATTGGTCCTACGAGCGAACCTTACCTAGACGCCTTCCCGAAACCAACGGAATTTTTTGGGCTCCTGCTCAGTGGCCGCTATGCCTTAGCAGAAGCCTATTATCTCTCCACACGATATGTCAGTTGGCGCATGGTATTGTTTGGTGACCCACTCTATAATCCGTGGAAGGGAAGATCTCTTGCCCACCTTGATGGCCTTCAACAATCAATTCCACGGTTTCAAAAAATTAACACATTTCCCATTGCCCCTTCGGATCAATCTTTTCCTGACCCAGTTAAATCCGCTCAAGCACGAAAACTCAAAAGAGAGATGCTGTTGCGCCAAATCTCCACTTTACTGCCCTCACCCTAAGCTCTGGGAAACGAGTTTCGTGGCTAGGCAAAAAATCAGTAATTCGCTCGATTATTATTGGAGCCAAACAGAAGGATTGATGGTTCCCAAGAATTTGGAATGGAAAATTATGGAAAGGATTGTTGAGCAGGATCCTCTTTATCAAAAAGAGGACCCTACTCAAAAGTGAGGAGACTTAATATTTATAGCTATCGACTTTAAAGGGACCTTCCACAGGCACATTAATATAGTCAGCTTGAGTTTTTGTGAGTTTTGTAATGACTCCACCAAACCCGCCTACCATGTGAGCAGCCACTTCTTCATCAAGCTTCTTTGGAAGCACTTCCAGCGTGACCTTAGCCCCAGGGGTATCAGCAAATTTTTGCTCATAGAGATGAATCTGGGCAAGCACTTGATTGGAAAAGGATCCATCCATGATCCGCGAAGGATGGCCTGTCGCATTTCCTAGATTCACCAATCGACCTTCTGACAATAAAATCAAATGATCATTTTTTCCACGATTGCGATAGATTTTATGAACCTGAGGCTTCACTTCCTCCCATTCCCAATGCTCACGTGTATAGGCCGTATCGATTTCATTATCAAAGTGTCCGATATTGCACACTACAGCTCCATTTTTCAGAGATTGCAGCATGGCTGAATCACAAACATTAAAGTTCCCTGTGGTCGTAACCACCAAGTCGGTGTTGCCCAACAAACCAACATTAATATTTTCAACTTTTCCTGTGTTTACCCCCTCATTGTAAGGGGACACGACTTCAAACCCGTCCATACATGCCTGCATGGCGCAGATGGGATCAATTTCCGAAATCTTCACGATCATGCCTTCTTGGCGAAGAGATTGCGCTGACCCCTTTCCAACATCACCATATCCAATGACGAGGGCTTTTTTTCCAGCCAACAAGTGATCAGTTCCTCGTTTAATGGCATCGCTTAAACTGTGGCGGCAACCATACTTATTATCGTTTTTTGACTTGGTCACGGAATCATTGACATTGATTGCAGGTACCCGCAAAGTCCCCTTTTCGAGCATCTCTTGCAAACGATGAACACCCGTGGTCGTCTCTTCGGTGATGCCATGAAGCTTGTCCAGTATCGACGGATATTTTTCGTGCAACATTAAGGTCAGGTCGCCACCATCATCCAAGACCATGTTGGCGTCCCAGGGTTGGCCATCCTTTAATATCGTTTGCTCAATGCACCAATCATATTCTTCGAGCGTTTCGCCTTTCCAGGCATACACGGGAATGCCACGAGCCGCGATCGCAGCAGCGGCATGGTCCTGGGTCGAGAAGATATTGCAGGAAGACCATCGCACTTCCCCGCCCAATTCAATGAGCGTCTCAATCAGCACCGCGGTTTGGATGGTCATATGAATGCAGCCAAGGATTTTGGCCCCTTTCAAAGGCTGGGAATTCCGAAACTTGTCTCGAAGTGCCATTAATGCCGGCATTTCTGTTTCGGCAATGTGCATTTCCTTACGTCCCCAGTCTGCAAGACTGATATCTGCGACCTTACAGTCGCTTACGACAGCTTCAGTATTCGCGGCAGTGCTCATAAATTTTCCCCATTCTCTAAAAGTGCATAAAGGCGTGTATGTGGCATACGACTACTTGCCAGTTTCTCGTTTTAACATTGCGGCCTTGTCCGTTTTTTCCCAGGTAAATCCTGGACCAGTCCGTCCAAAATGCCCATAGGCGGCAGTATCCTTGAAAATCGGTCTTCGCAGTTTCAAGTGATCAATGATTCCACGGGGATTCATTGGAAAATGCTTTCTAACCAACCGATCCAGAATATCGATATCAACTTTCTCAGTTCCTTTGGCATCAACTAAAACTGAGACTGGATCTGGAACGCCAATGGCATAAGCTAATTGGACCTCACATTTTTCAGCGAGTTTTGCTGCAATAATATTCTTGGCGATGTATCTGGCCATATAAGAGGCCGACCGATCCACTTTACTTGGATCTTTTCCTGAAAAGGCTCCTCCTCCATGACTACCCACTCCACCGTAAGTGTCCACAATGATCTTTCGACCAGTCAGTCCCGTATCTCCCATGGGCCCACCTGTCACAAATCGACCTGTTGGATTAATATGGAATTTCACCTTCTTTGGATCAAAAATGGATTTCGGCATCATCGGTTTAATCACATGCTCTTTGATGTCCTGTTCGATTTTTTTGGAAGTGACCTTGTCGCTATGTTGAGTAGAAACCACAATCGTATCGATCCTAACGGGTTTGCCATTTTTATACTCAACCGTGACCTGAGCTTTCCCATCAGGACGCACCCAGGGCAAAATGCCTTTTTTGCGAACCTCGGCCAACCGTTTTGTGAGTCGATGGGCCAACACAATTGGCATAGGCATTAATTCGGCGGTCTCATTGGAGGCAAACCCAAACATCAGACCTTGATCACCCGCTCCTCCAGTATCCACACCCATGGCAATATCACCAGATTGGGAATCAATAGAAGTCATTACAGAACAGGTTCGGTAATCAAACCCCCAAGTCGCATCGGCGTATCCCACATCACGGATAACGTCACGAATGATTTCTGGGATTTCCACATAAGCTTTGGTGGAAATTTCTCCTGCCACAAAAGCCAGGCCCGTCGTCACCAGAGTCTCGCAGGCCACACGGCAATTTTTATCTTTGGCCATAATGGCATCCAGGATACCATCGGAAATTTGGTCAGCAATTTTGTCGGGATGCCCTTCGGTCACCGATTCAGACGTAAAAAGAAAATTCTTGTGGCTCATACCCTATCCCTTCATAAAGCAAAAGGAATTCCTCTCCTCTAAAATAAAGATTTATTAGAGAAGAATCCCAAAGCTGTAAAAAAAATGTTAATAGGTATTCAATCTAAAACGCTATATAAAAGAGGAGAACTCACTCGGCGTCTTTAAAAATAAATAGGAATTAAGGGGCATTTGTCAAACAGAAATCCAAAATTGATGGATATTTCATAATTATTCAAGTGCGACACTCCAAAAATGAATATCCTTGAGATCAAAACTCGGCCAGCGTATTCCTACTCATTTTTATCGGTTTATGTAGTAAGATCATCAGGTTGCATTGGAAGAAGAGCAGGTGCTAGTATCCGCCTTTAATTCCTGCCCCTATTGGTGTGACCTTTAATTGTCTCCCTTAGGTAGGGAAACGAGTAAACCACAAGAAGAGCAAAAAATATGGCTTGTGAACGTCATGTTTCGCAAGGAGGCGATTGATGTATAAAACCATCTACATTCCGGTCGATAATTCTGACCATTCTAATATGGCTGTCGATCTGGGTGTGAATTTAGCAAAAGAATTTGGGTCTAAAATAGTCGGCAGCCATGTATATGCAGCCAAAATGCATGACAAACGGTTTAAGCAAATGGAAGCTGGTCTTCCGGAAGAATACCACGACGAGAAAGAACTGGATCGGCAACGCCAGATTCATGACTCACTTATCACCAGAGGACTCCAAATCATTACGGACTCTTACCTCGACTATGTTGATAAAAAATGCACGGAAGCGAACCTCCCCTTAGAACGTCGCTCATTAGAAGGGCGAAATTGGAAAGTCCTTGCTGAAGATATTAATACCAATAATTATGACCTCACGATCATGGGTGGCCTTGGAGTTGGTGCGGTAAAAGACTCCGTGGTTGGTAGCAATACGGAACGCGTTTT
This sequence comes from Nitrospirales bacterium, assembly GCA_029261305.1. Next base: position 13,869 of record JAJDBO010000064.1, read on the forward strand.
GAGGCGAGTTCGCAATTCAGACATGTTCATTGTGAAAGACCTTAAGCCTATGAATGGCGGAAAAATCGTGGTGGCGGTTGATGGAAGCCCCTATTCCTTTGGCGGACTCAAAACTGGATTGGCCCTTGGGAAGGCATTAAATAAACCTGTCGAAGCCATCTCAGCCTTTGACCCATACTTCCATTACGCCGCGTTCCATAGTATTTCAGGAGTCTTAAATGAAGAGGCTGGAAAGGTCTTTCGTTTTAAGGAACAAGAAAAGCTTCATGAAGAAGTCATTGATAGTGGATTGGCCAAAATCTACCAGTCTCACCTAGATATTTCTCGCGAGGTGGCGCAGGAAGAAGGTTCCGACATTAAAACGACATTGTTGGACGGCAAAGCCTTTGAAAAGGTCTTGCAATATGTGCGCAAAGAGCAACCATGGCTTCTCATTGTTGGGCGAATTGGTGTCCATAGCGATGATGACATGGACATCGGGAGCAACACAGAGAATCTTTTGAGAGCCGCGTCCTGTAATGTGCTGGTCTCAAATCAAAAATATGTTCCGCCCATTGACACCCAGGCCGAATACACCATGGCTTGGACCGAGGAAGCATTGTTCCGCATGGAAAAGATTCCGGTGTTTGCCAGAGGTGTAGCCAAGACCGCTATTCATCGCTATGCCATTGAAAAAGGACATACGATCATTAGCAACTCTGTGGTCGATGAAGCCGTAGGTGATATCCTTCCTAAAGGAGCCATGGATGCCATGAGAACCTTAGGCGGCCAATTAGACGAAGCCGGCATTGATCGAGATAAAATGCAAGCTGATGATTCGGTGGCCACTGACATCATGGGCTCGACCTTGAGTGGGATGGTGAACCAAATTGTTGAAGAAAAGCCAGCGGATATTTCACCAGCATTAAGTCCAGGGAACCAAAACTATATCGACCGGATGTCAAGACAATACTACGTGTGTAACGGATGCGGTTATATTGGGAAGGGTGACCATCCCGTGAAATGTCCAGTGTGTGCTGGAGCCGGAGAAGACTTTCGAGCTGTTGATAAAACAATTTTTGAAGCAGCAGCGAAAGCTGAGGGCGGCCTAGAAACTCAAGTGGCCTATGATGACATCCCCATGCAATGGACCAAAGATGCAAAAGAAGCCATTCGAGCAGTACCTGCGGGATTCCAACGCCGACGAGCCAAAGCCAAAATTGAGAAAACGGCTCGTAAACTTGGAATGACCACCATTACACTTGAATACGCCAAAGACATGATTCAAGAGGCTGCGGATGAAGACTATACGCCAATCTTTGCGAATAAAGATTCAGAACCTCAGGCGGCGGCAGTTGCAAATGGAGACACAAAGCCCATGGAAGAATCATCCCCATATACTTGGGAGCCTGAAGCGCAACAACGCATGGAACGTGCACCAGAAGGCTTTATGAGAGATTGCACTAAGGCGTTGATCATCAAGCATGCAGAAAAGTTAGGAACCACATTGATTACGCTTGAAGTGGCCAACGAAGGAATTGAACAAGCCAAACATACGATGGAAGAAGCCATGAAGACCGGGAACGTCAAGGATATCATTGCCAAACTTACCGGCGCCGGCGCCCAATAGGGAGCCAGCTAATCATGGGTAAATCACTTCCAATCTTCAGCTTCGATCAACTTGGTCAAAAACTCGAGCTTTTAAAAAGCCAAGTGACGGGTTTCACTTCACCATCCGGACCAGGCGATGGACGAACAGTCGATGACTTCAAGCCATATCTCGTCGCCTTAAACCTCACCAAGCGCTGCAACCTTAAATGTGATCATTGCTACCTCGACGCCACCACCAAAGCTGGCGGGGGATCCGATGAACTCTCCACAGAAGAATGCCTTCGCTTAATTGATCAAATCGCAGAGGTCAATAAGGGTTGCTTGTTGGTGATCACCGGTGGCGAACCCCTCGTTCGACCCGATATCCTTGATATTGCCCGCCATGCCGTCGGCTTAGGATTCATGGTCGTGTTTGGGACCAATGGCATGCTGATCAATGATCGTCTGGCCAAAGAACTGGTGGAAATTGGCGTCATGGGAATGGGCATCAGCATTGATTCGCTTGATCCACAAAAACATGATTCTTTCCGTGGTGTTGCCGGGGCATGGGAATCCGCAGTCGCAGGCATTGAAGCCTGTAAGCGCAATGGACTCCAATTCCAAGTGCATTTCAGCGCACAACCCATGAACTATCAAGAGTTGCCAGAAGTCATCGATTGGGCACATGAACTTGGGGC
>JAJDBO010000065.1 GCA_029261305.1 Nitrospirales bacterium
TGTGTTTGGCGGCGCGAACTTCGACGGTGAAATGGGCTTGGAGCATTTCCGAGCGTTTCCGTGGATCGATTATGTAGTTGTCGGTGAGGGCGAAGAAGTATTTCCCGTGTTGGCCAAGAAGATTCTTCGTGATGACGAGAACAGCTTCCCTCCGGGCGTCGCGTATAGGAAAAATGCCCAAATTCAGTATCAACCCAACACAAAACTGTTTTCGAGTTTTACAGAAGTTGGGCCACCGGATTACGACGATTACTTTGAAATGGTGAAGGAACTTGAAGGGCAGGGGTCGACGGGGCTCAACCGTATCTTGCTCTATGAAGGTTCCCGCGGGTGCTGGTGGGGGGAGAAACATCATTGCACCTTCTGCGGTTTGAATGCACAATCCATGCGGTTCCGTGCAAAGTCTTCGGAACAAGTCGCGCAAGAAATGGATGTCCTCTCCAGCCGTTATGACACGACGCGTTTCCGACTCGTCGATAACATCATCGATTTAAAATACATCGACAAACTGTTTGGAAAATTTGCCGAAGCCCATTTCGACCTCGACGTCTTCATGGAAACAAAAGCCAACTTAACCAAACAGCAGATTCAAAAGCTGGCCCAGGGCGGCGTGAAGTGTATGCAACCAGGCATTGAAAGCTTGAGTGCCGCGCAGTTGAAGGAAATGGATAAGGGCGTCAGCCCACTTCAAAATATTCAATGCCTCAAATGGAGCCGCTATTACAACCTGGATGTGAACTGGAATATTTTATTGGGCTTTCCTCAAGAGACCAATGACGATTACCAACACCAGATCGATCTCATTCCTTCCATTTTTCATTTGCAGCCGCCAGAGGGAACTGGAAAACTTTGGCTAGAGCGTTTTAGCCCCTATTTTATGCGGCCCGAGGAGTATGGCGTAAAGATAACTGGTCCTGGCTCTGCCTATGAGTACGTGTATGACTCACGCAAGGTCGATCTCAGCAAAATCGCCTACGATTTTGAATATGAGATTGATTGGAAAGTCGATCCTCAGCTTTATGAAAACTTAGTGGCAATGGTGACGGAATGGCGAGCCCGATATTTTTCCCAAAATCGTCCCTTTCTGTTTTATGCCAAAGCCATGAGTTACCTGACGGTCTATGATGGCCGCACAGATCAACCCACCAGCGAACGGTTTGACTGGCCGTTTTCATTTATCATCGAATGTTGCAATGAAACACCGAAAACATTGGACCAAATTCGCCGAGCCGCCGCTGAATCTTCCAGCCCCTTGGACTCGACACCTTCCATTGAGGCCGCGATTTCAACCCTTATTACCAAGCGACTTTTGGTTGAAGACAAGGGTCGGCATTTCACACTCGCCCTTCCGGTAAATCCAAATCTTTAGCAGCTCTTCTTTTCAATTCTTTTCCCTTCACGGCCCACCTAGTTTTTTTCGCAAACACCACGTATACCTTCATCACATCAACAATGACCTCTTTGCGTGAAAGAGAACCTATGGCTTTTACTTTACATTCCGTTGTTCCTTGGGGACGATCATTTGATGAATACACAAGAATGTTCGCGCTTTCCGATCTTGATCTAAGCCAACGTATTCTGGGCTGTGGTGACGGGCCTGCCAGTTTTAATTGTACGCTCAGCGAGCAAGGTGGGGATGTTGTCTCCGTGGACCCGCTCTATGGTTTTCCAGGAAAAGAGATTCGAATGCGAATCGACGACACCTATGAAGAAGTCCTCGAACAGACTCGCGCACATTCGAAAGATTTTGTCTGGGATCTTATCCCCTCTGTAGAAGCCTTAAGTCACACACGAATGGCGGCGATGGAATTGTTTTTGTCGGACTACTCATCCGGACTTCAGCAGAATCGATATGTAGAAGGAAGCCTCCCAAATCTTCCTTTCATGAATCGCGAATTTGCCTTAGCCCTCTGCTCGCATTTTCTTTTCCTCTACAGTGACACCTTGTCGCAAAATTTCCATCTACAATCCGTCCAAGAACTCTGCCGAGTGGCCAAGGAAGTGCGAATCTTTCCCTTATTGGAATTCGGAACCAAACCTTCGAGACATCTTGATCAGGTGATCAAGACCCTCCAAAAGCAGAGCCTTATAGTTGAAATGGTGTCAGTGCCGTATGAATTCCAGAAAGGAGCAAACCAAATGTTGAGGATTCAAGCTAGCCCACCTTGAACCTTTTCCGGCAAACTTATTCACATTCCTTCTCTGCCCAGATACCCGAGCCTCCTCAATCTATCCCAACTAGACTTTTTCCCCTAAGTAGCGTAAACCAAGAACAATGTTGTTGTATTCCGACCTATCTTATTGACGGACTCAAGGATGAGGCGTTCTCTTTTTCTAACTCTACTTTCCCTTTCGGCTTGTCTTCTTTTTGCACCTTTTGACGCTTGGGCCGATAACCACCTGAAGTATAAAAACCGAGGAACCCATTACGAAGGGATCAAACCTAAACCCGTCTCTGGCTTTGATATCGAACTGATTTCAGTTCTTGCCGATTATCGCGAACCTGCCCCCTCGCTGCCTGAAAAATTGAAGATTCTGTTTTACCTTCCTGAAGATACTGAAGTTCATATGACGGTTCGGGAACTCGATTACCGGGAATTTTATTGGCTGGATCAGGTCACAACTTCCACGTCATGGACCAAAGGGTTTGAGAATACCTTTACATGGTCAACAGGGCCTGTGCTCCAAGATCTTGATCGCAGCATGAATATGTACGACCTTGGGGTACTTGCTCGTCTTGGGCAATCCACTCCTGCCAGTATCGAACACATAGCTCCGGTGATTTTTTATCACACGTCGCCTCCCACTACTGTGAATGGATATTGGTTTACGCTGAAACCTAATGGTCGTGCCCGAGTGAACTGTGCGGTGTACCCCAAAGGGGCGGATACTGCCGTGTGGTCGCACACCTTCCGCCGAAAACCCGCAGGTCAGCCTTTCTCGGTTCAATGGGATGCTTCCCAAGCCTCCGAGGGTTCGTATTTTTTCCTCCTAACCGGGTACTTCCTGGATAGCAATCAACCG
>JAJDBO010000066.1 GCA_029261305.1 Nitrospirales bacterium
CGAAATGTCCTCATTTATTTTGACCAAGAGGCGAGACGAAAAATTGTCACGAGTTTTTACGATGCCTTACAGGATTCTGGCGTGCTGGTGATTGGATTTTCTGAGTCATTGAGTGGTGTCAATCGGTTATTTCGACCTACGCCCTGGAAAAAAACCGTCATGTATTACAAGGCCAGTCAAACGATCCCTGGGGTTCATGCGAACCAACCTTCTGCGGGCGTTCAGCGCCCATCTAGCCCGGGTATGAAGCCTGGCAAGTTAGGGGCCGGACAAGTATCTGGTCATTTACCGTTCGCTGCTTCTTTACCGACAAGTGTCTCTGATGTTAACAAAAAAATTGGGGGCCAGTGATGGAGGTGAAAGTTGAAAGCTAAAGAGAGGACCCTGATGGTGCCGATAACGCCTGAGATAAGTCCCGGAATGGTAATTTTGGTTGTGGATGATTGCCGAATGACCCGGCGATTACTTTCGATGTATCTCCGAGGAGCGGGGTATGAGGTGATCGTGGCAGAAAATGGGTTAGAAGCCTTGGAAAAATTAGGACAAGAGCCCTATGGGGCGGTCATTACGGACTTGAATATGCCGCAAATGGATGGGATTGAGTTTACTCGTTTGATCAGGGTCAACTCAGAATATCAAGAACTTCCGGTGATTATGTTGACCACACAAGGGGACGAGCGCGAACGAAATAGTGGATTGGACGCTGGAGTCTCAGCCTTTTTAACCAAGCCGATTACGCAAGAGGCGTTAATCCACGAAGTGCAGCGGTTAACGGCATCATGTTCGCAAACAGTGCCGGCGCAAAATGTCTAGGGAATATTGATAACGATTTACGGGAGGACCTCACATGTCAGACTTGGATTTTTCTCTTAAAGTGTTGGTAGTGGATGATATGTCGACGATGCGACGGATCGTCAAAAACGTGCTGAAGCAGATCGGCTATACGGACATGGAAGAAGCTGAAAATGGTGAGGAAGGGTTAAAGAAACTGAAAGCTGGTGGGTACGGTCTGGTCGTGTCTGATTGGAATATGCCCGTCATGATGGGCATCGATATGCTTCGAGCTATCCGCGCTGATCCTGAACTCAAGCATCTCCCTGTTCTGATGGTCACGGCAGAAGCACAGAAGGAAAACATCATTGAAGCTGTGCAAGCTGGAGTCAGTAATTATGTGGTCAAACCCTTTACCGCCGATGCATTGTTGGAAAAGTTGCAGAAAATTTTCGCCAAAAAAACAGTCAATGCCTAATTGTTCACCTTGAGAATGTTGATGGGCGTATATCGCGTAAAGGGAGATACCCATGTTGATGGATCGAAGCTTTGAGACGGATGAGCTGGATGAGAGTGGACCTTTGCAGGCCACAGAAGACCGGACGATTTATGAAGAATTAGGAGAGTTGGCCAAATATGTTGAGGCTACCACGCGAGCCATCCGTGATATGGAGTCACCAGTCGCGACGACTTCCAATCAGTTGCCAGATGCGACCAATTTTTTAGCCGAATTATCCAAAATGACCGAAGATGGCACGCATAAAGTCATGAGCTTGACTGATGAAATTGAAGCCAGTCGGGCAACAATGGTGAAATCCTTGAATGAGGTTCAGGCCTTATTGGCAAAGCAAGAGGGAAGTGAAGTCGCACAGGAGCGGATTGCCGAGGTTCTTCAGGGGCTTGGGCAGGATGAAACCCGACTGCTCGATATTACGGTGGCATTGTCGTTTCAGGATTTGGTGGCTCAGCGGGTGAAGAAATTGGTGACAATTTTAGAAGATGTCCAAGCCAAGCTTTTGAAGCTCGTAGTGATATTTGGATTGAAGCAAGATCAAGACCAGATTGAGAAAGATGGGCGTGGCCAGGAAATGCTGAAACAATTGGAAGCATCAAATAACACGGCCATTCAACAGGACTTGGTCGACGATATACTTGGGGAATTCGGATTTAACTAAATGATGATTTCTAAAAAAACGGAAGGGCGTCTCCTGACATGTCTTTCTCAAGTTGGCGGGTGTGTGTGTGGTGATGGTTGGCAATGCTAATGGCTTTGAATAAACGGGGTCTCCTATGAATGATGAGATGAAAGAGATATTAGGCGATTTTTTGGCTGAAAGTACAGAGATGCTGGAGTCGCTTGACCAGCATTTTGTGGCCTTGGAGTCTGATCCTGGGAACACGGAATTATTGAATGAAATTTTCCGTGCGATGCATAGCATGAAGGGGGGGGCAGGATTCCTTGGGTTCACACATTTGGTTGAAGTTGCTCATCAAGCCGAAAGTCTCATGAATAAACTCCGTAATGGGGAGATTGCCGCCACGCGCGGAGTGGTCGATATCATTCTTGAAACGGTGGATGTGATCAAATTGTTGCAGGAAGATATTCGTAACACGGGTGAGGACACTCATGTGGAGACTGACCTTGTGGTCATGAAGCTCACGTTAACTATCGATAGTGCTGCTGATTTAGGTCCCGTTCCTTCTCCCCCGCCACCGACGCTTGATGTAGAGAGTACTCCCGCTTCAGCAGAGGAGAGCAGTGCCCCACAAGAGACCCCGGTCGTTGTGGATCCATCTTCAACGGTTGCTCCTGCGGCAGAAAAAACGTTGCCTGAACCAACACCTGAATCAAAACCAGAAACCCCTCCAGAGGTCATATCTACCTCATCTGAATCAGCACCCTCAGCTGGGATTCCACCTGCTCCTCCGGCCTTGTCCGATATGTTGTCAAAAATGAAAGAAGCAACCACCCGTACGATTGAAGTCGCGGGGAAAGCTCAACCCAAGCCTGGAGGTCGGGAGGAAGACCAAAGTGTTCGCGTGGAAACGCGTCGACTCGATCATGTGATGAATTTGGTTGGGGAATTAGTCCTTGGGCGGAATCGACTTATGAAGTTAGGTGGAGGACTGGAAGAGCGATATGAGAATGATAGTTTGGTACGAGAATTAGGGGTGACGCTTGCTCAGATTAACTTAGTGGCTAGCGATCTTCAGCTTGCCGTTATGAAAACACGTATGGTGCCCATTCGAAAAGTCTTCGGCAAATTTCCACGGCTTGTTCGTGATTTGGCTAATAAATTGGGGAAAACAGTCCATTTGGAAATGTTGGGTGAGGATACAGAAGTGGATAAATCCGTGGCGGATGAATTGGGCGATCCACTGGTGCATCTCGTGCGGAATTCTATTGATCATGCCATTGAGTTAGGTGTGGAACGTCAAGCTGCCGGGAAACATCCCGAAGGCAACGTTCGGTTATCAGCCTCACAAGAAGGCAATAGCATTGTCATCCGCATCGAAGATGATGGGCGTGGGCTGCCGATAGAAAAAATCAAAGAGAAAGCGTTGTCCAAAGGCTTGGTGACGGAAAGTGAATTGGCGGGCATGGACAAACGCGATGCGATGAATCTCATTTTCTTGCCAGGGTTTAGCACCGCGGATGTCGTGAGTGATGTGTCGGGACGAGGCGTTGGCATGGATGTCGTTCGCACCAATATTAGTCGAATGAATGGCAGCATTGAGTTGAACTCAGAGCCAGGGCGTGGCTGCTTGGTGACCATTAAACTGCCACTCACAGTAGCCATTATTCAAGCACTCTTGGTTGAGGTGGAATGTGCCACATTTGCTGTTCCCTTGGCTTCAGTGTTGGAAGCAGTCAAAGTGACCAAAAGTGATATCAAGACCATCAATGGTCGATCAGTCTTGAATCTACGAGAGCGGATTCTTCCCCTTGTCCGCCTTGCTGATGAATTTGGTATTCCATCAAATGACGACGCGGATGAATCGTACGTCGTGGTGGTCGCTGTCGGGGAACGGCGGCTAGGTATTGTCGTGGATCGGTTACGTGCTCAGGAAGAAGTCGTCATCAAATCCTTGGGTGAATATTTGTCGGAAGTCACAGGAGTTGCTGGCGCGACCATCACCGGTGACGGGAAAGTGGTCTTGATTTTGGATATGGCCGATTTAGTGCAAAAGGTTGGGACGCTTGGTGGTGCCGGGATGGCTATGGTGGGTTAGTCTGTGGCCTAGGTCGGTGGACGATTGTGGAGTCACAGCCAGTTTGGGTGTCTCGTGCTTTTGAGCAACGGGAAATCTTGGAGGAGAAATCATGTCGAATTTGATGGCTGAAATTGACCAGCGAACACAGCTTGCTGGGACGAATAAAATGGAACTGCTGATGTTCTCGCTAGGCACGGACGAAATCTATGGGATCAATGTGTTTAAGATTCGAGAAGTCATGAAATTACCGGCAGTCACAAAAGTCCCAGATTCTGATTCCAGAATCTTAGGCTTGGTCAACCTTCGAGGAGAAAACATCCCGCTCGTTGATATGAAAAAATCCATTGGTCTTGAGGCCTTGGAGCAGGAAGGGGCGAAGCTGATCATCACGGAATATAACGACAATAAACAGGGATTTCTCGTGTCTTCGGTTGATCGCATTGTTCGGATGTCATGGGATCGGGTTCAGGTTCCCCCGGCCATGATTCGAACCAGTCGGCAAGGGGCGGTTACGGCGGTGACCAAGCTTGAGGATGGTCGCATGGTTCTCATTTTGGATGTTGAAAAAGTTCTCGCTGAGATTACCATGAAATCAGACGAGGAAATGTATGCTGGACTTGAGGTGACCTCTGCCACTAAAGGGAAGCATGTCTTGGTCGCGGATGATTCCTTGGTGGCACGGAAGCAATTGACCAAAGCCCTTGATCGCATGGGCATGACCTATGAGGAAGTCACTACAGGCAAAGAGGCATGGGAACGGATGAAACTATTTGCCGAACGTGCGGAACTCCTTAATAAAGACTTTCACGAGATCCTACAATTAGTGCTGACGGATATTGAGATGCCGGAAATGGATGGGTTCACGTTCACGAAACATGTGCGAAGTGATGGACGGTTCGGGAATATTCCGATTCTCATGCATTCATCACTGTCGGGGAGCTGTAATGTAGAAAAGGGCAAATCCGTAGGGGTGACGGATTATGTCACGAAATTCGATGCGAAGCATTTGCGTGAAGTGATTTTGAGAATCTTTGAGCCTGCCGAGGCTTTGGCTCAG
>JAJDBO010000067.1 GCA_029261305.1 Nitrospirales bacterium
TTCGGATTGTTCTCTGCAACTCGAGAGCATGAAGTTGGAATCGCTAGTAATCGCGGATCAGCATGCCGCGGTGAATACGTTCCCGGGCCTTGTACACACCGCCCGTCACACCATGGGAGTTGGTTTTACCCGAAGCCGGTGGGCTAACCTGTTTACAGGAGGCAGCCGACCACGGTAGGATCAGCGACTGGGGTGAAGTCGTAACAAGGTAGCCGTAGGGGAACCTGCGGCTGGATCACCTCCTTTCTAAGGATCGGAAGCGGGAAGTCAGAGGGCAGAAGCCAGAAATGGTTTTTTGCCGGAGACTTTGCTTCTGTGATTAGACATTAAGGCCGGTTCCGGACAGGAAGCTTCTGGCTTCTGATTTCTGGTTTCCGGCTTCTGGACAAAACCGCCGACCTCATTCCCCATTCTTCCCCCCTCCGGAAGCCAGAAGGCCAGAAGGTCAAAATTCTGGTTTCTGAGATTTCAGGCTTCAGGTTTCTGTCTGGGGCCTGTAGCTCAGGTGGTTAGAGCGCACGCCTGATAAGCGTGAGGTCGGTGGTTCGAGTCCACCCAGGCCCACCATCAGAAGCCAGAAGGGCGGAAATCAGAAGCCAGAAAAGATAGGTCTGGCTTCAGGTTTCTGATTTCTGATTTCTGACGGGGCCATAGCTCAGTTGGGAGAGCGCCTGCTTTGCAAGCAGGAGGTCGTCGGTTCGATCCCGTCTGGCTCCACCAGCTCTGCTGGTTCTGCCATCCGGGATCGGTTTTTGGTTTGTCTGTCTCCGCTGCGCTGCGGGCAGACGGGGCCCGTCTGGCTCCACCAAACAGAAGCCAGAAGGGCAGAAGCCAGAAACCAGAGACCAGGCATGGTTTTTGCTGGGCTGAGTTTTGCGAGGGAAGAAGAGGTAAAGGTTTTGAAGCTGTTTCTGGATTTTGATTTCTGGATTCTGGCTTCTGATCATTGACATTGTGAATGGGTTGATCTGACCGGGCATGGGAGCCATGAGTTTATGGCTTTTGTTTTTGTCTGGTTGGAACCGTCTTTGCACCTGATGCTCCTATCAGGTGTCAAGACCAGTTATGAACGAAAGTTCAGAGGTTATTCCGGATGAAGGAAGCCATTTCTGGTTTCTGACTTCTGGCTTCTGGCTTCTGGTTTTCTTTCTGTTCATGACGGTAACCGTATTCTTCCAATTTATTGGAAGATACTAGATCAAGCGCATTAAGAGCATCTGGTGGATGCCTTGGCGCATGGAGGCGATGAAGGACGTGGCACGCTGCGATAAGCCCTGGGGAACTGTGAGCAAGTTTTGATCCGGGGATTTCCGAATGGGGCAACCCGTTGCCGCCGCTTATAGCGGCGGCAGAAGTCAGAATCCAGAGGACAGAAGTCAGAAAGCATGTCAGTGCGCAAGCGCGCTGCCGATTTTTCTGGTTTCTGGTTTCTGGTTTCCGGTTTCTGCCGCTTCTTTAAGCGGTGCGCATCACCCCGCACTGAATGAAAATAGGTGCGGCGGAGCGAACCCGGGGAACTGAAACATCTCAGTACCCGGAGGAAAAGACATCAACCGAGATTCCGCTAGTAGTGGCGAGCGAACGCGGATTAGGCCAGTGGCTTAGGAATTGAAACCGGAACTGTCTGGAAAGGCAGGCCAGAGTGGGTGACAGCCCCGTACGGGTAAAGCAATTCCCAAGTCCTCGAGTAGGGCGGGACACGTGAAATCCTGTCTGAACATGGGGGGACCACCCTCCAAGCCTAAATACTCCCATGCGACCGATAGTGAACCAGTACCGTGAGGGAAAGGTGAAAAGCACCCCAATGAGGGGAGTGAAACAGATCCTGAAACCGGATGCTTACAATCAGTGGGAGGGGCAGAATCCAGAAACCAGAAACCAGAAATCAGAAAACATGTCAGCACGTCTTGCGTGCTGACGATCCTTCTGACTTCTGACCTTCTGGCTTCTGGTTTCTGCCCTGACCACGTACCTTTTGTATAATGGGTCAGCGAGTTAGTGTAACATGCAAGCTTAAGCCGTTAGGTGTAGGCGGAGCGAAAGCGAGTCTGAACAGGGCGCCAAGTCTCTTTGAGATGGATAGTATGTTGTATTAGACCCGAAACCCGGTGATCTAGGCATGGCCAGGCTGAAGGTGCGGTAACACGCACTGGAGGGCCGCACCCACCTATGTTGAAAAATGGGGGGATGAGCTGTGCCTAGGGGTGAAAGGCCAATCAAACCGGGAGATATCTGGTTCTCCGCGAAAACTATTTAGGTAGTGCCTCGCGTGTTGACTGCCGGGGGTAGAGCACTGGATGGGCTAGGGGGGCGCGAGCCTTACCAAACCTAACCAAACTCCGAATACCGGCAAGTTAAGCGCGGGAGACAGACGGCGGGTGCTAAGGTCCGTCGTCGAGAGGGAAACAGCCCTGACCGCCAGCTAAGGTCCCCAAATCATGTCTAAGTGGGAAAGGATGTGAGGATCCCAAAACAACCAGGAGGTTGGCTTAGAAGCAGCCATCCTTTAAAGAAAGCGTAACAGCTCACTGGTCTAAACAAGGATCCTTGCGCCGAAGATGTAACGGGGCTCAAGACATGTACCGAAGCTGCGGGTTCAGAAGTCAGAAACCAGAATCCAGAATCCAGAGGCGATAATGGAAAAGAAGAAAGAAATGGTAAAATCCTTTGAGGATTTGGTGGTGTTCCAGAAAGCATATGAGCTTTCTTTGGACATCCACCGTGCCAGTCTCTCCTTTCCCAAGCATGAGCAGTATGAACTGGCGTCACAGATGCGGCGTTGTTCCAAGTCTGTTTGTGCAAATATTGCTGAAGGGTTTGGCAAACAGCGGTTCTCAGTTGCTGAATTTGGTCGTTATCTTGGGATAGCGATCGGTTCTGCGGATGAGATGCAGTTGTGGTGCCGATATTGTCTGGATTTAGGATATATTGACGCTGCGGTCTGTACAGCGTGGCAAAATCATTATGTTGAAATTGCCAAAATGCTGAACGGATTGCGGACGAGCTGGAAGTAGCGAAGAGGTCTTTTCTGACTTCTGGGTTCTGCTTTCTGGCTTCTGAGCGGTAGCGGAGCGTTCCGTAAGCCTGTGAAGCCTGTCCGTGAGGATGGGTGGAGGTATCGGAAGTGAGAATGCTGACATGAGTAGCGATAAAGAGTGTGAGAGACACTCTCGCCGAAAGTCCAAGGGTTCCTCGGCAAGGTTAATCCTCCGAGGGTGAGCCGGCTCCTAAGGCGAGGCCGAAAGGCGTAGTCGATGGGAATGAGGTTAATATTCCTCAGCCTGCTGGGAAGTGACGAATGGTGTGTGTTGTCGGACCTTATTGGATTGGTCCGGCTTCGAAACCGTTCCAGGAAATAGCCCCGGCATATAGACCGTACCCTAAACCGACACAGGTGGACAGGTAGAGTATACCAAGGCGCTTGAGAGAATGGTGTTGAAGGAACTCGGCAAATTGCCTCCGTGAGTTCGCGAGAAGGAGGCCCTCATTGAAGGCAACTTTGATGAGGGGGCACAGAGTAGGGGGTGGCGACTGTTTACTAAAAACACAGGGCTCTGCGAAGTGGCTAACACGACGTATAGGGTCTGACGCCTGCCCGGTGCCGGAAGGTTAAGAGGAGGTGTGCAAGCACTGAATTGAAGCCCCGGTAAACGGCGGCCGTAACTATAACGGTCCTAAGGTAGCGAAATTCCTTGTCGGGTAAGTTCCGAC
>JAJDBO010000068.1 GCA_029261305.1 Nitrospirales bacterium
CAATTATGCTGAAACGATACAGGCATTTCGATCAGCCGCCACACAGGCCCATTCAGTCTCGTTGTAACCCATGAGTGCCAAAGACCTGCACGACAGTCTACATCCCCTTGAAGTTCATCTTCTTGCAGCCTTGTTTTCCCAATCGACCGCCCTGTCCGACCCCAAACTCGCGAAATTGACGCCCCTCGACCCATCACAAATCAGCATGGGGTTGGGATGGCTTCAGGCGAAAGCCTTCATTCAAATCGACTCCGAAACTGTCACGCACCTTGTGGGGTTAACTGAGGTCGGTCGAGGATACCTGGCAACCGGGTCGCCAGCTGAATGGATTCTCTTCTCGTGCTCAGAGGCAACACAAGGTGGGGATTCGCTGACCGTCAAAGACTTGCAAGCGAAAGAGCTATTTCAACCCACGGAGTTGAGTCGGGCAATTGGATTGTTGAAAAAAGAAGGGGCCATCCAAATGGTCGCCGGCGGGGCCATTGAAACAACGAACACCCCAAGTCCAACGACTGAAAAGTTGAAGGGCTTGCTCGGACAACTCGAAAACTCGACCAAGGATCTTTCTGTATTTTCTTCAGACGATCAAAACCTGTTGAAACAATTTTCCGTGAAACGGGGGAATGCTCAGGAACCCTTCCGAATCGAAGAACGAGTAGAACGTGCGTATATCTTGACCACGGAAGGACAAGCGGTCGCAAAACTGTGTCGTCCTGGAGCGACAGAAGAAATTTCCCAACTGACGCCGGACATGCTCAAGGACGGAACATGGCGCAATAAACCGTTTAGAAAATACTCGATCAACCTTCGACCACCGCGAGTCGCCCCAGGACGGCGGCATCCATATCGAGAATTTCTTGATCTCGTGAAACGCCGATTGGTGAGCATGGGATTTCAAGAGATGCGTGGGCCTTTGGTGGAAACTGAATTTTGGGATATGGATGCGCTCTACATGCCACAATTCCATCCAGCCCGTGCGATTCATGACGTGTATTTTGTGAAAAACCCAACCTCGGCGGATAAGATTGCCGAACCCTTCCTCTCCCAAGTGGCTGAGGCTCATGAACACGGAGGAACAACGGGTTCGACAGGGTGGGGCTATCAATATGATCGGGAGCGGGCTCGTCGATTAGTGTTGCGAAGCCAAGGCACGGCAGTCTCCGCGAGAACCTTAGCCGCCAATCCGTTGGTACCGGGAAAATATTTTTCGATTGCCCGATGCTTTCGATACGATCAAGTGGATGCCACCCATGCAACCGACTTCTTTCAAGTTGAAGGTATTATTCTTGGCGAAGATATCAACTTTCGCACATTACTTGGCCTGCTGACACTCTTTGCGAAAGAGATGGCCCAAGCCAAAGAAAGTAAATTTTTACCTGCATATTTTCCCTTTACCGAACCGTCGGTGGAATTGCATGTTCGGCATCCCCGACTTGGATGGATGGAATTAGGAGGAGCAGGACTGTTTAGACCAGAAGTCACTCACCCGCTCGGGGTAACGGTCCCAGTGGTTGCCTGGGGATTAGGTCTGGATCGTATGGCGATGATGGCTCTCGGACTGCACGATATTCGTGATCTGTTCTCTGTGGATCTTGAAAAGGTGAGGACCATGCGCGGGCGGTTCTCCTAGATATGATTTGAGCAGCATGTTGATGAACTAGAATTTTATGCCCACGATTTCTATCTACCACAAAGATTTTGAAGAACTCCTTGGCCAATCCGCTTCGATTGATCAAATCGAAAACTGGTTGATGTTGGTCAAAGGAGAACTCAAGGACCACACCCCAGCCACTGGGGAAATTCGGGTGGAATTGCAGGATAGTAATCGCCCCGATACGTGGTGTGTGGAAGGGATTGCTCGACAGATTCGAATTAAAATACAGGAACGCCCCATTCAATATCCATTTCTGCAAACCAAAACTCGTCCTAAACGAAAAATAACTGTGGCCAAGGGTATGGAAGTCGTGAGGCCTTTTGTGGCAGCATGTTGTTCAACAGGATATGAAGTCACGGAAGAGGGGCTGGCACAGCTCATCCAAGTCCAAGAAAAACTCGCTGATATTTTTGGACACAAACGTCAAACCGTGTCGATTGGATTATACCGCCTCTCAAAGATTCAATTCCCGGTCACCTATGGATTAGTGAAGCCTGAAGACGCACGGTTTACTCCACTTGGAATGTCGGAAAAGTTAACTCTCAAGGAAATTCTCACTGTTCATCCCAAAGGGATCGAATACAGCTCAATTTTGGCCGGCCATCCTACCCTTCCTTTGTTGTGGGATAAAGAAGGTCAGATTCTTTCCTTTCCCCCAATCATCAATAGTCGGGAAATTGGAGAAGTCCAAATCGGAGATTCCGATTTGTTAGTGGAAGTCACAGGCACCGATCAGAGGATGGTGCTGCTCACATTAAATATTTTTGCTGCCAATTTGGCGGATCGTGGAGCAGCCATTGAACCGATTGAAGTCGTCTATCCCTACGCGACTGACTACGGCAAAACCAATCGGACGCCGTGCGACATTAGTGAAGTACAAAAGATTCCAGTTCATGCCGTTGAGTC
>JAJDBO010000069.1 GCA_029261305.1 Nitrospirales bacterium
CGGGCCTTCTCCTGATCCGCCATGCGGTTGAGATAGATTTCCATATCGGCGGCTTTCATGGGCGGCACCAAATGGTATTGATGCACGCAGTCCAAATTCTCCACCAGAAAACTTACCCGATTTCCTTTGAACTGTGTCGCACGCACCGCCTCCGCCAGAGCCTCACGTAGTTGCGTTAACGACTCAATGGGGTCGGGACAGACCCAACTCCCCACTGTTTGTCCCTTAACCACAGCCAACGCACGAAACTGTCCGTGGATCAGGCTCACACCCAACATGGTCTTTTTAAATGGTTTTCCTGTCGCCATGGAGTACCCCTCGATTTGTCTCCGCTTCTCACACGATTGCTGAAAATGGCACAACACGAGACACTAATGCTGGTCTCTCATGTTCTGTTTCGGACAGTACGATGGATTTCTTGACCGTTAATAGCAATTAACGCTCAAAAGAGGAGGACTGGAAGATTAGAGGGAATTCACCCAGGGCAATTTCCTACCAAATTATATGGCCAATTCTTTTAACTAATGCGCCTAGGGGACCGAAAACACTATGAAAATAATTAATTTTACTGGTCCCCAATGAAAAATTTAATAAATTATCTGATCGGTTCCCACACTCCAAAATCCAATCCGTCCGGTTCCAGAGAAGACACGGGGATTATGGATCGTAGAAAATTTCCGCGCTTGGAAGTTCCAGAAGGTGTGCCCATTGCAGCAGAATTCATCACCATGGACGAGATTTTATGGGAAGCTCGATGTATCGATATCAGCTCTGAGGGAGCCCAGATCGAGTTTTCTGAAGACAGCTACCCGAAGGCAGAAGAAGGAGAGAAAGCCCTTCTCAAGATGCGATTAGCCGGACAGGAAGTCAACCTCCCTGCTATTGTCATGACCCGCCAGAAAAACCGCATGAGCCTTTTCCTGCCCCTCGATGTGATCGCCCAAAATCAAGAGCAGGAAGAAACTTTCTTCCGCATTCTCCTCACCTTGGACAGGGCAATCCGGCGAAGAAAAATTCAGTAAATTCCTTAGTGCTCACCCACTGCTTCCCTTATTAACAGAGAAATTCTCCATGGTCCCATTTTTGATCATGGCCAACCTCTGGTTACGATTCAGACCTTAGGGAGAAGAAATAGAGCGAGAAACAAGTTCCTGGTTGCCAGGGGCTCGTCTCGAGGAATGGGCGAGTCACAACATTTTTTACGGAAGCGTTAAACTGCCACTTAAATCATCAAAGCCTGCATCAGTATAGCCATCGCTAGAACTATCAATATCTCCGAGCAAGAGAATTTCAATACTTCTGGTGCCAGTGGGAACCGCTTGACTTGAAATACTAAGGGCAGTCCAGGTTTGGGAGGTGGTCGCATTATTACTATTCACATCTCCCCCAAGTTGTGATCCTCCCGAAATCTGATCATAAAAAGCAATTCGAATAAATCCAACATCATTGCCGGTCTCTCCAAATCCAAATCCATCAATTGTCACCGTGACACCACCTGCATCAATGTCCGTTGCATTCGCGCTGACATCCACCCGTTGATAGATGCCAGTCAAATGATTATCCCCACCGGTCTGGCGGCTTTGATATTCTCCATGACCAAAATAACTGCCCCCATGAGGGGAAGACATGTAATACGCATCAGTCTCAACTCCCCATTGATTAGCCCCACCATTTCCCTGTAAATCCCCGGTTTTGGTCCAACCAGTCAGATCTCCGGTTTCGAAATCCGCATTGGCGATAATTAACGTCCCAATGGAAGCTGTAGTCCCGCCGCCATTCCCATTCAGGGTTACCATGTCGATGACTTCATTGGACGAACTACTGAGTCCCACATCGCTTCCATCAAACAGAATGCTCGCTGATCCTACCGTACTGCTGCCTGTGCTCGTGAGGTTCAGGATGAACACATCATTGGATTGAACATTGATCTGATTGTCTCCAAATGAGCTATCATCTTGTTCAATAGAGCCAAGAATTTGCCCAGGCTGTAACATGGTATCCCCTATTTCCGTTTCCACTTCAATCAATTCAATCCCTTCCCACTCCTCATCAATATCAATATCATTGCCATCAATTAATAACGCCAAGGTGCCGCTTGTTGAAGCCCCAAGAGATGTTGGCGTAAACCTCCAGACATTCCGACTATCACCGGTCAAAAGGATGTCTCCACTAGAAAGAGCCTGGCCCCCAACAGTCGTCGCCACCTCGACAAGTGTCATGCCCTCAAGGTCACAAATGGGTACAGAACCCTCATCACAATCACCGCCGGAACCAAAAATATCCGACCCATCAAGAAGCATGATAAAAGTTCCAGACGAATAATCGTCTAAAGAGCTAGGGCGAAATATAAACACGTCTTCATCACGCACGAATAAAGAATTCAGGCTCGTCAGGGATTCACTAGACTCAGTAGAAAGTAAGAGGTCCCCTTCAAGTAAGTTTATTCCGCCAACTAACAAATCTTCGCCCACATAATGCCCGGCATCAATATCCGCGGAACTCGTAAAATCTTCCAGGTCTATGACATTCGCGAAGGTCCCATTGGTTTGCCCAGTTGGCCCAGTTTCAAAGGTGAGGTTGGGATCGACAAAGGACACGACTTCATTATCTTTCCACGTGACTCCCGGCGTACCAGTGGCGTTGCCGGAGGTAGAGACCCATAAGACTGGGCAAGGTGGCACTGGAGGAATTGCCCATTTCCTTCCGGACGGCAAACATGGAACATAGGTATAGGTAGCGTCCCCGGTTAATACCAATTGCACTTCAGGCGTTCCGTAGGTACTAGCCTCATCCAAAGAAATCGTGGTGCCTTTCACATGGTACTGATTATAGTTGCCAAGCGTACCCCCGCTAGAATTTGTGGTTGTACCCGCGATGTGAAAACTACCTCCCTTTCCCTCAGCACTTAAATTAATTTGCGAAAACTGACGTGCCATATTGCCTTTATGAATGTGGAGATTCTCGGTGCTCGCCGTTCCCCACCACGTATCAAATTCAGTGGCATTGGTTATGGTAGGTGCAGCATCGGCTTTCAAATTTGAGATGAGTAAAAACTTGATATTCTCGATATCCCTGGAGGCCAAACCTGTTCCGTTAGAAAATCCGGCCGTATTTGGATGGGGAAAGTAGTATCGAGGAAATCCTCTTGGGTTTTGACTTACATTTGCTGCATCAAAGGGAACGTAATTGGGAGCATGGGTAGCCAGATTAGTCGGCCAAGCCGCATTGGTCTTCATGTACAGCTCTGTTCCTTTGCTAATAGACTCCAAGTTTGTTCTCTCACCGGAGGTGGCTTGTTGATCGTGCAATGTCGGCATATTTGGAATTAACACAGACACCCCGATGGTCATGATGGCCAGGACACCGAGAATAGGGAGGAGAGCGAAACCAGACTCGTTATTTGCAGGTTGTTGGTCTTGGTCCTTCCATTTTTCACATCTCATAGTCGACATGGTATTTTTTCTGTTTCATGAGATACGCTTCATGAAATACATCACAGCCTTTTTCTTCCTTAACAATTTGATCCGAAAACATGCCATTGGCTTCCAGCCGTACAATTCGGATCAAATTGATAACCTGCATCCGCCATAAGATTTATCCCGAATTCAAAGCTCCCAGGGGAAAAATTAAAGTCTTCATCAAATTCCACGACGGTTCCACGAACATGATAGGTCATGCGCGTGGCTAAGGTTCCACCATTTCCAGAATTTGTCCCAGTCCCATCAATGCGGTAACTGCCATGTTGCCCCATTGCACTAATGCTGAGTAAATGAAACAACGAAGAAACATGACCTCGATAGATCTGAACGTCGGGGGTTGTGGTCGTATCGGTATTCCAATACGAATCGAATTGACTGGCATTGGTAATAGTCGGAGCAGCATCGGCGCTCACGTTGGAAATCAATAGATATCGAGCATCGGCAAGTTCCGAAACCGTGAGACCTGTAGAATTGACATAGCTACTGGTGTCGGGATGGACAAACAGGTATCGAGGAAAACCGCGGTCGTTCGTGGTTATTTGGGCCACACCAAATGCCACATAATCCGGGCTCAGGTCGGAAAGGGTGGAGGGCCAATCATAATTAGTCCGAAGGTACAGCTCCACACCTTCAGCGATTGCCTCTAAATTTTGACCTTCTGCCTCCTGAGCCGCACGATCCACTTGATCTAAAATGGTCGGCGCCACAATCGCCATCAAGGTGGCCATCACTGCCAACACGCCAATCACTTCAATCAAGGTAAACCCTTGATTCGAACTATGCCTTAGGAACCAGCGGAGATGAAAGTTTGATCGTCCCACCTCAACGAATTCCTCCCACCAAACTCATCATGGGCAAGAAGATGGACACGGCGACAAACCCGAGTAAGATAATCAACCCAACCGTGACCAGGGGTTCAATGAGGCCAAACACTCTTTTCATACGTCGAGGAATTTCTTCGTTGTAGTAATCCGAAACATTACTCATAGTTTGGCCCAATCGCCCTGAGGATTCTCCGACTGTCACCATCTGCAACACCATGGGAGGAAACACCGAATAGCGACTTAAACATTTACTCAAGGGCACGCCTTCTGAGACGCCCTTTTCGGTTTCCACGAGGGCTTTTTCCACGACCCGATTTCCTACCAACGATTGGCAAAGTTTCAGACAACGTAAAATGGGCACTCCCGAACGAAAGAGTACCCCGAAATTCTGGGCAAATCGGGAAATCACCAGCATTTGAATGACTTCCCCAAAAATGGGGAGTTTGAGTTTCAAGGCATCGACTTGGTACCCCACTTGAGGAGAACTTTTGCCAAGCAGTAGTAGGATCGGAATCAAAAAAAAGAGCGGAACCCAATACATCCACGTCGCAACAAGGAAGTCACTCGTATGCATGATGACGATCGTGGGAAGAGGAAGTGGAACTTTCAGGCTTACCAAGACCGTCGAGAAGCGAGGGATCACAAACGTGAAGAGCAAAATCATAAACATGAAGAGTCCACCCAACACCAAGGAAGGGTAGATTGTGGCCTGTCGAACATCGCCAATCATGCGATCCACCCATTCCAGATATCGTCGCAGTTCGCCGAAGGTGTCGGCTAACGTTCCACTTTCTTCTCCTGCTTGAATGAGATGTGCCATTTCTTCGGGGAAATACGAAGGGTGCTCTTTGAGCGCTTCATGAAGGGGCACTCCGGTCTCGATTCGTTTCCAAATTGCCTGCATCACTTTTTTGAACTGTGGATCAGTCGCGTTGTCCGCAAAGCCTTTTATCGCCGGCGATACCTGCACTCCTGCGGCAAGAAGACTGTTCATATGAATGCCAAAGACTATCAGCAATTGTCGCTTGGCCCGATTGAATCGAGTTTTTTTTTGTGCCCCCCCGCCTGCCGCGGTTTCTTTGGCCTCAACAAGCCACAGTCCATTTCCCTCCAATTGAGATTGGAGAGCTTTCATATCCAAAGCAGAGAGAATGCCTTCCACCGATTGGCCTTGTCCATCAACCGCGCGATATGCGAACTTAACCATGGATCACCCGCAACACTTCCTCCACGGTCGTGACACCTTGCAAGGCCTTATCAATTCCGTCCTCTACCATGGTGCGCATCCCGCTCTCTTTAGCCAATCGTGCAATTTCCTTGAGATCAGGACCGTGGAGAATAGGTTCATGAAATTGTTCGTCGAACGTGAGAATTTCAAAGATCCCGATCCGTCCCCGGTACCCACTGCCTCCACACGAATCACACCCTTTCCCTTCCCAGAGACGAGGGGCCACCCCTTCAGGAACCTGGACCTGAGCAGCTTGCAGAACAATTTCAGCATCAGGACGCTCGGTTTTGCAGCCGTCACATAACCGCCGAATGAGTCGTTGACCAATAATGGCAATCAATGAAGGCGGGAGAAGAAACGGTTCGACTCCCATGTCCATCAATCGGGGCAATGCGCCAATGGCATCGTTCGTATGCAGAGTGGACAGCACCAAGTGACCAGTAAAAGCGGCACGAATGGAGAGTTCTGCAGTTTCACGATCGCGGATTTCCCCCACCATGATCACATCTGGATCTTGCCGGAGAAGCGCTCGTAGACCGACTGGAAACGTCATCCCAATGTCTGAGTTTATTTGAGTTTGTCGGACCAGAGGCAGTTCGTATTCGATAGGATCTTCAAGGGTAAACACACTGCGCTCCTGCATATTGATCGCCTGAAGGCCTGTATAGAGGGTCGTATTTTTCCCGCTTCCTGTTGGACCCGTCACGAGAACAATTCCATGAGTGCGTTTCATCGCCCGCTCAAACACCCATTGATTGCGGTCTGAGAGACCCAATGAAATCATCTCATGTTTAACACTCGTTTTGTCTAGAATCCTCATGACCACACTCTCGCCAAAACTCGTGGGTAGCGAGGAGATACGAAGATCCACGGGACGGTGGCCTGCCGTAAATGTAATATGGCCATCCTGTGGTAACCGTTTTTCGGTCACATTTAAATTGGCCATGAGCTTGAAACGGGCAATCGCCGGAGCTTGCAACTGCTTGGGCATCAGGACTTCTTGACGAAGCACGCCATCCACGCGCAATCGGACACGAAGAATTTTTTCATCGGGCTCGATATGAATATCCGTCGCTCGATGTTTGATCGCAATGGCAATGATTTGATTACACAAGCGAACCATGGGCGCTTCTACTCCTGATCCTTCTTCCAATTGATCAAGACCTTGCCGCAACAATTGATCCACGGTTTCATTAATCGTCCCACTTTGCGAATAGTACTGGTCCACGGCGTCCAACAAATCGTTGAGCGATGCCGAGGCCACCTTCAGAACCAAACCTGTTCTTCGTTCGATGGTATCTACGGCCACCACGTCCATGGTATTGACCAACGCGACCGTCAACATGTTGCCTTCTCGTTTGATGGGGAGGGCAGGAATTCGTCTGGCGAGTTCGTAGGGGATCAGTTCCAGTACTGCAGGTTCAATGTAAATATCCGCGAGGTTAATAACCTCAGACGCAGTTTGCTGCGCCAGAAATGCTTGGAGCACATCCTGGGTAATAAAACCTAGATTGGTGAGAATCTCTCCGAGACGCCCACCAAGGCGCTCCATTTCTCGAAGCGCCAAGCTGAGTTGGTCTTCTGTCAGAAAGCCAGATTCGAGAAGCCGTTGTCCTAGCGGTTTTGTTTTTTGAGAGGTCTGCGTAGACGTGGTCACGGGGTAAACTCCCGCGAAATGATTATGAGGTCAACCAACTACCGATGCGCAAGATAGAGATAGAGGGTATCAGTGGTTGTATCATACTTAGCCCGGCCTCTGAGTTGTTTTGTGGAGGCCGTGGTCCCAATATCTCGATCGACGATGGAATCAAAACGATCAAAATCCTCGAGGCTTAAACCCGTTAACTGGTAATACACCACATTGGCCCCAGTCGGGATATCACTATCTCCGTCATCACCCTTCAGGTCCCACCCAAGATTTGTCCCCGTCACTGTCGTTCCATAACTGACTGCGGCCGTGGCAGGAATATACATGGCCGTACCCAATGCAGAAGGGGTCGACGTATCAAACTTCTCCAAATAGGGTCCTCGAAATTTTGGCCATAACCCATTCGCCGTTACCAACGCATCCGAACGGGACAATGTTAAGCGGGCGGCCATTGAGGTCGCTGTGGCGCTATCGCCAGTCGTTTCGGCAGTGGGACTACCCGTGGCATTCAATGGAAGGAGACTTCCAATATCCCCATAGTATTTCGTCACGGCCGTCTCATAGGCCTTGACTGAGGCTGCGACGGCATTGACTCGAGATTCTGCAATCACATCGAAGACCTTTGGCAGGACGAGAGCCGCGAGCACCGCGACAACCGCGAGCACCCCAATCATTTCGATCAGCGTAAAACCACGCGAATCACCTGGATTCACCCCGACATGTTTTTCAATTCTCTGTACGAAGATTTCGTGCACCATAAACCATCCTTGGTTGGTATCACTTTGTTTCGGATAATCGCTGTCGATTCTTAACTATCGTGTTCTCCCTCTATTCCTACTTAGGATGAGAGCGTTAGCCTGACCAATAAATGAGACATCCATGTCCCTCGACTATCGATGGGCTAAATAGAGATATAGGGTCCCGCTAGAACCTGAATGCCATTTGGCTCGCCCACGTAGTACCTTTTCAGCATCGGTGCCTCCAATATCCGCATCGATGATTCGATCAAGTTCCAAAAAATCATCCTCTCCTAATCCCGTTAATCGAAAATACACAACATTGGAGCCTGAGCCTAGATCGCTATTTCCATCATCACCCTTCAAGTCCCAACCCAAGTTATTTCCTGTCACCGCCGTACCATAAGACACGGCAGCTCTCGCAGGAATATACATGTTGGTCCCAAGTCCTGCTGGAGAACTGGTTTCAAATTTTTCCAAGTACGGCCCATTAAATTTTGACCACAGACCCGCTCCAGTATTGAGAGGATCTGAGCTTGATAATGTCAAACGTGCAGCCATCGAACGAGCCGTCCCACTATTCCCATTATTCTCAGTCTGAGGCGTACCTGAGGCATTCAACGGCAACACGGACCCGATATCCACATAATATTTTGTCACGGCAGTCTCATAGGTTTTAAGAGCCGCGGCCAATGCATCAATTTTGGACGAAGCAATGATGTCAAACACTTTCGGGATGATTAAGGCCACTAAGACCGCGACCACTGCCAACACCCCGATCATTTCGATCAAGGTAAACCCGCAATTCGACTTTCGTATTTTTTTATCCATAGAGTGACACCTTACTTTCAGCCTCAATGTATCCCACCAAGAGCTATGTCGGTCCCAGATGAAAAAATATTAACCGTTCTCTTCGTTTTCACTGCCATATTGGACTTTGCCTGATTCTTTCTAGGTCATATTTCTTTTTCGTGTTAGAAAAGGACACATCCTGGCAGGCACACAAGTACATTTTCTCTTTCATCACACCTGGGTTCAATTAAGAATCGCCCTTCAAATCCCGACGAGACCTCTGAAAGACCTGTATTTTGACGGACTGGAGCCGCACCAGAGGGCAAACACTGTCCCCATACCCTCCGCTGGGCCGGTTTGGGACAAGGTTCTAGAGAGGAATCATAAAGGACATCACCTTCTCACATGACCATGCTCACCACTTTCCGAAATTTATCTCTTAGCCGCAAACTCCTCAGCATCATCATGGTGACTTGCAGTGGAGCATTGATTCTCGCCTGTGCGGTCATTATGGTGTACGACCTCTTGTTATATCGGGAGGATATGTCCCAACAACTATCCGTACAAGCGGACATCATTGGAGACAATAGTGCGATCGCCTTGGCCCAGCAAGACCGAGAGGTGGCCAACAAAACATTACAAGCACTTCGATTCCAACCCGGCATTACCAGAGCCATCATCTATGCCAAGGATGGGTCGCCTTTTGCCTCCTTCTATCCCACGCTCTCCAATGCAGCCCCAGTCTTTTCCCATATCGAGGACTTCGGATTTGATTTTATGACTCTGTCCCTTGTTCGGGAAATCATGGATAACGGTAACCGGATTGGGACCATAGTGATTCGAGCTAGGTTAGATGAGATTCAAGAACGCTGGATGGCGTTTGGGACTATCGTGGGAGGGGTGATCTTTGCCTCAAGTCTCTTCGCGTTTCTTCTTTCAAATCGCCTGCAAGCCCTCATTTCGGACCCGATCCTCCGGCTTACTTACTTGGCCCAACGAGTGTCATCCGAAAAAAATTATTCTCTGCGTGAAACAAAGAACAGTCAGGATGAAATTGGCACACTCATTGACGGTGTGAATGACATGTTGGAACAAATCCAACATCGAGACCGGCAATTACAAAAACATCAAGAAGAATTGGAAGAGCTTGTCAATCACCGCACGGCTGAGTTGGCGGGACTTCATCGACAGGTTGAACTGATTCTCGATACCGCTGGGGAAGGAATTATTGGTCTGGATCAACAGGGACGAGCGAAATTTGTCAATGCTGCGGCCTCTCGAATGCTGGGATGGACAGGAAAAGAATTGCAGAACCAGTCCCTTCATAATTTTATTCACCAGAACAACTCCGAAGGATCTCCTTATCCAGCAACCGAATTCGCCCATTATGAGACCGCTGAAAAGGGAGCAGTTCCCTCCGAAATTCATGACGTCTTCTGGCGAAAGGATGAGACTTCATTTCCCGTAGAGTATATGAGTGCGCCCATTCGCGATGAGACCGGTCTGGTCACTGGATTCGTCATGACCTTTCGTGACGTCACGGAACACAAACAATTCGAAGCGGCTCTTTATGATGCGGTTCAAACCGCAGAGGATGCGAATCAAGCCAAATCTCAATTTCTCGCGAATATGAGCCACGAGATTCGAACACCGATGAATGGGCTACTGGGCATGTCTGAGCTCTTACTCACCACCCAACAAACTCCGAAGCAACGTCAGTTTACAGAATCTCTTCATCGATCAGGACAGCACCTGCTTCATATCCTCAATGACATTCTGGACTTTTCAAAAATTGAAGCTGACAAACTGACATTGGAAACGGTAGATTTTTTCGTGCACCAAACACTGGAAGATACCGTGCAATTGTTTGCCGAACCCGCACAAAAAAAGGGGGTGGAACTCATTTGTCATATCGAGCCTTCGGTGCCACATATGGCAAAAGGGGATCCAATTCGCCTGAGGCAAATTCTGACCAACCTCCTTGGCAATGCCATCAAATTCACGAATCAAGGGGAAGTGTACGTACATTGCTTTATCACCCAACAGAACCCTGATTCCTTTGATCTCTCTATTGAGGTGCGAGATACAGGTATTGGCATTCCACCTGAAGTCCAATCCCAAATTTTTGAACCATTTTCTCAAGCAGATAGCTCAACCACGAGAAAATTTGGGGGAACAGGGTTGGGCTTGACCATCACGAAACAATTAACCCAGCTCATGGGTGGTCATATTCAGATGTCCACAGTAATAGGGCAAGGCTCGACATTTTCCGTTCATATTCCTCTGGGACAAGGCACCATGCCGGAATTGCCTCACACCAATGTTCCTCATTTGCCAAACTTTCGAATGTTGTTGGTTGAGGACAATCCTCGAACCCAATTAGCCATAGAACATCTATTCATAAAATGCGCCATTCAAGTTCGCCATGCCGCCAGCGGGACTCAAGCACTACAAATCCTCAATCAGGAAACCCCTCAGGAAAAACATTTCCATGCGATCTTCATTGATCAGACCTTGCCTGATATGGACGGGATCGACTTAGCCGCACACATTAAAGGTCGCTCAGGTGGCCCCACAATTCCACTCGTCCTGCTTACTCCCTGGCACATGACTGAGGATACCTTTCAACGAGCCTCCCAGATTGGACTGGATCGGCAAATATTAAAACCCGTCCGTCAAGCTGCGCTATATGACCAATTGCGAGATTTAGCAGATACAACACCTTCCCCACTTGAGTCTTCGGTGAATCCAGTCGCCACTCCCGTTCAGCATGGTCTTGGTTCGGCGTCAATTCTTTTGGCAGAAGACCATCAGGTCAATCAAGAAATCGTCAAAGCCATGGTGGAACATTTGGGCTTACATCTTGAAGTGGTTAACAATGGAATCGAAGCCATTCAAGCCCTAGCTCGGCAGTCGTATGACCTCGTGCTCATGGATTGGCAAATGCCGGAACTCGATGGACTTTCGGCAACATTGGAAATACGGGAACAAGGAGTGCAAGGACGAATCCACACCCATTTACCAATCATTGCGATTACCGCCCATACCACCGCACAAGATCGTCAGACTTGTCTGGATGCTGGAACCGATGATGTCCTAGCCAAGCCATTTTCCCTTGAACAATTACAGAC
>JAJDBO010000070.1 GCA_029261305.1 Nitrospirales bacterium
TCGCGTAACTCGTTTTGATAACAATAGGGGCATCGAAGGTTACATTCATAAGACAGGGCTAACATGACGAAGCCGGAGGAGACGGATGCCCTGTTCTTTTTGTGCAGTCTATTCACATAATCGACGAACGCGTCGACCTCGGCATCGTAGGACAGTGTGGTCAGGTACCCTCGGCTACGCAACAATTCGAAGTCCGTCGCATCAAACTCACTTTCTTCAATCGATTGCTGTTTTCGTCGGGACCTCGATAGCCTGAGGCCCATTTCGTTGGAGACCTCGTCAATGGCCCCGGTGACACCGTGCATTAAGATGTGTGTATCCCGATTGGACGGGTAGATATTTAGATAATTACTGACAAAATAATTTTTGTTCATTGAGTGGATCTAAGTCGTGTTTTCCTTTTTGAGGTGACGATGGTCTTCGTCAACGATTTGTTATACAGGAGCATCCTTCGCGCAATAATCCATCGGACAATTTGAGGTATTCAGGCGCTTTTCGAAATCGTTGGTCGCCTTGTCATCGGCGGTCAAAAACTGGTCGCTCAGGGCGTCGAAGTAGGTTTCCTCTTTTTTGGTGACGATGGTCTGAGTCAACGATTCTTTAATTTGTGAAGACATGCTGTTCCTCCATTCGTGCAGTGTGAGAGATATGAGATATTGAGATATGGGTCAGGTCTTGTCATGACACATTTCTCGTAATTCTACCTTAACTGCTGCTTGTGACTCCAGCCTTGCGGTCGTTCGCGTATTCGTGTGAAGCGACTCATGGGTTCGCTGTTTCCTCCTCCTCGCGTATTCGCTCAATCGTTTCTTGTACGTCTGGCGTTTTTGATGAAATCTGTGTCGTGGCTCCTTTTTTGAATCGAAAATCACAATGGGCACAGCCGTCGGCCAGGGTTTGCGTACGGCGAAGGCCCCAACCGAGGTTCTCGCTCAAAACAATGTCTGACATACAGACGTATGGCGCAAACTCTTCTCCGCCGTGTCTTTTCACAAACATCTGATTTCCACATTGAAGGTAATTCACGCCCAAATCGTACTGGTCTCCATCGCCAATGAGATACTCGACCTCAAAATCACCGAAACACGCCTTTTGCTGTTGACGGGCCCGCTTTTTCATAATCATCTTCACAAGGGAGGAAAACATCAAACGCCTTATGAGCCACCGCTTCCATTGGGGAATCTTCGCTAACGTGACGCGAAGTGCTTCATGGCACAGTTCCCATGCTTCACTGGCTGGCTTGCCCTGTTTCTTCATGGCCTTATAGGCTGCGAGTTCTTGGGCGGTGATGAGGAGAAAGCTATTGAGCATCCTTGCGCGGACCCCCTTTATGTAGGGAATCTCTGGAATGAGTTTCTCATATTCCTGCCTGACCTCACCCTGCAACATCCTGCTGAATTCTTTGCCGTAGCGGGCAAACAGCCAGTCTTCTAGCCATGTACAGGTCTGGTCAAAATCCTTCAGCAGTTTCTTGTGGCATAGGCTGTAGTAGCCCACTATTTGACCAGGCATGTCATTCACCGCGGCTGGGAGGTAAGTCGTGAGGGGAGCGATTGAGGGTTAGGTCTTTCATGAACACATTTCTATTGATTTGAACTGAGATCCTCATCCCTCACCTACACACAACAATTTTGAAAGCCGGGATTTAGTGTGGACGGCTCTAGCATCTGTGGCCTTACACGACCTGCCCTCCTCTTTGATTGTCAGCGTGCAGCCATTTGCTATGTCTTTGTTGCCACTGCGCAATAGGAATGAAATGGGACACTTTCTTTTTCTCTCATATGCGCTCCAGAGAATCCTGCATCCGAGAGTAACCCCACCACATCATCCTGTGAATAGGCGCTAAAAATATCTTTACTGAGAGGTAGTTTGCTCATTTGCTTCTCGTCTCGAAACCCAATCACGATCTTTCCTCCAGACTTTATCACTCGAAACATCTCTCTGAAGTACTTGTCTGGCTCTTTCCAAAAATACAGGGTGTTTGTCGAGCACACTTTATCAAATGATTCCTTTTCAAACGGGAGTGTGCGGCATTCTCGGCTTTGCACCCTGACTTTTCCTTTTGCGATATGTTGCGCATTCACTTTGCTCGCATGTTGTACCATGGTCTGAGAATAATCCACCCCTTCGACCACCCCCTCCGTGGTGATGTCTGCGATTTCTTTTATTAATTTTCCTGGGCCGAATCCAATTTCCAAGACCCGATCTTCCCTCTGTAGATCCAGTAACTCCTTCACGAACGCGTTGAGATCCGCATTGCCCTTATTAAATATTTTGGTCATGAGATAGCGCCCCATGATGCCTGAGGGCTTTCTCGCCTGTACGGATAATATCCTTGATGGTATGAGCTTTAGGATAAACATGATTCATCCTTCACGACGTCTCACAGTTGCGTATGAGAGAAAGTGGTCAGGGCGAGATGGCCCTAACTTTGACATCAGAAAGACGTTCCTTACGCCCCGATCTTTTCCAGCGCCATGCGGTTGGCCACAATGAGGGAAGGGGAATGCCAATAGGTCTATCACCGTTTTCTTATCCGTTCGCCGAGAGACCTGCTTCAGGCATTGCTTGCCCGGGTCGTCCCTTGGGAAAGCGCGTGCTTCACTCCCCACTTTTCCAACGCCAATAAGATCGGGCGAAGGGTTTTCCCTTTTTTGGTGAGACAGTACTCAACCTTTGGCGGCACTTCGGCGTACACGCGTCTGGAAATGAGCCCATCACTTTCTAATTCTCTGAGCTGCTTGGTCAACATGCGTTGAGTGACCCCTCCCACATGGCGTTTCAATTCATTGAACCGCATGGTGCCATTCAATAGATGGAATAGCGCCATCCCTTTCCATTTCCCTCCGATTAACTCTAATGCCGCTTCAACGGGACAGGCGTTTGAACAATCGTAGCGCTCGAATCTCATTGCTTCCCTCTTTAGTATACTTTTGGTGCCTATATGCCTTCAATGTATGTACTTGTTTATTACGTTCATACATCTTATCTTCGAAAGAACATTCATTACAAGAAGTTTCTAGGAGCCGGCCGCCGTCACGCCAGTTAGGAAGGAGTCATTTATGAAAGCTGTTGGTTATCTTAAATCTCTGCCTATCGCAGACCCTGAGTCGTTCACCGATATCGAGCTACCTCAGCCTACGGCCACCGGGCGCGACTTACTCGTGAAGGTCAGGGCCATTGCGGTAAATCCGGTGGATTACAAAATTCGCCAGAAAGTCTCTCCCCCTGCGGGCGGCTATAAAGTGCTTGGCTGGGATGCTGTCGGTGAGGTCGTTGCGACCGGAGAGGCAGCGACGCAATTCACGCCTGGCGATGTGGTGTATTACGCGGGCGATCTCAACCGCCAGGGCACCAATGCCGAATTTCAGTTGGTTGACGAGCGTCTGGTCGGCACCAAACCCAACAGTCTGTCTGACGCTGAAGCCGCCGCGCTTCCACTGACCACTATCACCGCCTGGGAAATGCTGTTTGAGCATCTGGCCATTGCACAGCAACACCCGGACTCCAAAGAGACATCCAATGAGGTGATTTTGGTTGTGGGGGCAGCCGGCGGTGTGGGCTCTATTTTCATTCAGCTCGCCAAAGCCATTACTGGTGCCAGGATTATTGCTACCGCCTCACGTGAGAGCTCGCAAGCCTGGGTGAAGAAGCTGGGTGCAGATTATGTGGTTGACCATACCCAACCCCTTACACCACAGATCGAGGCCTTGGGAATTGGTCCGGTGACGCACGTGGCTAGTCTGAACAAGACC
>JAJDBO010000008.1 GCA_029261305.1 Nitrospirales bacterium
GAAAAGACCTACGCGTCAGCCCCACCTTTTAAATAGCCGAGCCCAATTTTGATGGCGCGTCGGGTGATTTCGCACCATCGGGCTTCTGGATATTCTTCTAGTATTTTAGCGACCTTGGGATCCTGAACATCCAACCCGATAATCTTAATAATTCCATCATCGATTTTTACTTCAGCCACAACTTGTCCTCCATAATAGGTATGTACGATCTCTACATGTCTTGGGGTGCCACCTGTAATCCCCTGTATTGACGAGGCTTTCCCCCTCTGGTTTTCTTGACAGGGTAGGGGGCTCATGTTAGCATTTTTTCAGGGTTTTCTCTAACATTCGTCTGTGGACAAATGAATAACCTTTTTGCTTCACCGACTTTCACCAATCTGAGGAGGCATCCATGAACATCCGGAATTTTACCTTGAGGGATCGTGTCGCGAGTGCCGGGTGTCTCTTATTCGTGTTGGTATTAGGCGGCTGTGGTGGCGCTCCAGATTGGGTGAAAGAAGGTTCGGGCGTAATGAACCAGGATGACAGTAAATCCATTTATGGCGTTGGGACGGTTGAAAAGGTCCCTATGGAATCCATTGCTTGGGAAATCGCCGAAAATCGTGCTCGTGCGGAAGTGGCCAAAAGTTTTGAAACCTATACAGCCTATTTAATGCGAGACTATGTGGCGACGACGGCCGCGACGGAATCTTCAGGGGTCTCTGCAGAACAAGATGTTCAGCGAGCAGTCAAAACATTCACTGCCGTTACCCTAAACGGTGTGCGCCAGATTGAACGGTATAAAGATGAAGAGAAGGACATGTATTATGTACTGGCCAAGCTGTCGTTCAAAGATATGCAAGAAGCCCTGAATCAAGCCAATGAACTTGATAAGGAAGTCAAAAATTTTGTGAAGAAAAATGGCGAACGTATTTTTGATCGATTGGAACAAGAAGAAGCCAAACGCCAAGTGAATGTGCCCTCGGAATAAAGTGTTGAGGTTTAACGATGATCAGGGGAACGGGTGAAAATATGAATAGCGTTCGACAAGTTTTATTAATAAGTGTGGTCTTGGGCTTGGCTACATTCCTTACCGGATGCGCAACCGAAAAGCGTGTAACGCGGGTAGATACAGGAGTGACAACCGATTTGAGCGGTCGGTGGAATGATACCGATTCCAAACAAGTGGCGGAAAAAATGATCACCGAGATGTTGTCACGTCCTTGGTTGAATCAGTTTGCTACGCGAGAAAACCGGCAACCAGTGGTGATTGTTGGGACGGTTCAAAACCTCAGCCACGAGCATATTAGTACGCAAACGTTTGTCACCGACTTGGAGCGGGAAATGACCAACAGCCAAAAAGTCACGTTTGTTGCCGACAAGTCTGAGCGCCAAGAGGTTCGGGAAGAACGAGCTGACCAAGCTGTCCATTCACAGGAAGATACCCAAAAGGCCCCTGGTCGTGAAATTGGGGCCGATTATATGATGAAAGGCCGAATTGCCACTATTCAAGATGAGGCTGAGGGGACCAAAGCCATTTTTTATCAAGTCGATTTAGAATTGGTGAACCTCGCCGATAACACAAAATCTTGGTATGGCCAACATAAAATCAAAAAGGTCATCGAACGAAAACGTACCCTGTTTTAGCCGACTGATGTCTAGTGAATTCTTTGCACCACGTCGAGCGGACTTTTAATTCTATAGCAGGCTATCTCTCCTATTCTTCCTTGTCTCGTTTTCTCGTTGTTCCTTCTCATTTTTTCCCTCGGGTCCTCCTTCTTATTTTTTCTCTCCTAATAATGGAGGGGTGCGCCACCCAGCTTTCCCATTATGACAAACTGTACACCAGTCTCCATCAGAGGGATGCTGTTGAAGCGGACCAAATCATTGCTGCGGCTGAGTCGCGCTATGGGTCGAATAGCAAACTTCTTTATCTGATGGACCGTGGCATGACTCTACATTTGGCCGAACGCTACAAAGAAAGCGCGAGGTTCTTGGAAGAAGCGAATGAAATGGTGGAAGATCTCTATACTCGTCGTCTTCGCAACGAAGCGTTATCGTTGTTAGTGAGTGATACCAAGCGTCCTTTTCGGGGGGATCCTTATGAGCAAGTGTTGATCAATGTGATCAATGCGTTGAACTATGCTCGATTAGGAGATCTGGAAGAAGCGTTGGTGGAGGCACGTCGAATTGACCATCGATTGAATGTCTTGACGGACACGGTTGATGAAGAAGATTACCAAGAAGATCCCTTTGCGCGGTATTTGACAGGTGTGTTGTATGAAGCCAATGGAGATTTGAGTAATGCCTTTGTTGGCTATCGAAAGGCCTTTGAAGCCTATCAAGGTGCTCAGACGTGGTCAGCGGTCCCTGTTCCGGGAATAGTGAAGCAAGATTTATTGCGGATCACGCAGCGTTTGAACTTGGTGAATGAGCATGCGGAATACCGACAAGCGTTCCCTGAGGTTTCATGGGAAGCCCGTCCAACAAATGGTCACGCAGAGATCATCGTGGTTAGCTATCAAGGTCGGTCTCCCCGTCTTGAAGATCAGTTTATTGATGTGCCCGTGAGCTTGGATGCCTTGGCTCTGTTGTTGCACACCAAGCAACTGGGCCGAAATCAGCCCCAACGTGCGGGTGGTGTCGATGCGGTTCTCTATGGACTCCAAGGGGAAATCGTGCGAATCTCTCTTCCCCGTGTGGTGGCTCAAAAATCGCAGGTGGGGCATGGGCGAATTACTGTGGCCCAAGAAGGGGTGCGTCACTCCTATCAAACGGAACTCATGAATAGTGTGACGGCGACCGCCAAGAAAAATCTTTCTGATCGTTTGCCCAGTGTGACCTTGCGTGCAGTGGCTCGAGCGGCGCTGAAGATCTCAACGGCGGAAGCTCTTGGTTATGGAGCGGGTGCCGCAGGCAAAGACGATGAAACACGACATGCCATTCAAGCCATAGTGTCGATGTTATTGAAGGTCTTGTTCATCACCACCGAAGAGGCGGATAAGCGGAGTTGGCGTACACTTCCAGATGAAATCCAGGTATCTCGATTTCCTGTGACTCCAGGATCGGTGTCCCTGACGTATCAAGCCTTTGGTCGCTATGGCCATTCCACCGGCCCTCCTGTGGAATACCCCATGATGTTGCAACCGGGCGAAACTCGATTTCTCACAACGTATGCGACAGATTAGACCTATGGAAACTTTTTGTGACAAAAAATTCGTTGCGGGGGTGATTGTCGCATGTCTCCTATTAAGCGGATGTGCCATGTTTTCCTCCGTGGATCGGCCGCCTTGGCTCATGGGGGCAAGCGAGCAGTATCCATCGAATCGCTATCTTGTAGGAGTAGGGCAGGCTGCCTCTCGCTCTGTTGCTGAAGAGCGGGCCTATGCGTCG
>JAJDBO010000071.1 GCA_029261305.1 Nitrospirales bacterium
CAGTAACTGTTGGGTATGTGTATATGATGAAATTGCACCATTTGGTTGATGATAAAATTCATGCTCGGTCCATTGGTCCGTATTCGTTGGTCACGCAACAACCGTTGGGTGGTAAGGCCCAGTTTGGTGGTCAGCGATTAGGGGAGATGGAGGTGTGGGCTTTGCAGGCTTATGGGGCCGCCTCTACCTTGCAAGAATTTCTCACAGTCAAATCCGATGACGTCCCGGGCCGATCGCGAATGTATGAAGCGATTGTGAAAGGCGAAAATTTCTTAGAGCCTGGCTTGCCAGAATCTTTCAATGTCTTGGTCAAAGAACTGCAAAGTTTAGGCCTTGATGTCGAGTTAATGAAGTCCACTGAATAAATCCGAACACATCGGTTTTCTCACGAGTGTTTAACTAGGAGGGTAGAACCTTGGAAAGCATTTATGCGCTGTTTGAAAAGCCACGCGATGCCGTGTCCTTTGATGCGATGCGTATTCGAATTGCTTCACCAGAAAAAATTCGCTCGTGGTCCTATGGAGAAGTCAAAAAACCCGAGACGATTAATTACCGGTCCTTTAAGCCTGAAAAGGACGGGTTGTTTTGTGCCAAAATTTTTGGCCCAACAAAAGACTGGGAATGTAATTGCGGCAAATATAAGCGGATGAAGCATCGCGGTATTGTCTGTGATAAATGCGGGGTTGAGGTCATCCAGTCGAAGGTCAGGCGGGAGCGTATGGGGCATATTGAGCTTGCTGCTTCGGTTGCCCACATTTGGTTTTTAAAGGGAGTGCCTAGTCGTATTGGGATTCTGTTGGATATGAGTCTCAAGCAGTTGGAGAAAATACTCTACTTCGAAGCTTATGTGGTTCTTGATCCCGGTGATACGCCTCTGAAGGAAAAGGAACTTTTAACAGAGGAGCGATATCGAGAGTTATTTGATGAATATGGATCTCAGGGATTTCGTGTTGGGATCGGTGCCGAAGCCATTCGTGAATTATTACGGCAGATCGATATCGAAGCCTTATGGGATGAGCGCCATGAAAAAGTTAGAACGACGACCTCTGCCGCGAATATCAAAAAACTTACTAAACGCTTAAAGGTCATTGAAGCCTTCCATAAATCTGGAAATAAGCCTGAGTGGATGATTATGGATGTCATCCCTGTCCTTCCACCGGAACTGCGTCCCCTCGTCCCCTTAGATGGCGGACGGTTTGCGACTTCGGATTTGAATGACCTCTATCGGCGCGTCATCAATCGGAACAATCGGTTGAAGCGTTTAGTTGAGTTGAAGGCACCAGGTGTGATCATCCGCAATGAAATGAGAATGTTGCAAGAAGCTGTGGATGCGCTGTTTGATAATGGGCGACGTGGAAGAACTATTCGTGGTGCTAACAAGCGGCCGCTTAAATCCTTGAGTGATATGTTGAAAGGTAAGCAGGGGCGATTTCGGCAAAACTTGTTAGGAAAACGCGTCGATTACTCCGGCCGGTCAGTCATCGTTGTGGGGCCAGAGCTCAAGTTGAATCAATGCGGGTTGCCGAAGAAAATGGCGCTTGAACTCTTTAAGCCATTTATCTTTCATAAATTGGAAGAACGTGGTGCGGCGACAACTATTAAAAGCGCAAAACGTCTTGTGGAAAAAGAACGACCAGAAGTCTGGGATGTGTTGGATGAGGTCATTCGTGAGCACCCGGTGATCTTGAATCGTGCCCCAACGCTTCATCGTTTAGGCATGCAGGCCTTTGATCCTGTATTGGTCGAAGGGAAAGCCATTCGCTTACATCCACTAGTCTGTGCGGCATTTAATGCCGATTTTGACGGTGATCAAATGGCCGTTCATGTCCCGCTCTCGGTTGAGGCCCAAATTGAGGCTCGAGTCTTGATGATGGCCATTAATAACGTGTTGTCTCCGGCCAATGGTCGGCCGTTGGCCATTCCTTCCCAGGATATGGTGTTGGGATGTTATTGGTTAACCCAGGTAAATGACGGCGCCAAAGGTGAGGGAAAAATTCTATACTCAAATGAGGAAGTGAGAATTGCCTACGATGCAGGGGAGCTTGACGAGCAGGCAAAAGTCAAAGTTCGCATCAAAGGTGAGTTGATTGATACAACAGTTGGAAGGGTGATCTTTGGCGAAATTCTTCCTCCCACCGTTGATTTTTCCCACGTCAATCAGGTGATGACAAAAAAGGAAATGACGAAACTTATTGATTCTGTCTATCGTAAGGCAGGTCTTCATGAAACCGTCATTATGTTGGATAAACTCAAGGAGATTGGGTTCTCCTATGCCACGAAAGCTGGCGTTTCAATTTGCATCGATAACATGCATATTCCCACAAAGAAGGGGGTCTTAATCGAAGGCGCCAAAAAAGCCGTGGGTGAAGTTGAGGTGCAATATAGTGAAGGGTTGATCACGAATGGTGAACGATATAACAAGGTCATCGATATCTGGGCACATGTGAGTGAGCAGGTGGCCAATGAGATGATGAGTGAAATTCGTGCGGGTGGTGGCCAAGGACCAGAAGACACTCTCAATCCGATTTTCATGATGGCGGATTCTGGCGCTAGAGGAAGCTCTCAGCAAATTCGTCAGCTTGGGGGAATGCGTGGTTTGATGGCGAAACCGTCAGGTGAAATTATTGAAACGCCTATCACGGCAAATTTCCGTGAAGGGTTGACCGTGTTGCAGTACTTTATTTCCACACATGGTGCAAGAAAAGGATTGGCTGATACCGCTTTGAAAACTGCCAATTCAGGGTATTTGACTAGGCGTCTTGTGGATATTGCTCAAGACGTTATTGTGAGTACGGAGGATTGCTTAACGACGGACGGAATTGATGTTTCTGCCTTAGTCGAAGGTGGTGAAATCATTGAGCCTTTAGAAGAACGGATTTTAGGGAGACTGGCTGCCGGGGATATTCTTGATCCCGTCACTAATGAAGTCGTGGTGAAAGGGAATCAGGAGCTTGATGAATATCAAGTGAAGGCCGTCGTGGAATCTGGAATTGATCATATTAAAATCCGGTCTGTATTAACCTGTCAGGCTCGGTGGGGTGTATGTATAAGATGTTATGGTCGTGATCTTGCTCGTGGGCGACTCGTTGAATTGGGTGAGCCCGTTGGGGTTATTGCGGCTCAATCCATTGGTGAGCCGGGTACGCAGTTGACTATGAGAACCTTCCATATCGGTGGTACTGCGAGTAAAGTTGTGGAGCAGAGCGTTGTGGAATCTAGGCATGATGGTGTGCTGAAGTATTTAAGTTTTGATGCTAAGAAAAACACGGACTATCATAGCAGCCAAATGGCCGTAAAGAATAAACAAGGCGAGTGGGTAGTCATGAATCGGAATGCCAAAATCGCGGTGTATGACGATTCTGGGCGTGAGCGTGAAAAATATCCAGTGGTCTACGGTGCCAAAATCAAAGTGAAAGATGGCGATCGTGTTACGGTCGGGGAGAAGCTTGTTGAGTGGGATCCGTATACCCTTACCATTCTGACTGAAGTCGGTGGAAAAATTGCCTATGGTGATATCACCGAGGGAATCACGATGAAGGAAGAAGTCGATGAAATCACTGGGCTTTCACGGAAGGTGGTTATTGAGCAGGCAGGGACAAACCTCCGTCCACGTATTTCATTGAAAGACGAATCAGGCAAAACAGCGAAGTTGCCATCCGCTGGATCTTCTGCCAGATATCTTCTTCCGGTGGGCGCGCATATTTTTGTGGAAAAGGGAGCTCTTGTGCATCCTGGAGATGTGCTTGCCAAGATTCCACGAGAAACCACCAAGACGAAAGATATTACAGGTGGTTTGCCTCGCGTTGCTGAACTCTTTGAGGCGAGGAAACCAAAAGAACAAGCGGTGATTAGTGAAATCGATGGAGAAGTATCTTTTGGTGGGTTTGTGAAAGGCCTTCGAAAGGTTACTGTTGACAATAAAATGGGGGATGTGAAGGAGTACTTCATCCCAAGAGGAAAGCATGTCAATGTGCATGAGGGTGATTGGGTGCGTGCGGGAGAGCCCTTAATGGATGGTTCCGCAAATCCACATGATATTCTTGCCGTATTGGGGCCTCGTGAATTGCAGCGATACTTGGTGAATCAAGTCCAGGAGGTCTATCGACTCCAGGGTGTCTCTATCAATGATAAGCACATTGAAATCATTGCCCGGCAAATGTTGAAAAAAATTAGGATTGAAGATCCTGGGGATTCGAGTTTCTTGCCAGGATCCCAGGTCGGACGTTTTGCCTTTATGGATGAAAATCAAAGAGTGCTTGCTGAAGGTGGCCAACCCGCAATTGGGAAGCCGGTATTGTTGGGCATAACCAAAGCTTCGTTAAGCACGGATAGCTTTATCTCTGGCGCCTCTTTCCAAGAAACAACGAGGGTACTCACTGAGGCGGCGATTAACGGTCGCATCGATGATCTTCGTGGTTTGAAAGAAAATGTGATTGTTGGGCGATTGATCCCTGCGGGGACAGGATTTTCCTTGTATCGAGAGACATTTGTCCCGCGTCCTGTTGAAACTCTTATTGAAACAGAGGTTGAAACCGTCGCTGGAAAAGCATTGCTCGAAAGTGGGAAAGATTTGCAGCCTCAGACATCATAAATGTTTGAGTTTATGCTGTTTTTCTATTGACAGTAGAGAGGCCCATGAATTACAATCCGCCGGTTGCCCGCTACGTGTGTGCCATAATGCACAAATAATGTGAGTTGTTAAAGGTGAGATATTCATGCCAACAGTGAATCAATTGGTTAGGAAGGGGCGAAAGCCTCCAAAGTTTAAAAGTAAGAGTCCAGCATTAAATAGTTGCCCTCAAAGACGGGGTGTGTGCTTGAGGGTGTATACCACAACCCCAAAGAAGCCAAATTCTGCTCTGCGTAAAGTCGCAAGAGTTCGTTTGACCACTGGAGTGGAGGTGACGACGTATATTCCTGGTATGGGCCACAATCTTCAGGAGCATTCGATTGTGCTTGTACGCGGCGGTCGGGTGAAGGATTTGCCTGGTGTGCGGTATCATCTTGTTCGTGGGGCATTAGATGCTGTTGGTGTGGCTAATCGAAAGAAGGGCCGATCCAAGTATGGGGCAAAGAAGCCTAAGTAGTGGCTTTCGGTCGAGTTAAGTTTTTATTTTGAATGATTTTTAAGGGATTGGGCGAATAACATATGGCACGTGGACAGAGTGCAGACCATAGGACTCCGCCGCCGGACTCTAAATTTAAGGACCAGTTGTTGGGTAAGTTTATTAATATCCTTATGACTCGCGGTAAGAAGAGCACGGCTCAAGGGGTATGTTATGGGGCGCTCGACTTGGTTCAGTCGAAATCTGGTGGTGATCCGTTAAAAGTTTTCCATGCCGCGCTTGGTAATGTGAAGCCGATGGTTGAGGTGAAGTCGCGCCGTGTCGGTGGTGCTTCATATCAGGTTCCAGTTGAAATCCGGCCAGTTCGTCAAATGGCCTTAGCTTTCCGCTGGATTAAGCAGAGCGCGCGTTCTCGATCTGGTCGAAGTATGGAAGAGAAGTTGGCTGCTGAACTTATGGATGCAGCGAACAGTGCGGGTGCTGCTGTGAAGAAGCGTGACGAAACGCATCGGATGGCTGAGGCTAATCGGGCGTTTGCTCACTATCGTTGGTAATTTGTGGGATGGTTTTGGTGTTCGGCCTGCCCTGTAATTTCCTGGCGTACATCCAGCTTTATAATTGAATATTAAAATTTTTGTCTGTGCGTAGGTTTCGTGTGAGAAGGAGTAAATGGTTTGGGTAGAGACTATCCATTAGAGCGTACTCGGAATATCGGCATTATGGCGCATATTGATGCGGGTAAAACGACTACGACTGAGCGTATTTTGTTTTATACCGGCGTGTCTCATCGAATTGGTGAGGTGCATGATGGTGCCGCTACGATGGATTGGATGGCGCAGGAGCAAGAGCGCGGGATTACGATTACCTCTGCAGCGACTACCTGTTTTTGGAAAGATCATCGAATTAATATTATTGATACTCCTGGTCACGTGGATTTTACGGTTGAGGTTGAGCGTTCTCTCCGGGTGTTGGACGGCGCCGTGGCGGTCTTTGATTCCGTTCAGGGCGTGGAGCCTCAATCGGAAACGGTTTGGCGGCAAGCGGATAAATATAGTGTCCCTCGAATTGCTTTCTTGAATAAAATGGATCGAATGGGTGCTGACTTTTTTAATAGTATCCAGACGATTGTTGATCGCTTGGGTGCAAATCCAGTTCCGGTCCAATTGCCAATTGGTAAAGAGGCTGACTTTTTAGGGATTATTGATTTGGTGACCATGAAGGCGGTTATTTGGAATGATGAATCGCTGGGCGCTGATTATGTTGTAGAAGAGATTCCTTCTGATTTGTTGCCGTTGGCTGAAGAGTATCGTGAGAAGATGCTTGAGGCTGTGGCTGAGTTTGATGAAGTGCTCCTTGAGCAGTATTTGAACGGTGAAACTCTTAAGGAGAGTGAAATTAGGCGAGCTATTAGGGCAGGCACGAACCAGTTAAAGGTGACTCCTGTATTGTGTGGTACTGCCTTTAAAAATAAAGGTGTCCAAACTTTGTTGGATGCGGTTATTGATCTTCTGCCTTCG
Organism: Nitrospirales bacterium; assembly: GCA_029261305.1. The sequence goes on from JAJDBO010000071.1 coordinate 6,584, forward strand.
CCTTTGGATGTTCCTGAGGTTGAGGGGGTGGATCCCAGTTCGGGGGAGGTCTTGTATCGCAAGGCTAATGATGATGAGCCTTTTGCTGCATTGGCCTTTAAGAT
>JAJDBO010000072.1 GCA_029261305.1 Nitrospirales bacterium
CCATGAAAACATTCGCACATTTTATGGCCTTGAAAACATGTGGCGAGACGCACCGCAAATTCCGCAAGCCGAATATGATTCGATCCCTTCGCAGCCTGCTCTCGATAGACGCACTCGAGAAAAAGCCGCACTGGTTCACCAGGCCAGTTAAGTCCTGCTTGTCCACCAACGCTGACGATTCACTGACATTTCTGGGCCAACCCATCAACGGAGCACGCACATGACAGACTACACCCAACTCGCAGACAAAGTGTTACAGGATGAAGACATCACGCGCGAAGAAGGGCTGTCACTCCTCCAAACGCCAGATGAAGATTTACTTGGGTTGGTAAACGCCGCGTATAAAATCCGACATCGGCACTTTGGCAACACCGTCACGTTGCAAATGCTCTTCAATGCCAAGAGCGGCGCCTGCCTGGAAGACTGTCATTACTGCTCGCAATCGTCCATTTCCAAAGCGCCCATTGAACGCTATGCGCTCGTCGACCCTGACGAAATGCTCACAGCGGCAAGACGCGCCGCCGAATCCAAAGCCCAACGCTACTGTGTGGTGATTAGTGGAAGAAGCCCGTTAGATCGGGAGATTGAAGTGGTTTCGACAGCGGTTCGGGAAATTAAAAAAGAGCTACCCATTCAAGTGTGCTGCTCCCTCGGACTACTCACCGAGCCACAAGCCCAACAACTCAAAGCGGCAGGGGTTGATCGCATCAATCACAACCTGAACACCAGCGAAGCATACCACGCCTCTATTTGCACGACACATACCTTTCAAGACCGCGTCACCACGCTAAACAACGCAAGAGCCGCAGGCCTCGAACTCTGCTCAGGTGGCATCGTGGGCATGGGAGAACAAGACGAAGACCTCGTGGATCTCGCCTTATCCCTGAAAGAACTCAATCCCGATTCCATCCCACTCAACATGCTTCACCCTGCATCCGGAACACCTCTAGAAAACGAGAATAATTTAACCCCACAACGCTGCCTCAAAATCATGAGCATGTTCCGCTTCTTCCATCCCAAACGAGAACTCCGCGCCGCCGGAGGCCGTGAATTTAACCTACGCTCCCTCCAACCCCTAGCCCTCTATGTCGCCGACTCCCTCTTCGTCAACGGCTACCTCACCACCCCAGGAGACCCCGCCCACGAAGTCCAACAAATGATCCAAGACATGGGGTTCGAGGTCGCGGTGAATTCACCCACCCCAGCCTAAATAGGCTATATCACACGGTTATTGGATGATGCTTTAAGGAATATCCTTGGTATATAATACGTATTGGGATAAAAACGCCATGCAAAAAAAACCTCTCATAGAAACAAACCCGTTTCTCAAGACCCCGGAAAAATACCGGAAAGGTTTGATCACCAACATTGCCAGCTCCACCGCCATTGAAACCGGCATGCCAGTCGAAGAGATTGCGCGAATGTTATCTGAAAAGGAAAAGGCTAAACCGGTTAAGAGGTCGAAAAGCTCTGCTCAATAATTTCCTCAAAAAGCTTCTCCATGGGAGCATAGTGTTTGTCTAGGCCAGAGCGAATCGCCGCAAAGTAGTCTTGTTTCTTCTCCCCTGTCAGCACACCAAAATCTAACAACGGTAACCCGGCCTGAAGGGCCATGAGGGTAGAGAGCAAACGGGCAAGCCGTCCATTGCCATCTCGAAACGGATGGATCAGCACCAACTCGACGTGCGTTTCTGCCAGTGCTTGCAAGATTTCTTGGCGGGTGGGAAAACGGCAGGGGGTTCTTCGACCTAACACGTCTCGTTCAAATTGCGTCATCAAAGAGGAGATATGGGCTGCTGCAGCGAAGAGAAAATCGCCCTTGCTCACATTCACCTGACGATAGTGCCCTGCCCAATCGTAGATATCTCCAAGCCAAACTCGGTGACAGTCACAGAGGTCTTCGGTAGTAAAACTATGAGTCTCGTCGAACTTTCGAATCAGGAGATCTAAGGCCTTTTCTAAGGCTATAGATTCGGCATCATCCATCATCGATTTTGAGATAATGCCGAACCGATTTTTCAGTACCTGGTTCTTTGATCCAGGTTCAAACTGAACCTCGGGCAGATCCGAAGCATCATAGCGGTCATCTGGGGTCACAGAATCCCTCGCCATAAAATGTAAAGATTAAAACTATTCACAAAATGAAAAGAAAGTGGGTGAAATAAACTCTGGAGATGAGTCAAGTGTAAGTCAAGTTATGGGTCAACCTAGAAATGAAGTGGAAGTCCTAACAATGGTAGGTTACAAAATAGTTAGGCGGCAGCATGGCGGCCTTTACTATCTCCGCCTTTTATAGTGCGGGCGAGGTCAGCGGGTTTGGCTCCAAGCATAAGAAGGGAACTGACTAATAGGTCCATCGAAACAGAGGGATCGCCCGACTCCATCTTAGCCACACGAGATTGGCTGGAACGAAGGCGTTTGGCTAACTCAACTTGAGACAGCCCTCGTCGTTGGCGGCGATCACGCAGACTGCGGCTTAAGGCCAACTTCAACTCGATCAGAGCCGCATCCGCATCCGAAAGGCCCAAGAACTCCTGCGCTGATCCAACGACCCATCCTGCGGCTTCGATTTTTTCTCGTTTACTTTTTTTCATCGCACACTCTCCTAATTTGCCTATTCGCCAGTTAGCCGATCATATTCTTTCAACCGACGTTGACAGATCTCGATGATTGCCTTGGGCGTCTGCCTCGTCTTCTTCTTGAACACTTCCAAAATGATGACGGCATCAGGATCAGCCCGATACACAAGACGGAATGTAGCGTTGCTATCGTTGATCCGCAATTCATGGCACCGTGGCCCAATGGCCGTCATTGGCCGAGAATGCGGAAGCCCCAACCGTTCTCCACGCTGCAAGAGACCGAGGAGATACCCAGCTTCGATTCTTGCCTCTTTGGAAAATGGTGGAGTCTTTACTTCACCGCGAAGCCAGACAAGGGGTTTACGAATCTCTTGATCGCTCATCCCGCTTTTTGCCTCATATCATAATATGTCACATTTGACATATCGTCAATTATTAATTCCAACCTCTCCACCCCAAACGAAAACTCCGTGCCGCCGGAGGACGCGAATTCAACCTACGCTCCCTCCAACCCCTAGCCCTCTATGTCGCCGACTCCCTCTTCGTCAACGGCTACCTCACCACCCCAGGCGACCCCGCCCACGAAGTCCAGAAAATGATCCAAGACATGGGCTTTGAGGTCCAGGTAAATTCTCCCGCCCCAGCCTAAGCATCAGATTTAATGGGATTGACAGATTAGAGAAGGTGCTCGAAGCAAGCATGACAGACGTCTTGCAAGAGATGTGACATGGTAGTTGAAGAAGACTATCGCGAGGCAAGTTCGCGAGCGTGAGTGATTTCACGTTTACCAACAGGACGCACTTGAGCAGATTCCAGCGTAACCACTGCGGCCGTTTTCCCTTCTAACGTAGTAAATTCCACCTCGTAAGCCTCACCATCGCGATAGACATGCACGACCGTCCCGACATCACCGGCCACCAAGCCTTCAGAAGAAACGTCAACGGCTAACACAATTCGGTCATGTTCTTTGATCATGGTTATTTCCCAGCGCTATGACTTAGATATCGATTGGCCAGCCACTATCGCAGAACTTTCCCGATCCAGACCTTCTAAAGCTTTTTGAATAAGATCAACCTCTCGTGATTCGAAATACGGCTCACCACATTGGGTACACACCCAGGCCGGCACTGCATCCCAGGAAACATGATAGCCATTTCGATCCAGACTAAAGGGAGCGGCCCCATGGACCATTTGCCCTTTGCAATGAAGACATTCCATATTTAGCGCCTCCTTCTGTAGTCAGATGACCACTGATCGGCATCAGGGAGATATGCCGTGATCACGGCCAAATAGTCAGATTTAGGAGAACACACCACATGAATCGGTCGGCTCTCCTTACCAGGTCCCAACAGTAGGCAACTCGGACCTCGGTGGTCTTGTGGGTAGTCTTCCACAAGATCACCTGTTATCACAACCTGTTCCACTTCCTTCGGCGTAATCATCCGATCCGGCCTGGACATCTGGCGAATGGCATGAGGGAGAAATAACACTTTCTTCTTTGCCGCAAGCCGAACGGCCTCTACAATGGTCATGTTGTCACTCCAAAGGTACTAATGGATTTTACTCTGGAGATGAGTCAAAGGTAAGTCAAGCTTTGAGTCAAGCTAGGAGATGGATGGAAGGAAAGCTCGATAGAAGAGATTAGTCATTCTCGGGAAAGCGAGAATCGAACATTTTATATTTCATTTTATGCAGGGTTTCACACCCGTGCGACGAGGTCCTTTGGTTTCGGCAGTAGGGACTGTTTAAAAAGTTTCCTGGCA
>JAJDBO010000073.1 GCA_029261305.1 Nitrospirales bacterium
TGCCGATTTAATCGAGACCGTGAATGTGGGAGATAAAATTACGGTGGATAATGGGTTGATCAATTTTGAGGTGTTGGAAAAACACGATCGCCTCATGCAGTGCCGTGTGATTGATGGGGGTATCTTGAAAAGCAAACGCCACGTCAATTTGCCAGGGATTCGTGTCAATCTTCCTGCGATTACTCACAAGGATGAAAAAGATATTTTATTTGGCTTGGCTGCAGATGTGGATTTTATTGCCCTGTCTTTCGTTCGAGAGGCTGAGGATATTCGGCAACTCAAGCACCTCATGGGCAGCAAGGCCGGAAGAATTAAAATCATTGCGAAAATTGAAGATCAAGAAGGGGTTCGCAATCTGGAAGACATTATTCAGGAATCGGATGGCATCATGGTGGCTCGTGGAGATTTGGGCGCGGAAATCGACCTGGAAGATTTGCCGAATGTGCAGCGCCGCATTGTCCGGCTCTGCGCGGAATATGGAAAACGCGTGATTGTCGCCACGCATCTCCTGGAATCGATGATTCAAAATCCGATCCCCACGCGCGCGGAAGTCACTGACGTGGCGAATGCGATTTATGAAGAAGTCGATGCTGTGATGTTATCTGGAGAAACCACGGTCGGGAAATACCCGATTAAATGTGTGGAACATCTACGAAAGATTGCGATCAAAACCGAAGCGATTCCAGGCTTACAGTTTGCGAAACAATTAAGACTGAAACAAGACAAACAACAATTAGCCATTGCGGCGGTTCAGCTCGCCGAGGGGCTTCAAGCCAAAGGAATTGTCGTTATTACCAGAAGAGGCCTCATGGCTGATTTCGTTTCCAATTGTCGTCCCTTTTCGACAAACATTTATGCTTTTACCAATGGAAGTCAGTCTCGTCGGACCATGACCCTCAACCGGGGCCTGTTTCCCTTTCGGATCAATTTTAGCTCAGATCCTGAAAAAACCCTGCAAACGGCCTTTAGGATTTTAAAAGAACGAGAACATTTCCAGATGGGAGAAAAGGTCGTGATTATCTCGGACGTGTTGGCACAGCAACGGGTTGATTCCATTCAGATTCGAGAACTACCATAAGCACCAAAGCCTGGGGTGAAGGTACTCAGCTCTTATCCCTTCCCATAACTTTTCGCCATGAATGATCCATTGACCTATCGATTATTGGTGCCAGAGGATATTCCTGCTGTCCATGATTTGATTAGGTCTGTTTTCCTTACAGACATCGCCCCTCATTATTCATCTGAAGGGCAGGAAGAATTTTTGCGGTATGTGACACCCGACGCACTGCATGCTCGTCGGAAGATGAACCACTTCGCTCTGGTGGCCGTGTGGAATGGCGAAATCATCGGGGTTATTGAAATCCGAGATCATAGTCATCTCTCGCTGCTCTTTGTGGGCACAGGTTATCAAGGTCAGGGTCTGGGTAGGGAGCTTCTCCATCGAAGTGTGACAATCTGCCTAAAGAATAGGGTGGATGTGTTGACTTTAACGGTGCATGCCTCTCCGAATGCCGTTAGCATTTATGAGAAGCTTGGGTTTCGTCAACTGGACCCTGAACAAGTTTCTCATGGTATCCGTTTTACTTTGATGGAACTGAGCCTGTTAGACGGTGACTTGTTGAATTACACTTCGGTACTGAATTAGAAAATACTTCACCCAAAGAAGATTCAATATCAAGGGATTGTGTATGCACGCAGTGTTAGAACGTATAAATCTCATACGGGTATATTCCATTATTCTTTGGCTATTTCTTGGCGGCTGTGCCCATGAAGACGTCGGTAATTCTCGATCGACAACGGCCGGGTCTTCTTTTGTTGAGGTGACCCTTCTTCACATGAATGACGTGTATGAGATTGACGCGCTCAGTAATGGCAAGGTTGGAGGATTGGCGAGAGTGGCGCAATTGCTGAAAGAATTAGAACGCCGAGATCCCAACACGCTTGCGATATTAGCAGGAGATTTTCTTAGCCCTTCGGCCTTAGGGACTGCGAAGCTTCAGGGGCGGGCACTCAATGGTCAGCATATGGTTGCCGTACTCAATACGTTGGGAGTGGATCTTGCCACATTTGGCAACCATGAATTTGGAATGTCTGAAGAGGATTTCTTGAGGCGAATTCAAGAAATACAGTTTCAATTGTTAGCCACCAATGTCAAAAGAAAAAATGGTGCTGAATGGCCTGGGACAACTCAATATTCTATCGTTCCTGTGAGGACCGTGAATGGCCAACAACTGCGGTTGGGTTTTTTCTCAATCACGATTCGAGACATTGACGAGAAGGGTCGGAGTTATGCCTCTATTGAGAGTTATGAAACCGCGACTCAAAGGGCGCTTCATTATTTGGAATCACGAGCAGATGTTATTGTGGCCATTACGCATCTTGATATTAAGGATGATCAATTATTGGTCGAGCAATTTCCTACTATTGATTTGGTTTTGGGTGGTCACAATCATTCAAAAATGCTTCTTTTTCGAGGGGAGAACAACACTCCTATTGCCAAGGCCGATGCCAATGCAAAAACAGTCTATATCCATCGAATACGATATCACCCAGTTTCAAAAAATATTTCTATCGCCTCTGAATATGTGCCTATTGACTCTACCATGGCTAACGATGTGGCCACAGCCAAGGAAGTAGAGCGTTGGGTGGCCCTTGCATTCAAGGCTTTTGAGGGAGAAGGGTTTTCCCCACGAGCGATTGTATGCGATCTTCCACAGATGATCGATGGGCGAGATTCCACAGTACGGTTTCAACAGGCTGAAATTGGAGCCATTATTGCCGATGCGTTACAGGTTGAGGCCAACGCGCAACTTGGTGTGTTTAACGCAGGGTCCATTCGAATTGATGATGTGTTGGATGTAGGAATTATTACCCAATATGATGTTCTGCGGGTGCTCCCCTGGGATGGGAAGGTTTTTCGATTGCAGGTTAAGGGGGAGGTGTTGGAGCAGCTTCTTTCTACTGGAAATCGACTTAAGGATACTGGAGCATTTTTGCAGGTGTCTTCTAACCTCAGACACCAAAATGGCACCTGGACAATCGACGGAAACGCTTTGGATCCTGAACGAATGTATATCGTCGCGACCAACGACTATTTGGCAGAAGGCAAACAAAAGGGATTGAAATTTTTTAAGATCGGTGGCGACAACCGCATTGAGTTACAAGCAACCTATGGGGATATGCGCCTCGCGGTCATAAAAGAGTTGAAAAGAAAATTCCCCTCCAAACCCTCTCTTCCTTAGTGAGTACCAGTCAGAGTGCAGAAGGTCCTCATCTTTACATCTGCCCCAATATTCTCGACCTTTTATGGTTCAGGAAGGTGAGGCTGTTTCCATGATTCGAAATCGAACTTCGTCGGTGTGGGTGTAGGCAGAAACCTCATTGCCGACATAGAGTCCGCAGCGATGAAGACCAATGGGCCATCCGGTTTCTGGCGGGGTAAGCATGAAGTACCCAGTTTGTTCATTCATGGCCATGGCGATGTGGTCTTGGGCAATGGCTGGTTGCTCTTCTGAAATCTTTGATGTTTCCAGGTGGCACTCCACGCTGAGTGGGATTTCATCAAAGGATGCGGTGACTAACCCAAATACCAAATATATCTCTTGTTGTGCAGGAGAGTATGTGTCCCCAGGATTGATAGGGATAAAATCATGTGCCCCTGTGGGTAGGTCATCCCTCATGACCTGGTTAGCTGGGATGACGTATCGAAATAGGCTGAAATCGGCATCTCGTCCCATCAGCGAGGCTCGCCTGTGGACTTTTTTGTCAGGATTGATTTTCTCCCTGGCTAATTGACGGAAGAGTTCTTCCTCCGTCATGACTTCCTGGCT
>JAJDBO010000074.1 GCA_029261305.1 Nitrospirales bacterium
CCCATCTCAGCCTGTGAAACTTGATGCGATGACTCCGCGACAAATCGTGGAAGAGCTTGATCGCTATGTGATTGGTCAGAGTGACGCGAAACGCATGGTGGCGATTGCCTTGCGGAGCCGGTGGCGGCGGCAACAATTGGATCCTGAACTTCGAGAGGAAATTTTTCCGAAAAATATCATCATGATTGGGCCCACCGGTGTGGGAAAAACTGAAATCTCACGACGGATTGCCAAGCTTGCTGATGCGCCGTTCATAAAAGTTGAGGCGTCTAAATTTACCGAGGTTGGGTATGTAGGGCGGGATGTCGAAGCGATCATTCGTGACCTCACCGAACAATCGGTGAATTTGGTGAAGAATTCTTCGCTTGAACGCGTTGAGCGGAAAGCCGAAGACATTGCCGAAGACCGCGTTTTGGATTTGTTGCTCCCGCCAAGCCCATCAAGAAAGACCACCAGTCATGATGAGGGTGACGAATCGAATGGCAAAGCATCCGTAGAGCCTCAAGATTCCACTCGACAAAAACTTCGCAAGCAATTACGCGAAGGAACGTTGGATAAACGGACGGTGGAAATCGAAGTGAAGGAGCGCACGCTCCCGGTTGGCATTATTTCCAATGTGGGTGGAATGGAAGACATCGAAAACAATCTTCGGGAAATGTTGGGTGGCATGATGCCGGGGAAAAAGAAAAACCGAGTCATGAAGATCCCCGAAGCCTTAAAATATTTTACGCAAGAAGAGGCCCAAAAACTTTTGGATATGGATGAAATCACTCGTGAGGCCGTCCATCGTGTTGAAGAGTCGGGCATTGTCTTTCTGGATGAAATCGACAAGATCGCGGGTAAAGAAAAAAATACGGGACCGGATGTGTCACGTGAAGGAGTGCAGCGAGACCTTCTCCCGATTGTCGAGGGCTCAACGGTGAATACGAAGTACGGCCCGGTTAAGACCGATCATATTCTTTTCGTGGCGGCGGGTGCCTTTCATGTGGCGAAGCCGTCAGACCTCATTCCGGAGTTGCAAGGTCGGTTCCCTATTCGAGTCGAATTGAATGCGCTGACTAAAGAAGATCTTGTCCGAATTTTAACTGAACCTCGAAGCGCCTTAGTCAAACAGTATCAGGCATTGCTGGGGACCGAAGGTATCACGCTTGAGTTTACCAAAGATGGGATTGAGGAAATTGCGGCGACGGCGGTTGAAGTGAATGATCGAACTGAAAATATTGGGGCGCGACGGTTATTCACGATTGTTGAGCGATTATTGGAAGACGTGTCCTTCCAAGCGCAAGAACTGGCCGAGAAAAAAGTCGTGGTTGATGCCACCTACGTACAAGATCATTTGAAGGATATCGTCAAGGATCAAGATTTGAGCCGGTACATCCTTTAGGGGAACGTTATGCGTGAAAACCGTTTTTTGCTTCACGAATGACGTTTCACGATATAAATAGCTATGGAAAAACTCATTAAAAAAGCCGATGTCCTCATTGAGGCATTGCCATATATTCGGACGTTTGCCGGAAAGACCATCGTGATTAAGTACGGTGGGAACGCCATGATTCAGGAAGATCTCAAAGATGGCTTTGCTGAAGATGTGATGTTAATGAAGTATGTTGGGCTTAACCCTGTGATCGTGCATGGAGGCGGGCCACAAATTAATGAAATGTTGTCTCGTCTTGGCATTAAATCCACTTTTAAGCGCGGGGTCCGAGTCACAGATAAAGCCACGATGGATGTGGTTGAGATGGTCTTAGGCGGTAAGATCAATAAAGAAATCGTGGCCATGCTCAATCAACATGGAGGGAAGGCTGTCGGAATTACCGGAAAAGATGCTGGTCTTATTCTGTGTAAACCCTTCTCGGCGAAAGCTTGGGCTCAAGGGCTTAGTCATGAGGCAGACAGTCATTCCGATGATGAGTATGGGTTTGTCGGTGAAGTGGATAAGATTGATCCTGATATTTTAATCAAGCTTCAACAGGATAATTTTATTCCGGTGATCGCACCTATTGGCGTGGACCGTAAAGGAAAGCCCTATAATATTAATGCCGATATCGTTGCTGGTACGATAGCTGGCGCTTTGAAGGCTGAAAAGCTACTCGTTTTGACAGACGTGAAGGGTATTCGTGATGCCGAGAATCGACATGTCTCTACACTCTCGAAAAAAGATGTTGAACGTATGGTGAAAAAAGGCACGATCACCGAGGGGATGCTACCTAAAGTGCGGTCGTGTTTAAAGGGCATCGAGGCTGGTGTACATAAAGCGCATATCATTGATGGGCGAGTTCCCCATGCTATCCTTTTGGAGATTTTCACTGATAAGGGGATTGGTACGGAAATCGTGGCGTGATTCCTGTATAGCGCAACCCCCGTGCTTAGTATCGCGCAAAAAAATGAGTTGTTCCCACCCATCACGCTATACGCCTCACGCATAACGAAATCAAAAATATGAAATTCGCAAAAACACCAACGGGGATAGAAAGTAAGAACCGTTCGGCTATTCCTCAGCCTGATCGTAAGTCTGTGCTCTTATTGGTACATCTTCAAAATGATTTTTTCCCAGGAGGAGCTGTACCAGTGGCCGAAGGGGACCAAATTGTTCCCGTTGCCAATGCCTGTATTCGCTTCTTCGCCAGGGAGGGTTTTTCGATTGTCGCGACTCGTGCATGGCATCCAGAAAACCATGGTTCCTTCAAAGAGCAAGGTGGGGATTCTCCTGCACATTGTGTGCAAGGGTCACGAGGTTCCCAATTTCATCCCGATTTGAAAATGCCCCCAGGTACGTTGATTGTCTCCGGTGCGACGAACCCCAGAAAAGAAGCTTTTTCTGGATTTGATGGCACATCACTAGAAGATCGTCTGGAAGATGTCGAAGCCCAGACCTTGTTTGTGCTCGGGCTAGCAACCGATTATTTTGTGAAACAGACGGTTTTGGATGCCTGCCAACGAGGGTTTCGAGTCGTAGTGGTAGAAGATGGTGTTCGAGGAAAAGATTTCCAACCTGGGGATTCCCAAAAAGCCCTTCAGGAGATGCAAGAGGCTGGTGCGTTGATTGCCAATTCGGCCGATCTCGGAATTCAAGGGTAGAATCCTTTAGCGTCGTTCATTTCTATTTCATAACCAAACATTCATTTGAATAGGCTGTAGTTCCATCCGACTGATGGAAGGGATTCAGGTCTTACTTTGCTTTTTTTCTTTTTGGATGGACGGCGATTATAGATTTGGCGACCGCTCGGCTGAGGCCACTAATGGTGTGATTTAATGCAGAGACGATAGCGACGTAATCTGTCCCCTGAACGGCAGTTTTAAAATGGGACTTTTTGTGGCCCAGGACCGTCCGTGTATCTTCCGCAAAGATGTGCCAACGAGCAATGAGATGTGCTTTGCCGTCTGGGGCTGTGTCGAATCTGGTGATATCAACGGTCACTTGATAATCAATCGATGTGTTTCGTTTCCAAGGATAGGTCGCAATTTGGTCGGTGTCCAGCAGCTCTGAGAGATTTTCAGCCAGGACTTGAGGGACATTGTCCTTTAGTGGTTCGGCCCATTTATGAAACTCCGCGAGATTGAGTTCGTGGTCACTGATTCTTGTCACAATCTGTTGGCGA
>JAJDBO010000075.1 GCA_029261305.1 Nitrospirales bacterium
CTATATTGGATTAGTCGAACATGGCTTTTGGCCCATCGAGGCAGCTTGGATGATGACCCACTCATTGTTGCCCTCAAGGACCCCAATAGTTATGTGGTTGGTGCAGGTGTGGCAATTTTGGCTGCATTAGCCATTTAGAAACCTTCTATATTGAAAGCAACTATGGCTCGCTATCAATCATGGGGTTGTTACCCCAAGGTCCAGGAACAGGAGATTCATTCTCAACTCTGGACACATGAAACTCCTCAGTTTGAATCCTGGGAATCTAGTGTTCTTCCGCATGCCTATGGGAGAAGCTATGGCGATAGTTGCTTAAACGGGGGTGGAATACTTCTCGACACAACTTCGCTTAATCGTTTTATTTCATTTAACCCGTCTAACGGTATTCTTAAATGCGAGGCTGGAATCAGCCTCAATGAGATTCTCAAGATTATTGTCCCTCATGGATGGTTCTTGCCCGTCACCCCAGGGACCCAATTTGTATCCATAGGAGGGGCCATTGCCAACGATGTGCATGGAAAAAACCATCATCGTGCCGGAACCTTTGGATGTCATGTAAATAGTTTTGAAATACTTCGATCAGATGGCACACGAATCTCTTGTTCGCGAACTGAAAACCCTGGATGGTTTTGCGCTACAGTAGGAGGATTAGGCCTTACCGGACTAATTTTGTGGGCTGAAATACAATTAACACCCATTAAAAGTCCTTGGATTATGGCAGAGCGTTTAAAGTTTTCTAATCTTGAAGAATTTTTCATGCTGTCCTCTTCTTCCGAAGAAAACTTTGAATACACGGTCGCCTGGATCGATTGTTTTGCACCAGTAAAGAATTTGGGAAGAGGGATATTTATTCGAGGCAATCATGGGAATGCACTATGTGCGCCTACTCTTACACCAAAATCACACAAATGCTTTCAGGTCCCATTTAATTTCCCCTCCTTCTTCTTAAATTCAAAGACCTTAAAATTGTTTAACACTCTGTACTACCGGTCCATGCCAAGATCATCTGGATTAAAGAATGAAACCCATGACCAATTTTTCTATCCCTTAGACTCCATCCTCAACTGGAATCGGCTTTACGGGTCCCGCGGATTTCTCCAATACCAATGCGTCATTCCACTAGAGCACCAAAATGAAGGTATCCATGCTCTATTAAGCAAGATTAAAAAATCAGGGCAAGGTTCATTTTTGGCAGTACTTAAGCAATTTGGAGCATTATCCTCTTCAGGGATGCTCTCTTTCCCAAAACCGGGAACAACATTGGCCTTGGATTTTGCATTTCAAGGTACAAGTACCTTGGAATTATTAAAATCCCTGGATGTAATTGTCCAGAAATATGGTGGGGCCGTATATCCAGCCAAAGACGCTCGAATGTCAGCCTCACACTTTCAAAATTTTTTTCCACAATGGGAAGACATTATTCCCTTCCTGGATCAGAAATTTTCCTCAAGTTTCTGGCGACGAGTTACTAGTCCCCTTAGCACTCAATGTTTGAATGGAAACGATCCAGAAACGTATACCCACCCAATTGCCGAATCAGACAAACAACTCATAACACTGTCATCATAATATGAGGCAACCCATGAAAATTCTCATTTTAGGCGCCACCTCTTCGATAGCTCACGAAACCGCAAAACTTTTCGCTGGAGATGGTGCGGAATTTTTTCTTGTGGCACGGGACAAGGAAAAACTCGATGTGGTTGCAGCAGATTTACGCGTGAGAGGGGCTCAACGCACAGAGGAATTTCCAGCAGATTTGAATCATCTCGAACTCCATCAACAACTTATTGATATCGTAAAATCAAACCTGGACGACATTGATATCGCCCTCATCGCTCATGGCACCCTTAGTAACCAAGATGAATGCCAAAATGATACGACGAAACTTGTTAATGAATTTAAAACCAATTGTTTAAGCACCCTCTCCCTATTGACCCACTTGGCAAACTATTTCGAACAGAGACGAAAGGGGTGCATCGCTGTCATTTCTTCTGTTGCAGGAGACCGAGGACGCCAGAGTAATTATGTTTATGGGGCGGCAAAAGGGTCCGTGACTCTTTTTCTCCAAGGTCTTCGGAACCGCCTCGCTCCTTTGGGAGTCTCTGTGGTGACCATTAAACCTGGATTTGTCGATACTCCAATGACGGCTCATTTGAATAAGAACGGACTTTTTGCGAGCCCTAGTACGATAGGAAACCAGATATACAACGCCATTTTGAAGAATAAAAACGTGGTATACACCCCGGGTTTTTGGTGGCCGATAATGACCATCATAAAGTTAATTCCGGAAACCATTTTCAAAAAACTCAAACTATAGCCCAATTAATTCGATAGGCAATTCCCATAAAGCCCTCAATGATTATTAAAAATCAATCTCAAGATCTTTTCACTTCTTCACCACTTATCCACATACTTATTGGGATGTGGGCAGGAATTCTTACCGGCATAGGTGAAATAGCGATTTACGGCATTAAAAAATATCTGCTTCACGTAATTCATATTATTCACAGTCCACATTTCCTATGGATGTCCCCATTAGCGAATATGGCTCTATTCGCTGGAATAGGACTGACACTTGTTCTGGTAAATTCCCTCAAGTCAGAGACGATATCCATTCGTTCAAGTATCTTTCTATTTACCCTCCTAGGATCATTAAGTCTACTCCTCATGCTGTTTCCCTTAGATCAATGGGTGGCTTTATTGGTCTGCATCGGACCAACTATCTTCATTTCGCGAATGATTTTTTTGAACTTACCACGATTTTTGGTATTTATGAGAAAGACCCTGATTGTTTTCCTTGTCATTGGCTCCGTCCTTGCCCTGACACTTATCGGTAGGGAAACAATACAGGAATACCAAGCCATAAAAGAACTTCCACCTACAGTTTCCAAACAAGCACCCAATGTTTTATTCATTGTCCTTGATACCGTCAGAGCCCAAAGCCTAAGTCTTTATGGCTATGACCGAGATACAACCCCTCGGCTTAAAGAATTTTCCAAAACAGGAACCATATTCAGTCGAGCTATTAGTACGGCATCCTGGACCCTTCCTTCACATGCAAGTATGTTTACAGGGTATCAAGCTCATGAGCTCTCAGCGAATTGGCGAGATCCCCTGGATGCCTCTCACCCTACTCTGGCCGAAATATTAAATAATGCAGGGTATCTAACCGCTGGATTTATAGCTAACCTTGAATACTGCAGCTATGTCTATGGTCTAAATCGTGGGTTTCTTCACTATGAAGACTTTGAATTTTCTCTTGGGGAATTTGGTGTCAGTTCCTCCCTCATTCGGACAATTTTCGGTATCCCCAACGAGCGATGGTTCAGTTATTATGATCTTTTAAATAGAAAGTCCGCTCCAGAAATTAACCAAGCCTTCCTCAATTGGCTCCCACTAGCAAAAAAGGAAAGTCGGCCATTCTTTGCATATTTAAATTATTTTGATGCACATGAACCATATCTTCCGCCAGACATTTACAAGCAAAGGTTTGGAAATGACGTTGACTCTTTACCGTTTGCGGACCTTTGGAAACGATACACCCCTGCTGAAGCTCAAGGGCTTCAAAATTTGTATGATGCGTCTATTGCCTATTTAGATTTTCAAATTGGAGAACTTCTTGATGAGCTTCAATCAAATGGAATACTGGACAATACCATCGTGATCATTACCTCAGATCACGGGGAAGAGTTTTCTGAACATGGGATTCCTAGCCATGGACATTCTCTCTATGGACCATCCCTCCATGTTCCACTGATTATTTCATTCCCTCCCAAAGTTCCAAAGGGAAAGATTGTGACCGAATGGGTTTCGCTTCGAGACATACCTGCAACCATTTCCGAATTAGTCGGCCTCAAAATTCCACCTGCTGAAAGAATTTTTCCTGGAACTTCATTCACTCAGTATTGGAATGGGAAGGGAATTTCAAAAGACGTTCCTGCCAAAATATCGCCTATCCTTTCCGAAGTGCGCTATGCCCTGTATCTCCCTGATTGGTTTCCAGTTTCTAAAGGAGACATGAAATCATTGATCGCCCAAGATTTACACTATATTTTTACAGATCATGGCAAGGAAGAAATCTATAACCTGCGGGAGGACCCTTGGGAGACTAAGGATCTTTCAGAAACTCCATCGGGTCAGGCTTTAGCAACCTGCCTCAGAAACCAACTGAATGCTAACCTTTCCCCCGATCCCAATCGACAGAAACGTAACACCACTGCACAAAATGCAGCCCCATCAGCATTTCTACAAGATGGATTTCACCTACCCTGTCATGAACTTATTGTTCATGAGGAAGAAAGTTAGAAAAACCTGACTATAATATGGCTAATATCGATTAAATCAGAGTTTCAATTCCGATGATTATATAAAGAGGAGAGATATTACCTCTTGCGAGATTTTCAAAATGAAAGAGATCCTGTATGACAACCTAGGGACATACCGCTTGACTCATTGGCTTATCAAAGGCGAGAAACAGTATGTTGGCTTTGGGAATTCACCAAGTATTGGTGGGATATGAAGTCAACCAGTGATTGAACAAAGAGTTCTATGCATAGGTAACATTGAATTTTTCCAAGGATTTTTGATCCCCACGATCCTCCAAACAGACTAAATATTATCGAGCAAAATGAAATACTTAATGGTATTTATAATAAAACTACTACCTTTAATTGACCGCTCGATAATCCCTCAGAAATATCTCAGTTAAATCCTCAACTTTTTCTTGAATACTCGCAAAATCGCCAACACCCAGGGTAGCAACTTCCCATGTCGCCGCAGAAGGACTAATAATTTCGCCGCCTTGTTGAAGTTTCACAATTTGGTAATACCTCAGAGTCACAAAGAAAGTGTGGAAATTATTTTTTCCTTTTGCAACTGCAACATCAATGTGAAGAGATGGGATGATACTCTCTTCTTCATTTTCGATCTCTAAATGGACTACCAAGCCAGCATTTGCAATTTTTTTCTCAACCAGGTCCTGCAATTTCATTTGGGTGGGTCCACCTTCCGCCAATCCAATCTTTGCAGACACAAAAAGTTCTGTAATTCCAACCAAAGTCTCTTTTGGTTCTGGTCTCTTTTCGGATGCAAGAGCCACCTTACATGAAAAAATGACCAGGAGACACAAGAACAAACACCATCCAGATTTATGGTATAAATCTTTACTCTTAAAGTAGGGGCGACAAGGAAACGGAAATATTAGCATGTACTCCTCATTTTTTCTTTCTTTGTCCAAGACTAAAATGGACCATTACAGATATTGCGGTTTAAAACTTCAGGAATTAGCATAGTTTTCTTTAATATATTAATTCGCTTGTAAGGAGAGCCCTATTAATGTTTCATGTATTTTTTTTGTTTGAGTATCCAACCCGTGCCCCCCGGACAGATTCCCATACTTTGTGGCATGCTTCATTTGTGAACAAAACGGTTTCAGTAAGGTAGGATCTACAGACAATATTTCCCCCAATTTTTCAAAACTATGAGTTGGTTCACTACAAAATTTATCATAGTCAAAAAAAACGACCTCTGAGGCATGTTGTTGAATCAGGTACTCGTAAAGGCATGTCCAATATCGAAGCCAGTACTTCAGTTGATCGGGCTCATCTTTATGCCGAGGGAAGACTTCATCGCTTACTCTGAAAGGCTTGAAATTTTCTCCAAATTCAAAATGCCCCAACCAATTCATATACCGCAAGGAAAATGGGTCTTCTGAATGGGTTTTTCGAAATTGCTGGTGTTGCGCAAAGATAGATCGGGAATGATCAAGTGGATTTCGGAACGGAATAATGATAACGGATTCTGGAAACGCTTCTTTGAGACTGTGAATCCGCAAAACATTATTATTATTTTTGGCAAGATATCTTCTCGAACTTTTTCCATCATTTCTCGCGATAATATTCGCAACGAATCGTCGGTAATTTTTCACCAATTCTTCATCGACAAACTGGGGATCGACCCACCCTTTTTGAACAAACCTCTGTTCAGTAAATGTCATCCAGAATACTTCCTCAAATGCTTCAGGACTATCAAAATTGATATGTAACCCATCTCCGTGAGCCCTTTCTAACTTTTCAACAGAATGACGATGATTTGCCGTTAATAATCCCCAGATGAGGGGAGACGTTACAAAGGGCATATCTCTATAGGTCAGGGTCGTAAATTGATCAGTTGAATACAAAGCTTCCAGCAGAATCGTTGTTCCTGCCCGAGCTAGGCCCGCAATAAAAACCGGAGGGGAAGAGTTAACGGGAGCATGACGAAACCTGGAAACCGCGCAGTCAATATCAAATCCAATTTTTTTGATGATCGATGTATCTAGCGCGATATGATGTAAGGCTTTTGAGGCGAATGTATAATCACCCATGCCCTACCCTGTTCCTGAGAATTCCGTAGGTTATGCTAAAACCAAAAACGATGCATTGCATATCGAGCCGCAATAATCGTTCTAATCCTTCTGGTAGGCTTTCAAACACTAGCATCCCTATCAACCCATAAACGATGCCAAAAGAGATCACCAATAACCCAAGAATATAAGAAATCTTCAAGGTAGAATTTAGTATTCTTGCAGCATAGCCTGGTAGAACTTTTTCTTTCCAATGATCTGATATTTTTGATGCTGCTAATACAGCCGCTGCTTTTATAGCCATGCGTTGCAAGGCATAGACATTATCTCTGACTTGGAAATAAAAAAACATTTCCATCACAATGATAACTCCTGCTAACACCGGAATCGCTGAAATAACAAACTCCCCCTGAACCATTATTATGCTCTATTTGAGGTTTTCCTGAATAGGCGTTTGATCGGATACCAAAAAATACCAAGGATGCCTAAAAGAACAGAAAACAAGACACCGAATACTACACCAATTACTCCTAACCCTAATCCAGGCCCCATGTATGCATAGACTTGCGATGGAAAAACCAACAAAGTGGTACAGACAATAATTATGAAAATTTGCATACTGGCCACCCCTAATTTTCCTTAAGTTTTTAAACGCTCTCAATTCTGGAACAACCACGACATACACATACTCGTATCTATATTTTCGGCAGATATTTTTGATGCCTTAACAACGATTGTAAATTGTTTTCTGTGAACATTAAGAAAGTTGTGTTCTGTTATTGGCAAGACATGCATTTATGTTTCAGTTTTACTTCAAATATTGCAGAAAAAAAGAGGATTCGTTTCACTTTGATTTCCTTAATAATGAATAAAAATTGAATCGTTTTAACAAGAAGGTTTCCTGGGTGTGCAGGAAATCCGTCAACTCAAAAATGAGATCGTTCGCTTAAGAAAGTTTAGGGGAGCAGTAAGGTAAAGGTAATGTGAAAAACCCTAGGAGGATATGCGATAGGCCCATGGGCACGGCCACAGGTGATTTGTTCAACCAGTAGGCATAGGCTATGAAGAAATAATGGGAAGGGGAAACTTAAACGGATTCACCATCTGCAGTAAATACATGCAAATATTGCCGATAGGAAGGATCGACAACCGAGAGCATTAGGCCGGACAGGAAAACGAGCGGCCATTACATTGACTTGCCTCTTGCCTCATTTGGGTATGTGAAATATGCTGTCGTGCAGTGATTGCGAGCAGAAACTTATTACTGCGACGCCATATTCAAGTCCGACCCAAAATGGGCGCGACGATTTTTTTGGAAACAGTTTTCTGAAAAGCTATGGCATTCTGGTTTATCTTTTCCAAACGAGGACACAATTAACTGATGTTGTGGCACGCCGAGAAAGCCTAAATATTGTTGAACCATGGTGGCGCGTTTTTCGCCTAGTACATAATTGTATGCTTGAGTACCTCGTTCATCGCAATGGCCCTCAATCATAATTCTCTCGTGAGGATGAGTTTTGAGCCACTCGGCGTTAGCCTCAAGGCTTTGACGAGATTCATCCGTGAGACGCCAACTATCATATTGAAAAAAGATATCGCGGAGTCCTTTTGAAAAGGTCACACCATTGCGTGTGGCGTCACGCCCCGACAAGAGCCCCTTATGTTGTTCATCAAGACCGACCTGAGAATGCGACAGATTATGACTTGATTCGGCAGATCTAGACCCTGTCCCATCAAAAGATGAATAGGGTGAATCAAAACGTGAAGAAGAGGTTGATGCCGGTGTTGTCAGCATTGTCGTTCTTGGCGAGACGTTTGGATCATCCAAGAGACCAGAATCGTCAGCACGACCCCTTGCGACACCAAAGTCTGATGCGCTGATATCACGTCCGCTCGTTAAAGCTCCGGGCCTACCCTCCAACTCTTTCCCCACACGAGTTTCATCAAGACCAGCTAGGTTTCCTACTAGTCTGGATTGTTGTCCCTTTGGTAAAGCCTTCAAAGACGCACGAGCGACTCGGTGATCCGAACCTGAGGAACCCCTCACAAGTTTCTTTCCACATCCTGACGTGATGCCGAGTAACGCAAGTCCCAAGAATACAATTCCTATGGTTTTAATGGTCAGTTTCATATAGCACCTCTTCTTTGAAAATTGTACACTTTGCCGAATACCTGAATAATTTCATGATTGCGGAAACCTATGATGCAATCATTTACATATTTTATAGCTGCAAAATCAGGACCAAATTCCCATTAATGGGAATTTATTATTCAAAGAGAATCACTGAAGTGCAGTAAGGACCAAATCCTTCTATAAAAAATGACCTCGATCCAAGTAATAAGGGTCTTCCTTCACCTTTCAAAAAAATGGGTATTTTTCTCCTAACCATGCGGAACCTCTATAGTTTACCCGAGTGAAAAACCTCTCCGTCATTCATGAGGAAGGTACAGATGAAATTGTTTTGAATATGAAAGGGGGAATACTCGGTGGGAGAAAGAAGGGTTTTCCCTACACCTCAAGAAAATTGAGGTATTTTGCCAACAATCGTTGCATTAATCCAACGACGGCAAGAATGACCATACTAAAGGACAGTGGGACGCCAATTACGCAGCAGGGTAGTCATTTCATCGGCAGGTAAGGGGCGTGAACACAAATAGCCTTGAACATGATGGCAGCCATGTTCGCGTAAAAACGTGACTTGTGCGGCAGATTCAACCCCTTTGGCAACAATAGGAAGGTGGGCGGCCCTGGCAATAGAGAGGCAATCCTGAATTGTTTGGACGGCCTCAGAGGAAACAGGGACATCACCCAGCAGTGAAGAACCCAGCTTAATGCCTTGAAAGGGAATGTTCTTGATAAGTCTCGGCAAAGACTCGGTATCCACGACATTATCAAGCACGCAGGCGACACCTAAGGTAAAAAATTCTTTCACCAGACGAGACACATTCTCTGGGATGACAAGGACCATCGATTGGGGGATTTCAATAGCCAGCCCCTTGGGATCAAACCCTGTTTCTTGCAGAAGTGTGTGAATCATATCGACCAACGCTTGTGGGTTTTGATGATTCAAGGAGATATTCACCGCCATAGGTCCAGAGGGCAAACCCAGACGATTCCATTCTTGGCTTTGTAGGCAACTTTGGTGCAGAATCCATTTTTGCAGAGATGAAAAGAATGTGGCTTCTTCGGCCAATGGAAAAAACTGCTCAGGAAAAATCAATCCCAGTTCAGGATGCTGCCATCGAATCATAGCCTCCAAACCAAGAATTTGTCCGGTACTCACATTCACTTCTGGCTGAAAATGCAGGAGGAATTGTTTTTGTTGCCATGCCGATTGCAAGCTTTTTCCTAACAGTAATTGTTCAAACGCTTGGGCATTGAATTCTTCGGACACAAATTGGTAACAATGCCCCCCTCTCTCCTTTGCCCGATACATGCAACGATCTGCCTGTGTGATGAGGAGATTAGGGTCGGTTTCATCGAATGGATAGAGGGCAATACCCAAACTGGCCTGAGTGATTATTGAACGTCCTTTGAATTCTACCGGCTGAGACAGGGCCTCCAAGATTTTTTGAGCCACATGTCCAGCATCCTGGCCACGCTCCAAATCTTGTAAAATCATCGTAAACTCATCCCCACTCAAGCGGGCGACCGTATCCGTCGCCCGCACACATTGAGAAATTCGGTCAGCCACCGTCCGAAGTAATGCGTCGCCAATTTCATGGCCAAACTCATCATTGACTGCTTTAAAACGGTCCAAATCCAAAAAGATGACACCGACAGCACGCCCATGACGGCGAGCCTGAGCCAACGCCTGTTTCAATCGATCAAAAAACATCGTCCGATTGGGAAGGTTGGTGAGTGGGTCATGATGAGCAAGATGAAAAAATTTCGCCTCGGTTTCTTTTCGAACGGTGATATCTTGATGAATGGCCACAAAATGCGTGACCTGGCCATGATCATTCCACAACGGCGTAAAGACTTGCTCTACCATAAAAGATCGTCCATCTTTACGTTGCTCGATCAACTCATGGCGCCAAAACTTTCCAGGATTCGTCCGTCGGTGAGCCTGTCGAATGGCCGCGCGGAGCTTTCGAGATTTCAAAAATTGAGGGATCGTACCTATGAGTTCCGAAGCTCCATACCCCGTCAAACGCGTATAGGCGTCATTCACCCATTCAATCCGACCCTCAGGATCAGTGATGAACACCGCATGCTCGGCAGAGGCGATGGCCGCACCACGCACGCGAAGTCGTTCATATTCTTTGACCAATAACAGGCTGACGGCGATTTGATGTGTGAGTGCTTCAAACCAACGAACGGTTGAATCATCAAAGGCATCAACCTGAGTAGCGCCCACCACCAAGACACCTAATGTTTGATCCCTGGCACAAAAAGGCAAGTACAAACAAGATTGAAACCCATAACGTTCGGCCACGCTATCCTTTGACCAATGCTCATCATTCACCCGGTGTACGTAGGAGATCGAAGATCGAAGGACCGCGGTGACGCTTCGCACATCCGCAGAGGATAATTGCAGGTCCATCCGCTCCATTGGCGAAGGATGGGTTCCTGCCTGAGCCGCCACTTTGATTTCCCCGTCCAATTCTTTTAGGGCGACCCAAACTAATGGATAAGCAAACAGCTGCACAAAATGATTACACAGATGCGTAAGAATTTCTGGCAGGCTCAGCCCTTCCAAAATATGCTCGCTCAAAACATGTGCAAGCTCATCACGACCTAAAGCACGTTTGTGAGCAGAAAGATTGCGAATAAGCCAATGCACCGATGACACGCCCCCATCAGAAGTGCGTAGGGCGGAAATTGTGATAAAGGCCGAAAACTGGGTCTTACCCAATGGCGTAAGAAGCATTTCCCATTCAAGACCAGGCTCCCCATCCTCAAGTTTGTGAAAATGCTGCTGAAGCACAAACTGATCTTGCGGGGAAAATAATTCGAAGAATTTATGACCAATGATTTGGGGTTGAGGCAGTTCAAGTAATTGCCCAGTAGACTGATCCGCCAGTTGAATCTGGCCTTGGGCATCCGTGACAAAGTGACTATCGAGTAATGAAAACGTCTCAGGACGATGTCCCGCATCCTGGTCATCAGAAATGATGGTTGAATCTAATCGAATATCACGGCGTTTTTGAGAAGTATCTGTTGGTAGGGTTAAACCTTCTAATGCAGTAGTAACGCTTGCCAATTCGCGCGCAAGATCCTGGGCTTTGATACTCGATACTCCTTCGGGAGATCGCGATAGCTCCAAAAGTTGCCCCTGCAAGCGACATAGATGTTGGGTCAGCGTTTCAATATCAGCTGGATCATCCTGAGAGGAAAGATGAGACTTTTTTGGCTTACTCATACCACCATTGCATAGTCAGCATTTTGACATAAATGCAGACAGAGTCGTCAATAGATTGTCGCAGTTTATTCCGGGAGGCATAAAAGGCCTGACTCGAAATCCTGCTGGATCTGAGCGTACCGGCTGGGAGTGCCAACATCAGACCAATAGGCAGCCAGAGGATAACTAGAAACCGTGGCACCGCGTTCCAGCCACAGCACATAGGTATCAATGATGGAGGAAGGAACTCCATAAGGAATATGACGTAGGAGAAACGGATCAATCACATGAATGCCAGCAAACATACGTCGAGTGACAACCTCTTCAGGATTTGAAATGGGTCCCCCTTTTCCAGTAATCGTCAGAACCTGATTGTTTGAACCCGTTTCAATCACGCCCCATTGCTCTACATCAGGATCATCACGAAGGACCATCGTAGCAATTGCGTCCGCCTGAAGATGGTGAGCAATTAATGCCGACAAATCCAGGTCGAAGATCGTATCTCCGTTTATCACTAAAAAGGGCTCCCCATCAAAAAATGTTTCGACCTGTTTTAATCCACCACCTGTCCCTAATAGCACTGGCTCCAAAGAATACGAGACATTGAGCCCCCAATCGTGACCATCACCGATAGTTTCTTGAATCTGCTCACC
>JAJDBO010000076.1 GCA_029261305.1 Nitrospirales bacterium
ACCCTGAAAGACGAGTTCCGGCGCCGGTGAGCACAGCGGGAGTGACGTGGGCGTGTTGGTCTGCCCGGGTTTGGTGGGGTCTTTCCCAATGATCTGGTGGAGAGTCTCTAGAAGTTCCAGCTGTTCGTCGTCATCCAACACATGGTCTTCGAGCATCGCCATGATGCGGGCAAAGAGCACGTTGGCCGGCCAATGCTCCGCAATCTCCTTATTGGCGAGCATCCATTCCTTGAGGAACTCCGCTTCTCCTTGGGTCACGACACCATCAGAGGCGACACCCTTACAGAGCCCAAGCAGTTCATCAATCTTCCGCTCATTCAGCCTGGCAGAATTCAAGGTGCGAATGCGTGGTTGGTTGTGATCATCAACAGGGGTTGCCCGGCGAGGCTTCTTGATACGCTTAGTAGGGGGTGGGGGCTCGTTGCCTTTCCCTATGCCAAAAATATCACGGATAAAGCCCACTACTGCCCCCTCGAATTAGGTATGACATTTAGATACAGTCAGTGTATCCAATTCGATACAATCGTGCCCTTATGGGTAAAAAAATAGAGGTTAGTCTAGCCAATCAAGACCCTCTGCATCGTCATCTATAGTCAACGCAATCGGCTCCAAGGTCTCCGGGTCCATTCCATGATTGACGGACGCCTTCATGTACCATCGAACAGCTAACCTCACTAATTGCTCATGGGTTAAGCATGGATACCGTTCTCGAAAAAGGTCAAGTAGCTCTTTCGATTGCCCAATCGCATCTTCGAGTATTTTGTCCCAGTTCCGATGCACCATGCATTAGGTATCGGCCACTTACTGATGATCCCTGCATTGTACCTATGTGTTGCTCAGACTTTTTTCAATTTAGGGGGCTTTCCATATTGGCTGCCCTTTTCTGCCGCATGTAAATGCTCCTGAGGATGTGGCTTGACGGGCTTCTCCTTCGGGAGCCATGTCTTTTTGTCCATACCCAATTCTTCCAGATCCCCCACATAGTAGGTGAGGGCCTTTTCGATGGCCTGCGTATCGCTGCGGTCTTGAAACCTGGCGTGAAAGCGGTCCATCAATTCTTTGGATTCTTCATTTAGTTTCACATAGTCCTTGTTTGGCTTTTCCTCGCAGGAAACCAAAAAATTAGCGTGCGCCCAATCATGCCATGTGTGGCCTGTCCCAAAAATCACAGCTTCCAACAATTCAAGCCCTGGGCTTCTTGTATCCTTAAAGGCCGTATTTAAAACATTCCTATTTTTTATCAGCTTTGCTTTTTTGAGAGATTCTTTTCCTATGCCAGATTTTTCCAATAACAGATCCGCCGCCTGCCCCCACTTCATAAACTCTTCCCATTGCGGCTTTTTTTGGCATGCAAACAGGGCGTCCTCCCAAGTTTTCGGCTCTTTCCACGGCGCAATTTCATCCATGGGGAAATTATTTTCTTTATAGGCGAAAAAAGCTATTGACACATTACCAGGACATGGAGTAATAATAGGACATGCCTATTCAAATTGAATACTCCTTAGACGAAGCCGCCATTCTCAATAGCATCGACACGTACCCAGGCACGATAGAAGCCCTGGGCGAAGAAATTGGGATGTCTGGCCGCAATATTCTCAACATTAAAAAATCTCTCCCAAAAATGAAGGCTGAAAATCTCCTCAAGCTTTTCGCTGTGAGGGGAATCGACCCTTCAAAGGTAATCATCGGCACGTCAATTAAACGCCGACCCTAACCACAGGAGGCCACCATGCGTTGTTCCATCTGTCGCGGTCCGGTCGTGCTGCAATTCCGCTCCAATCCACACATGCCCTTCATCACGATTCCGTTTCATCATTGTGTGACCTGTGGCCAATGGACGCTGCCTAGTGCCGTCACACCTCACGATGTATCACAGAGGCAGTCATGACGATGTCTCTCACTCAGTCTCGATCATGCAGGCCCATGACGGTTCTGCCAGTCACGGATAAGGACATACTCATGAAACCCGCACGAGAACCTGGCACCCAGAAACGGCCACCAGTCATTGACAATCCAATTCCTTACAAACCTCCGAAAGCTCTCCATACCCTGATTCTGAATGACGCGACGCTACGTGGCGTATCCATTGCTGAAGTCCTTAATAGTGCCGTGGAAAATGAATTCGCGCGTCGAGCCACATATACACTGAATTGGTATGACGAGATTCTCCCACTTGTACAAAAAGCGCAAGGCCAGCGCGGTATTACTTCTAATGAAAAAGTAATACGCGCCGTCTAGGAAGTTACGTATGAACACTCAGGAACGACAAGCGGTATTACTTTCGCGTTTTTGTATTACTGCAGCAGGTGAATTACTTAGAAATGACCACCACGTTTTAAAATTGCAGTCATTGAAGGAGGCGCCCCATGCACAAGGCCCCATCATTGCTTCAAGAATTCCCCCTCAAACATCGTGCCCGGCAGCACCGCCGAACCCCGCACTATCCCACCAAGGCGTCGGTCTGTGACTGCGGGGCCTCGGTCAAAATCTATTTCAATAGCTATCGCAACCCACACAGTAAGCACGTCATGAAGGGAACTCAGGGAGTCACCAAAAAAGACCACGATCTGTGTGGCGTGTGCTTCCGGCGCGCCCTCGCCCGCCTCGATCAATCACTCCGCGAAATGACCACGTCCCTGATAGGGCAAGCGTAAGGAGGCATGATGGAATGGCTCAATCAGCACGGACAGTTCTTGTGGTTCCTGATGGTCGTTCTTGTCTTTCTATACTTCCTGACGGCCCTCCCGTGGTTTCAGTGGCCGACACGCCGAGGCCGGTGGTCCCCACAAGGGACCGCCTCGCGTCCGAACGTTCCCAAGCCCAAAGAGCCGACGAGCGCATCCACCTCACCAACATCATCCGCGCCCACTGGTTGGGGCGGTTACGGGAAGGATCGTGAATGATTCTCATTGAACATGATCATACCAATATCGAAGCCGAGGACTTAGCCGACCGAGTCAGGCTTCTTCAAGAGGCCAAGCATTTCATTCTCTCGGTCGAACGCGAGGGCGGCCGCCTTCGTGATCGGCTCCCCGGCAAGGCCACGACCTATCATATCAATACCGTGACTGCGGAGGATCGATGAACATTTTTCTGGAATGGCCGTGGTTGGAAATCATCTTGGGTATTTCAGTCCTGGGGAATGTCTTCGCTCTCATCGGATGGGTGTTCTATTGCCTCGATCACGCGGACATGATCGCCACGTCTACGGACTTTCGCTACTACATGCGCGAACTCGTCCCCACCAAATACCACGTGCAAAAAAGCAAAGAAGCCAAACTGGCACCCAGACCCGACACCATTGACGCGCATCATGAACAACAAGTCTTTCAGCAATTATAAAATGAACATCATTATCCACGGTCCACCAGTGCCGAAACCACGAATGACGCAACGCGACAAATGGAAACAACGTCCGTGTGTCATGGAGTTCTTTGTCTGGCGAGATGTGGTGCAAGCGACCGTCAATGGGCGGCTGGATGATCACACACGGTTACGGGTGGAGTTTTTTCTCCCCTTTCCAAGGTCGATGACAAAGAAACACCGGGCCGACCTTCTCGCGACCCCACATCATCAGAAGCCTGATCTCGATAATCTCGTGAAAGCGTTAATGGATTGCCTCTTCGTGGAAGATTGCCAGGTGTCCTCCCTCTGCGCTGAAAAATTTTGGGACGATGGCCATGGACCACGCACGGTGATTCTCTTATGACGCCATTCATGCAACTCAATTTCCTCAATGGCGAAGATCGCAAAGTCGCTGGGTTGCTCGATCTCGAAACCCAACACGGGGATTTCCTAACGCGCCTTCGGAGCCATGCCAAAGAGGTGTCCTTGAGACGTGGGAAGGTGACCATTGACGATGTCCGGGCCTATGCCCAGTTGCACTGCCTAGAGCCGCCCAGCAAATATGTGTGGGGTGCGGTGTTTAAACCACGCGGATGGGTCTGTCTCGGCGAAGCCCCCAGCACCCTCCGCAGCAACCACGCTCATCGGAACAAAGTCTGGCGGTGGGTGGGATGAAGAAAATAACGTCGCTCGCGGAAGAAAAACTTTAGACGAGAAAGGGGAATGCTATGGCCGAACTTGGGGATGAAGTTAAAGATAAAATCTCGGGGTTTAGGGGGATCGTGGCGGCCAAGACGTTCCACCTCAATGGCTGCGTGCGCATCATGGTTGAACCCACAGAGTTAATGGATGGGAAACCCATTCAAGAGCACTGGTTTGATATCCAGCAAATTGAAGTGTTGAACATTGGCGCGTTTCAGACCAGTGAAAAAGAATCTGGAGGACCACAAAAAGACCCCCCCAAATGGTGACCATTTAAACGAGCGACGTTTCTTAAGAAGGGGCCTACCCCATCTGAGGCCCGCGTAGGCCGCCATGCTGTCTACGCAAATTCCAGGTGGGATACCTGTTAAGGCTTAGGGAACCCATGGGGCTGATTACCCCATGGGCGTCCCGTTCTTTACGAGCGACGGGTTTTTAAGGAAGAGGCAGGATGCCAACACGCTACATCAAAGAATCGAAATGCACCTCCAAGGAGATTGATAAATTGTCGTACCAGGCAGAGGTGCTCTTTGATCGACTGATCACCAAGGCTGATGATTTTGGACGGTTTGAAGCTGAGCCCGCGCTCTTAATTTCCAACTGTTTTCCCTATCGCACCTCAGGGGTACGGTGTATTACCCATGAAGAAATAGAATCCTGGTTTGCGGAATTGTGCGCGGCTCCCTTGACGATTGCCTATCATGAAAAAGGGAAACGCTACGGGGTATTTATTGAATGGAAGGAGCATCAAACCTGCCGCGCCTTGAAGAGTAAATACCCAAATCCGACATCTGTAAACATCTGCCAGCACTTGTCCTCATCACCAGCACTTCTTGAAAGTGCTCCGATTACGATTACGAAGACGAAGACGAAGACGAATGCGAGCACAAGCGCACGCAGATTTGAACAATTTTGGGCCGCGTTCCCTAAAAAGAAAAGCAAGGGCGATGCGGAAAAGGCATGGGCATCACTGAACCCCGACGAGTCCCTCCAAGATACGATCATGGCATCGTTAGAGCGGGCCAAGACCTCGGAACAGTGGGCCAAGGACAGGGGGCAGTTTATTCCACACCCGGCCACCTGGCTCCGCCGGAAGGGGTGGGAAGACGAAGTGAAAAGCAATTATGCGCCAACGCCGAAACCGCGTGCGATCCCGCCACGACCTGTCCTAGAAGACAGTGAGCGAGGAGAACGTGGGCCAGAGGTGTTGGCCATGATTGAAAAACTCACCGGGAAAAAATCAATGACGGCAGGATCGGCGTGACGCCACGGTACCAGTGCCAGTTATGTGGGGCGACCTATGGGCACGACCAGGCCTATAAGCATTGGCGTGAGGTGCATGCGAATGAAAGTACGGAAACGAAACCATGACCAACTACCCCTTGGCTTGGCCGGATGGCTGGCGACGTACCGCACGAGGACAAAAACAATTTGGACGTTTTAGTCATAACCGGCGAAACCTCACCATCAACGATGGCGTAGGCCGCGTATTTGATGCACTTCGAATGTTAGGCGTGCGTGATTATAACGTCATTATTTCCACCAACCTGAAAGTGCGACTCGATGGGCTCCCCTATTCCAATCAACGCGAACCCGACGACCAAGGCGTCGCGGTGTATTGGAAACGTGGCAAAGATCAGGTCCATAAAGTCTTAGCCGTTGATCAGTATACACGTATCGCGGACAACCTCGCCGCGATTGCGGCCACCTTGGAATATATGCGTGGGATTGAACGGCATGGTGGAGCCATGATTTTAGAACGGGCCTTCACAGGATTTCTCGCCCTCCCCTCCCCAAACAATTGGCGGCATGTGATGGGCTTTGAGAATACGCCACCATGGGACGAGGTGAAGGCGCGATTTACCCATCTCGCGAAACAACGCCATCCTGATTGTGGCGGATCGGAAACCGCGATGCAGGAATTAAACCGGGCCTTGGCCGATGCAACGCGAGAGGTGGGAGAGGGATGAAGGAAAACGAGGAGAATTATGGAAGTTTGGGGAAAAATTAAACGAGACATTTTTTTGATGTTAATCGTCATGCTGGTCGTGAACGCCATTTTTTCGATTACGCCATTTTGGAGAGATAGCACGGACGGGGAAGACCGAAGTGGAATGGTGCCCCATATTGATGCGCGAACGGGCTGTGAATATTTAAGTGTGCCAGGTGGTGGAATAACCCCGCGTATGGATCACGGGGAACAGATTTGCAATTAATGAATCACGCAGAGAGCGGCGTGGTGTGAACACGCGAGGCAATAGGCTTTTAGGTTGCGGGGCTACAGTCTAGGTGGCGCTAAATGCTTGGCTAGACTAGCCAGTTAGAATCTGGTCTCTCTACACTTTTTAACCAAGGAGGAAGGTGATGGAAATTGATGCACTTTCAAAAGACCAAGAAGCGCGTTTGGCAGAATATCGAGATCGATGGATTAAAATTGGCTTGTCCACGAAATTGGCTAATCGAGGAGAAGCGGAAGAGGGCCTAAAGCATGCGTATATGGTTGCGGGACTGAATGCTCCCCATATTGTATGGTGCGCGTCTCCGCTTTCTAATGCGTTAACCAGAGCTACGGTTTTCGATTTGGAAAAAACTAAACCAGGGGCCAGTGTTGGGGACAGTGTTTGGGATAGTGTTGGGGACAGTGTTGGGGCCAGTGTTCGGGCCAGTGTTGGGGCCAGTGTTGGGGACAGTGTTGGGGCCAGTGTTTGGGACAGTGTTCAGGACAGTGTTTGGGATAGTGTTGGGGACAGTGTTCGGGCCAGTGTTCGGGCCAGTGTTGGGGACAGTGTTTGGGACAGTGTTGGGGACAGTGTTCGGGCCAGTGTTTGGGATAGTGTTGGGGACAGTGTTCGGGCCAGTGTTTGGGATAGTGTTGGGGACAGTGTTGGGGCCAGTGTTTGGGACAGTGGATATGGTCAGCACGACGCAAACTGGTTAGCTTTTTATGAATACTTCCATGATGTCTGTAGGCTTCATTCTGAAACAGAAAAGCTTCACGGCCTTTGGGTGGTGGCTAAAAATGCCGGATGGTTTTTGCCCCACAAAAATATTTGCTGGGTCTCCGAACGCCACACCACCCTCAACCTGAATGAGCAAGGCCGCCCACATTGCATTGATGGGTTAGCGATTGGCTACCCTGATGGTTGGGGGGTCTATGCGTTAAATGGAGTCAGAATGGAAGGCTGGCATGTCCTGACCTCTATAGAGAAATTAGACCCACGTAAGATTTTAGAGGTTAAGAATGTAGAGCAACGCAAAGAACTGGTTCGGCGAATGGGCATTGAACGATTTATCCAAGGGTGCGGAGCAAAATCATTAGAGAAAAAGGCGGCGCAAGAATTGCCGTTTGTAGTTCCTGCTATTTATCGAGACGTATATGACTTTTATGAATTACTTGATGTGTCACTTGGACCAGAAATTCCCCATGCGCGATTTTTGAAAATGTGGAATCCATCCATAGGCGCTTGGCATGTGGAAGGAGTGGCCCCTCAATGTCAAACGGTCCAGCAAGCACACAATTGGCGAGCAGGAAACATTGAGCAAGAATGGAAACCCGCGATTTTAACCTAGGAGGTATTATGAAGCAGCAGCAACATGGCGATGTGTTGATTCAGGAAATTACAGCACTTCCCAAGGGGGTGAAGAAACTTGCACCAAAAGGAAAAAGATGGATTTTAGCGGAAGGCGAAGTGACTGGGCATGCACATGCGATTGAACAAATTGAGGATTGCTGTGTCTATGAAAAAGAGGGTGTGGTGTATATCACCGTTGATCGTGAAGTGAAGTTGCGACATGAGGAGCATCATACGCAGACGATTGAGCCGGGCAATTACCGAGTAGGCATTGTTCAGGAATATGACTACCTCAATGAAATGGCACGAAATGTTGCTGATTAAAAGGAGTCCCATCATGACAACAAGATTTCCGTTATTCCCAATGTTCCTACTTTTATTCCTAAGCCTTTTACCTGCGATGGCGCAGACACCGACACCACCACCGCTTCCTATTCCTCACACGTCGATCAACGTAAAGCTGACTCCGGCCAACGTGCTGGATCTCGAAAATCTACAGTTTGAAGTGGGCACCGAGCCGGGGGTGTATGGGCCGATTCAACCGATGCCCGTTGCAGAAAACACGGCGTTGGAATCGTTGAATATTCAGCGCACCACCACGGGCGATGTGGACGTGACGGCGGTGGTCAGTACGGTGCATCTCGATCAAGACGGGCAAGTGATTAGTGGCAATCATCAGTCCACTCAGATCACGGTGCCCGGTGATCCTGTCCCGCAGATGGCTTACGTCAAGGTGTGTTGGTTGGTGAAAGGTGCGCCTAAAGAGGACCGGACGTGTCCGTATGACGAGATGGTGTTGGGGGTGGAATGAGCGAACACTCAACTATTGAATGGACGGACGCGACCTGGAATCCTGTGACGGGTTGCACCAAAGTCAGTGAAGGGTGCCGGAATTGTTACATGGCCCGAACGGTGCCCCGGCAAAAGCTCGACCCGTGGAAGGTCACGCTACACCCGGACCGATTGGAAGTCCCGCTCCATTGGCGAAGACCCAGAAAGGTTTTCGTGAACTCGTTGAGTGATTTGTTTCATGAGGATGTGCCGGACGAGTTTATCCAGGCCGTGTTTACCACTATGTCCCATGCCAAACACCACACCTTTCAAATACTCACTAAGCGACCACGGCGCATGAGAAACGTCATTGATGACTGGAAGAAAAGAGGGCTCGTCTTGCGAGAAGGATATGGCGCTATTCTTCCGAACGTGTGGCTTGGTACGAGTGTTGAAGACCAACAAACCTACAAAGAGCGCGTGCCTTACTTGGCCCTCACCCCTGCGGCTTTTCGGTTTATTTCATTTGAACCGATTCTGTCCGACGTTGGGGATTTGATGCTGGATGGTGTGTTTGGTGGTGCCTATGACTGGGCTATCGTCGGCGGAGAATCAGGTCCCGGAGCACGACCCATGCACCCTGATTGGGTGCGGTCGATTCGCGATCAATGCCAAGCCGCGAATGTGCCGTTGTTCTTTAAGCAGTGGGGGGAGTGGGCACCAGAGACCAACCTTGACCCATTAGACCATATGGACGCCATCACGATTAACAATGCCTGTTGCCATATTTTTGAGGAAGGAGTTCGGTCGTACCGCGTAGGCAAAAAGAGAGCTGGTCGCCTTCTCGACGGTCAAACGCATTCAGCATTTCCCATGGTGGTAGCATGAACAGTAAGGACAAAGCCTTTGTAATCGTTACGTGTCCGTATCAAGAAATGAAGTTGGGGGTGGAATGACTTTTGGTTCTTTGTTTTCTGGTATCGGGGGCATGGATTTAGGACTTGAACGTGCTGGAATGGAATGCAAATGGCAGGTCGAAAATAATGAGTATTGCCTCAAGGTCTTATCAAAGCATTGGCCTGCTATTCCTAAGTATGCCGACATCACGGCTTTGGACTTTGCAACCGTGGAGCCGGTTGACCTCTTGGCGGGAGGCTTCCCATGTCAAGACCTCAGTGTTGCCGGAAAGCAGGCAGGGCTCAGAGTGGGCAACCGTTCCGGACTCTGGTTTGAATTCCTTAGAGGTATTCGCGCACTACGACCCCGCTTCGTCTTGGTGGAAAACGTACCAGGTCTCCTTACTCACTATGCAATGGGACGAGTTCTCGGAGACTTGGCCGAGTGCGGGTACGATGCGGAGTGGAGTAATCTCTCGGCATGCTCAATGGGTGCCCCACACACACGGGAGAGAGTGTGGATTTTGGGGTACTCCAATGTCATCGGGGCACAAAGCAGATTGCCCATCCGAGTGGAAGCGCAGGAGCCCACATATGGAAACAGAAGTGAAAATCAGGCTTGGAGTCCCCGTTCAGAAGAGATTGCGATTAAGACCTCATTGGCCAGAATACCTCATGGGATTCCCCATCGGGTGGACAGAATTAGAGGATTAGGCAATGCCTGTGTACCACAAGTGGTGGAATGGATTGGTAGGAAAATTTTGGAGAGTCAACGTGCCCAGTGAAGACAAAAAATTTTATTGGGCCTTGGCCGTGATCTTGGCGCTGTACATCCTGAGTGGATGGTCTTGTATGGCTCGCATTGTTCACGCCCAAGACATCTTCACCCCGCATTGCCATGGCTTTCAGTGGGAGGCGAATCCCGAGCCAGACGTGGACAAGTATTGTCTTTACGGAAAGCGGCCTTGGGGCGTGTGGCAACTGGGCCACTGTGTGACGGGCAGGCTCACCACCACCATGACCTGTGAGCAGGCGAACGTCACGGAC
>JAJDBO010000077.1 GCA_029261305.1 Nitrospirales bacterium
TCTACAAATATTTCACAATAATTGCATCTTTTTTGTCCAGCCGCATACCTGCCAATCTGTAATGGTTTGAGAGCCTTATATTTTTTGCATTCACCTATACAATAAGCCATGATTAATTACTATAATTATCAAAAAGATAAAACGTTTGTTTGCACTGCACTCACTTTTTTGAAATTTCATAAAATAAAATTTATAGCACTAATTTCGTTTTTTATTATTGCTTGAATTAGACAAGAAAGTATTTGGAAAAATAACTACTAAAGAGATAATCGGTGCTGATCCACCTGAAATACCTGATACCAAAATTAATCTTGAAAAAGAACTTGCTACTTTACTTGCAGAACTGGAATCATCTTCAAAAGAGAATCTTGAAAAATTATTAGAAGAGCAAAAAATCGCTAATAATCATATTAACACTAGACCTGGCGCAATGGCTTTGGCTCAAAACAAAATAAAACTATTCAATGAATATAGTGAAAAATATACTCAAAGAATTAAAGAGAAACTAGACTCTTAGAGTTTCTTTTTTGGGCGTTTTTTACTAAAATTTTGTTTCTTTCTGATTAGTAATGTTATGATAGCACCTGCTGGAATTCCTATAATTGTTCCAAGACTTACATATGGAGCAATAAAGAAACTCCCAATCCAAATTCCTCCATCTGTAGTTAATTCCATAAATGTTCTAGGTCGTAAAACTACTGAGACTGTCTGTGAATCTTCTTTGTCTAATCCAATATCATCAGTATATGTTACAATGATTTGAAATGGAAGTTTGTATTCAGTATTTACTTGATCAATAGGTGTAATGATTTGAGATGTAATTGCCACAGGCGTATTTTTTTCTATTTTTGAGAAAGAGTGTAGTGTTTCTCCTCTAAATTCAATATCTTTTGGAGGAATTATCTTTATTTTGATATTTTTAATATCAATGTCTTTTGATAGTATTTCTATCTCAATAGGAAACTCTGCATTTGCAAAAATTGATTCAGGCATTTTTGTGTGTATAGTAATACTTGGATCTTCTTTTATGATAATTGGAATTGCAATGTCGTGAAAAAATGGGGGTTGTGGTATTTCATTATTTGCAACAAGAACGTGAGAATATTTTAAATTCAGAAAATGAACCCCAAGACTGGCATCATTAGGAATTTGTAAACTGATATTTTCACCATATGATCCTCCCTGAGTAAGTTTATCCAAAGCAATTCTATCTGATGGCTCTATGATTAATACAGGAATTGCTGATAGTGAAAATCCAAATGAAATGTTTTCTTTATTTTCCCATCCATTATTTTTAATTAAAATTGAGATAATTCCTTCTCTTCCAACTACTATCTCTTCAGGATATGTAATTTGAATATCCATTCCCCCTTCCAGATTCTGCGTAATGGTTTCAGCATAAATTTCTGGAAATAAAACAAAGACTCCAATTAGTATGGGAATAATCCAGATAAACTTCATACTTTGATAACCCGATAATGACTATTCAATATTATTATCCGCCTCAAATTTGAAACAAAATTTCAAGAAAAAAACTTGTTGATTCATAAATACTATGAATTCTAGGATTCTAGAAATAATCATGGTAAGCAAAGGTAAAGATCTGTGTCCAAGATGTGCACAAGGAAAACTAGTTACTGATAATGAATCAGGAGAAATGTTTTGCTCAAAGTGTGGATTTGTAATTACTGAAAAACTACAAGAGGCAGGACCTGAATAGAGATCCTTTACCCAAGATGAAGGCGGAAATAAGGCAAGAGCTGGTGCACCAGCATCACTTACAATGCATGACAGCCTACATTTACAGAAAAGCACTAGAAAAAGGTCTAGTTCATGGTCGTTCCGTTTCAGCTTTGATGGCATCTGCACTTTATGTTGCATGTCGTGATACTGAAACTCCAAGAAATCTCAAAGATGTAGAGCAAGTAGCTAACATTAAAAGAAAAGATATTGCAAGATGTTACAGATTACTAGTCAAAGAACTTGATTTGAAGATACCAGTAACTGATTCGATTCAATGTGTTGCAAGAATTGCAAGCAGAATTGGAATTGCAGAGAAAACAAAATGATATACAACAAAGATACTGAAAATGGCTCAAGACAATGAAGCATCAGCTGGAAAAGATCCTATGGGGTTGGCAGCATCAGCATTGTATCTTTCTTGTGTAAAAAATGATGAGGACAAGACTCAGCGTGATATTGCCGAAGCTGCAAATATTACTAAAGTAACTATTAGAAATAGGTACAAAGGTCTCAAAGAATCACTAGATCTTTAACTTCTTTTCTAAAAAACATAGTTTACAACAATCTATTTTCTTTGGGAATCTTCACTTGGTTTAACAAAACCGTTGCCAACTGATTCATTTAGATGATCATCAGTGAGCATTCCTTCATCTGATTCCCCTTCATCTGGTTTAACAAAACCACCTTCAACTGATTCAGGAGGAGGAATCTTCTTTGATTTTGCTAATCCAATTGTGGTAATTATTACTGATGATAAAATTATAAAGAAAACAAGTTGTGGATATGCTTCTGCATTTGGTATGCCCATAGTAATTGGATAAGTAGCAAGTACTGCAGCTGCTAATCCTCTTGGAATCATGGAATTTGTTACTGCTCTATCTAAAAGAGAAAATCTTTTTGTTAATGTTATTTTTCCAACAAATACTCTTCCAAAATAAACAGCAACTGTAATTAAAACTCCAAATATGAGATACTCTACCTGTCCAAAACTTGCCATTAATCCTACAAATACAAAAAAGAAAGATCTTACCAAAAATGTTAATTGATTATGTGTAGGATCATCTATCTCAATTTTTGGCAGCTTGAATCTGAGTATTTTTGAAAGATGTTTTTTATTTCCAATCATTAAACCAAATACTAGAGCTGTCAAAGCTCCTGATTCGCCAAATGAATTTGCCAAGAAAAATAAAACAAACAGAACCCCTAATGTCAACATGTATGCGTGCTGAGCATTCCCAAACTTAGTTGAGACATACATCCAAGGAATTCCTACACCAAATCCAAGAACTAAACCTACAATAATTGCCCTTCCAAGAGTTTGTTCTAATGTTTGCAGATCAAAATGTCCTGCAAGTACT
>JAJDBO010000078.1 GCA_029261305.1 Nitrospirales bacterium
CCAACGGGTGATGTCGCCAGCACTGCTCCCGTCGAGTGGCCCCCCGACTTTGAGTGCAATTGATGATGTGAGTTCATCGCCCCAATCAGGTGCCGGAGTCGCCCGACGTTTAATGCGAAACGGTGCGTTGTACATGATGGCATTTCGCATGGGCCAGGTGAATTCGCAACCTGGGTGGTAGGGTCCGCCAGTCGTTTCTGCTAGTGCTGCCTCATCGAGGCCAGCGGCTCTTTCCGCGGGTGTGCGGTCCTTGCATGGTTTTGAATGAGGTGATGTCCCAGTTTCGAACTGCCCCTCGGCCCATTTGCTTAACCAATTGTATTGGTGAGGCAGGATCGCCATCCATTCGCGAGGATCTTTTGTCGATGAACTAAGAGTCACGGCATCTCCATAGACAGGCAACAGTTCATTCGCCTGCATCACTTGGTAGTCAGGATTGCG
The DNA here is from genome assembly GCA_029261305.1 of Nitrospirales bacterium. The sequence continues at coordinate 442 of JAJDBO010000078.1, forward strand.
GAACGACGTAAACACCGCTTGTCTCAATGGGCGGTTGTCTTCATGCGGATCGCTCAGTCGCTCAACCAGAGTGGCATGGTTAAAGTCACTCGGACTTCCCCAGCCAAAGTCGCGGGCGAATCCCGCGTTGACCCATTGATTTTGTGTGAGCCGCTTCAGCAGAGGGTAGATGTGGTCATAAAATTTTATGGGATTCGGATTAAGTGACGGGTCAATCTCTAACGCGACTTCCAAAACCTGATCGTATCCGGTGACAAACGCATCAATGCCGGGGGCGTAATTCGGAGGTCCGACCATCACCCACGCGCCTGTGGCTTGGAGGAGCCGGCCATCTGGCAATTTCACCGTCGCATCGACAGGACCGTCGGCTGTGTCGTCGTGCCAACCCGGGTTATTCGCAAACCCTGGGACTGGTGGATTTGGCAGATCAGGATCCTTGTATTGAGTGAGTCCTCTGCCGCCGAGAAAAATTAGGTGACCGTCGCCATCGGTTCTGATTTCCCCCAAATAGACCCGTTTCCCGAAGAAGCTCCCACTGTCAAAGGCGTACTGAAGATTCTGGCCATTCGCATTCACATCTTTGCCTGAGATTATGCGTTGCCCAGGATCTATGTTGAGCTGATTGCGTTCGGCGCCTTTGACATCCTTGTTCCGACGAACGCTCGCAATCGCTGGCACTCCTGGCAGGTCTCCCTTTGAAGCGGGAATATCTAGGGCCTGGTCAAACCGGTACCAGTTGGCCTTCTTATTGGCGACGTAAACTTGCCAGGTTATGTCCGCATCCTCGGCGGTGAGTTCCTTGATCACCCTGCCTTCCGCATTCAGCCCGAAGATTCGAAATCGCGCGGCTTGCCGTTTTATGCGCCCCTCTTTGTCCCGGAAATTTCCACCGTCCTCAGGCGGTTCACCTGGCACCTCGGACCCAAAGTAATACTCATCCGGGCTATTACCCACTCGGCAAATGCCGAGTGCCGGATGAATGGCTACACTTTGAATTTTTTCAGAACTCGACATGCTTGTCTCCTTAAAATAAAGGGATAGGAATGGTTTACATTTAACAAAAATTCTAGAAAGTTAGAGACGGTTGTTTGGAATATGAATAACTCCATGTCACGTCAAAACGTTCATACTCACGCCAGACTCACAATTTTTCCTTCATCTTGCCTTTATTCAGATGGATGTCCTCAGAAACTTACAGAATTTACCTGACCGTCCTATGGGAGGTGTCCTTCGCGATTCTCCATCTCCAGATACGCATCCAGTAGATTCTGACCGTTGGGGCTACCCAGGCCACAACATGCGTTCCATATATCACCGGTTTCCGCATAATAAATTGCTTCCGGAACAATGGTGTTGCCACCATTGTTCTGTATCGAGCCGTCACTCAACTTGCCTGCTATAAGATTGCAAGGTGTTTGAGAAGGGCTTATTGGATTTTGTTGAAACTCGTAAAGGTTGGGATGAATCCATCCAACATTTGCTCCTAACGCTTGATTAATAATGGCAATAAGCGCTGCCCATAACGGAGCGGCTGCGCTCGTGCCATTGCCGCTATTCGAATAACTTCCGTTTTTATATACGCCATAACCACTACCACGTGAGGCATTACTTGCAACATCTGGCAAACCTCTGCCAGGGCCCGCGCCTTTGTTTACTGAACGCGGCAATGGTAGCGACGCTTGGAACTCCGGCACAGGATAGTATGTGCTGATTCCTCCACCCGTTGCGCCTTTCACTGTATATTGTCCGTTATTCCAGACAATTTCATCACTAAGGACCGGTGTGCCTTTCGAAGTACTGACCAATAGTTCCGTGCCCCCACAAGCGAGAATAAAGGGGCTGGAAGCGGGATAATTCACATTGGCTGTCAATGAAGTTACGTTTATTCGACCGGCTGCGCCAAAGTCGCCGGACGAGGCGCAAATGGTTTTCCCAAACAAGCATGCAATACCACAAAGCAAATCTATCAGTAATGTTTGATCCTCGGTAGCCGCATTTTCGTTTAGGCCATAACTCAAGGAAATAATATCTGGATTATGGTCTTCATCAAATATGGCGGTGCATAAGGTCTCGAGGAGTCCATTCAGTAAGTCGCTAAATCGATAGATCACATACGCACTCTCGTAGGCGATGGAGCCGGCGATTTCTAAATCTTCCATGATTTCGCCGACGTTTCCGGTCCCATTTGGGGAGAGATCGGTCACAGTCGGAGCGGTTTGATGAATGTATTGTGTAAAGTACGTATCAAAATCTTTAGATTCGTACTGTGCCGACTCACTCTCAAGAAACGCAATTGTTTGAGTTGCTCCACTATATCCCGAAGGAAAGTTATAAAATTTACCGGCAATATATGGTGGTAAATTCCAGTTGGGTTCTGACGCAACCTTCATGGTTGGTTCAACCTCTTCGCGGGAAACCCGGGAAATAAGTGTGGCTTGGTACAGACCGAGTACCACCCGTATCACAGGAAAATATTCTTCAGGAATTTGTAGGTGTCCTTGATAAAGCCGGTAACGCATGCCATCTTTTTCAAGGGTTCGAAGCTCGGCACAAAATGCTTTTTCAAAATCTCTTGCTTTACCTGAAAGACGAATGAACATTGTTCCAGGAGATGGGTTTCCAGCAGTCAGGTTATGCTTCTCCGCGAATTCCTTGACTTGTTGGAGCGACTCATCTGCCGGAGCATAGTCGCGCTTATATTCTTCGTGCGTGAGATACTGCCGTTTCTTTGGGGTTAGTTTACTGAGGGTCTGTAATTTGGATTCAATGTCCTTGCGTGATACACGTAGTTTCAATGCCACGATAATATCTTGAAGGTTTTCATTTGGGTTAATACGAATCCCTTCCCCATAGAGGGCTTGGTCTGGCACTTGACTTCCCTTCAAGTTTACGGAGGGATTATTTTTTGACATCACGATCTCCTTTTAGGGTTATCAATATATTTTTTCGACTGTGCTCGGATAACGGAAATCCCCGCGACCATCAGGTTTGGGTCTTCCAGGTTTTCTCAATCAACTCGGAAGAATATCTTGGCATGGGGAAAATTCTTTGGTTGACTCATGAACAAGTTCCTCGTCTCTCCTACGAACAAGGGGGGATCCCGAAAAACATTCCATAGAGCAATCAATTGATGAGAGAGAGCGGCGGAAGACCAAACAAAACTCTCATCCTAAAATTTGCCCTCTTTCCTGTTAATCGCGAAGCGAGGACGTTCGTAGATTGGCTCGCGGCATAATAGTGGGCTAGAGACATCGTCCGCACAACATACCTCTCTGCGGGTGCCCAGCCTTCCCTCATCGGCTCCAAAAACCCAAACGCCCTTTACTTTTCCGTGCGGTAGAGTTTCAGGTACTGAATGGCGTCATCGATGGTCGTGACCTGCCTCAGGACATCGCTCGGCGCTACGTTGCCAGGGTCCAAGGCCAATTGCTCCTCCGCTACTGACCTGACAATCGATTGCTGCAAGGGACCGAGCTTCTGCGCCCCAAGCTCCTGATCGCTTCCGCCATGCACGGGCGGCGGGTTGGGCAGAGTGACCGGCTTACGCGCGGTCGATTCGGTGAGAACGCCTTCGAAGGTCGGCGTGACCTTGGCGTTCACACGCTGACCCAGCGGCCCGACAGCTGGAAGACCTAGCCAGCCACCGATCGTCTTAAGTAGCGAGCAATGATCGAAGGGCTGCGAGGTGGATGAACGAACTACTGTCTGCTTCGCGATGTAAGGCGAAACGAAGACTGTGGGTACGCGCACGCCGAACCGGTCGAAACCGAAACCCTCCTGAGTGTGGTCGTCTGGTGGAATGGCTCCCCAGGGTGTAGGCACATGATCATAGCAACCGCCATGCTCGTCGTAGGTGACGACGAACAGCAATTCATCCCAGATCACCGACTCGGCCAGCGCGTTGTAGACGGAGGCGAGAAACCCCTCCCCACGCGCCACATTGAAAGGTGGGTGCTCCGATTCTACGCCAAAGAGGTAACTCGGCTCGAGAAACACGTAGTTGGGCAGTGTCGGCTTGTCACCTTTCAAGGCATCAAAGAAGGCATCGTGTTTCTGGAACATGGTCGCCCCAAGCGCTGACTTGCTCGCCTGGGGTAGACCAAGCTTCGTGATGCTGTAGTCGCCGTAGTAGACCCCATAGGTGTAGCTCGTGTTGTTCTCTTTGTTGCCAGCATCGATCCAGTTAAAGATCGTCGGTGTGTCGAACTTCGTGTTTTGGTCGTTGTTGACAAATCCCAACGAGGTGCCCGCATTGACGAAGGCCCGGTTCGGATAGGTCTGGGTCGGACACGAAGCAAACCAGCGGTCCGACACCGCATACTCCCTCGCAAGCGTATTGATGATCGGCAACTGCTCGGGGCTGAACATCTCCATGATCTGGTCGACAGTCGAGTGGAAGATGAGTGGGTGATGATTACGAAAGTCGACCCAAAAGCCGTCCATAGTCGCCGCCGGCTGCTTCGATGGGTCCACGGCGCTCGTCCCAAAGATCTGAAAAGTCATGTGGGAGTACTTCTCATCCGGATCGTGCTGCGGGGTGACGTAGAGATTGTGTCCCAGATTACCCGAAACGCCAAGTTTCGCCTGCACCCATTCAGGATTTTTGGTCGGATCCGTCAGGTAAGTGGGGTTTGACGGATTGCGGCATTCTGTCTTAACCGAACCATTCGAATCCAGAATGCCGTCAACCGGATTCGTGTTGGACGGAGGCACGAAGACAGTCGGTTGGTTGGCTCCATAAAGCCCGCCGAGGATGTTGTCGAACGAACGGTTCTCGAGCATGAGCACGACCACGTATTTGATGGAGTCGAGCATTGGAGATCTCCTTCCTCATCAGGTTTGGCTGAATCCGTTTCTGCATCTCACATGATGCCACTCTTACTACAGGTGCCCATACAAGGCCTAACATCTACGTTCTGGTTTAACACGTTGGACTGCCGTGACACGTCGAGGAAAGAATGATGATCAAATCTTTGGTTGCCTCATTGACCAGCTCCCTGTTTCTTCCCTGCACAGGGGGGATCCCGAAAAACTTCACAGAGAGCAATCAGTTGATGAGAGAGAGATGCGGAAGAACAATCGAAACTCTCATCCTAAGATTTGTCCCCTCTTTGTCCCGTCAATGTGGTGGTTCGATGGACCGTTAGGTCCGTCAACCCGACGCATACACTCAGAGGACGGGAAGGTTCTACGTCAAGCCAAGGGCCGCTCCAATCTGTTTCCAGGTCTTCACCTGATAGGTATAGCCCGGCTGAGGTTGGCCAGGACTATACGGACTATCTGGACTGTAGTAGCGATAACTATAGAGAAACACGCCGCCGAACTTAGCCTGTCCTGATTTATCCGTCCCGAACTGCTTGACGAGACCATTGATGGCATCCATCACCACTACGGCTGTTTCGTTGTTGTTGTGCCAATCGGTCTGTTGTGATCCCGTGCACGTATTCGCACCCGCGTCTTTGTCCAGCGATTGATTCCATAATGTATAGTCTGGATCACAGATGATCGGCGCAAAACCAGCCAACAGGAAGTAGTTCGCATCGCTAATGCCCGAAGGTGAAATATTGTTCAACGCGGTAATGGCGTGCTCGTAGTACGTTTGGGCGCCGCTTGCCGTTCCCTGATTTCCTCCAGAGTAGAGTTGAACGTTGAGCCAACTAATCGAATTGATCTGTTTGTTGGAGTTGGCGGGGTCAGTGATGACGGTATTGCCCACAATCGGGGTGCTAGACTGAGATGAAAGCGGACAGACATAGTACCCCATCATGTCTCCCGAGAATTGGCCACAAGGAAACGTCCCCTGTCCATAAGGAGCATGGCTTACCAATTTCGACTTGGAGCCAAATTCGTTTGACAGTTGAGCCAGAAGTTGCGGGTACTCCGAGTAATTGGATTCCATATCGAAATCGACTCCATCAAAGCCATACTGCTGCATAAAGCTCTGCGCAAAGGCGTTGTAGAAATCGGTCACGCTGAAGTTGTTGCTGGAGTCGTTGATGAAACTCAAGTCCGTTCCACTTGCAAACGACGCCAACAGTCTCTTGCCCTTGCCGTTCGTCTTTAACCTCTGCAAGGAAGCGGCCAGGTTGGGAGCAAGGCCCCACTTTTGATTAGGGTCCTTGAAGCTGGAAGGCGTGTCCATTGGAGCAACCGGGATATTGTTCCAGGTAATGAAGGGCGGGTTGGTTGATTGGTACCACGGAGAATTCGCGGTAGCATTGGCGATTCTAAAGCCTGAGAAAATGATGTCCGTGAAAGGCCCTGCCGCCAGCATCTCTGTGGCATAGTCGATGGCTTGTGTGACAGCTTCTTGAGTTCTTAAATTATTTCCTTGGTATAACTGACCAGCCGCGTTGGCGAGATTATTCTGAGGCGAATAGTAGTTCAATCCAAATGGCGCATTGGCATAGATCGCGAATCGGACGTTAGGCATTGGTGTTCCCCTGGAAAGGTGTGGGAGTGAGATTATCTATCATCCAACTGGGGGTAACCAGGAACGGCCACCCGGTCGGACTCGCATACTGCGGCGGTTGCCCTGTGGTTATCCATTCGGCATTGGTGACATACTCCGAAATTGGTCCAGTGGCGGAACCCTTCCCCGGGGGCATCGCGTTGACTGCTAGCATCTGATTGAGAAGTTGGTTGTGTAACTGGGTCCAGAAGGGTTGCAGATAGCTGTTCCATTCGTTGATCAGGATAACCTGGGCACTCGTGAGTTGCTGTCCAACCGTAAAGCCAAGGTTTGGATTCGCCAGATTGTTGACCTCTTGATCGCCCTGACCCAGGCTGGGCTCGAGCAGAGGCTTGAAAGACTCCAGGTTGGTTGGGCAGTTGTCATAGAAGGTCTGGTCGGTCAAATTGTAGAGTTCGTAGTCGTAGGGTCCGAGCGAGGACTTGGTGCTGTTGCATTCATATATATATGTACCATCCTGCTGCTGTATTGCTGCGGGACCGGCCGGTCCCGCAGGGGTATTGGGATAGGTACTGTCTGAGCCAGGATCGTTGTTGACGTAGATGACATACTTCGCGGTATCTGTTCTCAAGCATCGGACATTCCAATTGCCCCATTCATCGTCGTAACAAAACACCACGCCGTTTGGATGCACCGGCGTGGTAGTCGGGCTTGGATTGGCAAGCAGTGGAGCCAGCGATTGGCCCTGCAAAGGATAGTTGGTCTCGGTCCAAGTCAATATGCCAGAATTTGGTGGCGGCGTATAACTCAGCGTCTTGTTCGTCACGATCTCACCGAACACGGTCTCCGCAATGGTTGGCACTAAGTCCAGTAGGCTGACGACCTGTGGCAGGGCGGCTGGCGTATTTGTCAGATCCGGGTGTGAAAAGTAGAGCGGAATGTTGATCGTTTCCTCATAGGCTTGGCCAGCCTTTTCCCGCAACAAATGGGACAGCGCCTGCTCACCGTGGTCAGCAAAGCGGATGATGAGAGTGTCTTCAGAGATGTTCGACAAGGCACTGATGCGCTCAAGGAGCGTCGTCACCTCAGCGTCGACGATCTTCGTGAGTTGGGCGTAGAAATTGACATAGTGCGTGGCCGCCGGATTTGGCAGGTTTGAAGCTGGCCCCCTTTTCGAAAGCTCCTGCTGGGATCTGGGCTTATAGTCCAGATTTGTTTGCTGGTTTTGAGGCAGAGAGATCCCCTCCGACTGATACGTATAACCATAATGGTTCAGGGGTGTTGCGCCTGTACCAATGATAGACTCAAAATCCATGATATCGTGAGGGTTAACAAAAGATGCCACAAGCAGGAAAGGATTGTCCGGTTTTTTGTTCTCAAACTGATTCAGGAAGCCGAGTATCCCGTTAGCTTTAATATTTGATCCGCTAAACGGGCCCTTCCCATACGTGCCTCCATACAAGTAGCGACCATCGTCGTCGATGCTCCCGCCACCCAGAGATTCGGGACTACCCAATCCCCCATCGGGTGGATCCCAGCCAGAAGCTCCCCAGTCCTCCAAACTGCCGGTGGTTGATGTGGGATTTTCATCCTGCCCCGAAAAAATATGCCACTTGCCGCGATACTCGACATCGTAGCCCTTGGCAGCCATGTAGTGGAACAGATTGGGATAGTCTGGCTTCAACTCTTGTTGACTGGTATCGATGACACCATTTTGGCATGCATAACTACTCGTCCAGAAGGTCGCCCGTGAGGGCGAACACATCGAGGCGGCATTCATCGCCGCCGAGAAATGGATCGTGTTGTTTTTTTGAAACCACTTCGTAGATCCCAACTCAGGCGCAATCTTACCGCCCCAATGCTGATAGTTGCGCAACTGGTCGGTGAGAATCAGGATGATGTTCGGGGGGGTCTTGAAGATTTTATTGGCCATACGGCTGTCCCTTTCACAATCTGTGTCAATAGTCCCTGGCGCCCGGGAACTTCTCGGAGCACATTTTTCATTCCTTCAAATTTTGCGGTTGGTGTTAATTTGCATTAGTCACAGTCGCCAGTTTTGTTCTCACCGCGATATTGTTTGAATTTAGCCCAGGTTTCTGACCGTGGAAATCAAAAGTAAGATTGACTCCTGGCCTGAAGATCAAGCAATGGGTAGAGCCTCCAAAGTGAAACATGCCGATCCCATCCCCTTTCTTGACATGCTGACCTTCATATACCGTGATGTCGCAAGAAGAAACCTCCGCCATCCCAATCGGCATAAAACACATGAGACCGATAGCTGGATTATCAGCTTCAATAAAAATCATCGCTCTGGTTGCCACTTCACTAAGATAGCCTTGTGAATCATTGGGCGCTGATGGGTCTGGACTTTGTTTGTCCAGATTAGACCCTGTGTGTAAAGGATTATAAAAACCTTCAGCAGGAATTTCCGAGTAATAGGTACCTGCTGTCACATAGGTTTTCACAATTGTTCCACTCACAGGACTGTTCCATCGATGGTAACTCTTGGCACTCAAAAACGCCTGATACACCGTACCACCGATAAACTGTTCGGTGAGTTTATCGTTATTCAACATATGCTGGAGTGAATACGGTTGCCCTTTGATCCAGAACGCATCCTGTAATTGGACACCCGTAGCTTTTTTATACGGAGCCGACTCACAGGCATTCGCGATCACATTTTCATCTTCAGGATCCGCTACAGGACGCACACCCTCACGAAACGTTCTGGTAAAAAAGTTATCCCATGAGGTAAATCCCCAATGCTTTTCTTCAGGTTGACAGTGAAAAGTTTTGACAAAGATTTCTCTGGCTTGATCAGGTGTGATTTTTTCATGAAAGTATGGCGGCATGGCCTTTACCATTGCCACCATGGCATGATCGCCAAGCCAACCTGTTTCAGGATCGTCATTTAACACAGAACGTGAATCTTTTGATTGAAGAAATATCCCCCACTCATTCAGGACTTTTTTAAACATCGCGTTTACTTTTTCGTTCAAAAATGCGGCATACCCACCTTCTGTCCCCATGGACCAATCAAGAATGGCATTGATAGGGAAACCCACGAGGCCGGTTTTATTAAAAGGCGGCGAGCTCGTCATAATTTCATTCAACAGCTCAAGCATGTGCTGGTAATCTCTGACTTGCGGTTGATTGGATGGGCTACGATTATAGGGTGGTTTATAAGGAACCTGGGTGAACATTTGATGAAAGAGCATATAGATCGTGGCATCAGAGTCTATGAGTTCCTGAAACTCTTGAATGATAGGCAACAAAGGTTTTTTATTCTCTGCCGTCACCTTGATAAGATCGACGAGCCAGGTTTCCAATACCCGGTGATCAGAAGGCAACCATTCACCAATACGATATTCAATAATTTCTTCTACAAACTTACCCATTGTCCCCTCCTTTCGTCATGAACCCATTAATTCTACGATTCAAATAGGGAATTTACATTTTTGATACGTAAGTATTATCCCCTTATTTTCGAAAGAATGTTTTGCTTATCCACCAGACCGATTTTTGATATTTAAATTTCAAGTTCCAATGAAAACTTCTAAACATCACATTTACATTGATCCAAGAATTTAGGGTCTGGTCATACAATGCCATATCCCTTAGATATTCAGAA
>JAJDBO010000079.1 GCA_029261305.1 Nitrospirales bacterium
ACCTGCGCTTGCCACACACGCACTAACAACGTTCGCCCGGGAAGGTCTAATTTGATTCGTAACCATCCGCCCCCTGGGTCTTGCACGGGCATAATAGGGAGGTTGATGGGATCGTTATAAGGAAAGACTTCTAGTTGCCAGGACTCGGCGTTCAAAATTTGTCGAAAATACCCTTGTTGATACAGGAGTCCAACTCCCACAATCGGGACACCTAAATCGCTTGCCGCTTTTAAGTGATCCCCCGCCAGGATGCCTAGGCCTCCTGAATAAATAGGAAGGGCCTCGCTCAACCCAAACTCCATACTAAAATAGGCGATATGTTTAATTGGAGTCGCCGGATACGTCCGTCCAAACCATCCCGTGTCCTGTAGATACCGCTCTCGTTGTTCCAGCCAGCTCTTAATGTCGCGAGTTAATTTTTTATCTTTGGCGGCTTCATCAAGTTGTGCCTGTGACACATTTTGAAGAATGAAGTAGGGATTTCCAGTCCGCTCCCAGGCTTCGGGATCCAGACGTTCCCAGAGCCGATCGCTGAAATGACTCCACGTCCATCGCAGGTCAAGCGCAAGAGCATTCAAACCCTCCAACCCTTTTGGCATCGGACGATTATAGAAATGTGAGGATGTTGGCAACGCCATATCATTATTCATTCTAATACCTCTTTTTTTTCATCAACCTGCAAGCTCTTAACCCTAGAACTTTTTGCCCTCCGCTTGAGGTCGTGACGATGGGGCGAGGGATCGCACATAAGCCAGGACCATGGCGATGTCCTTCTCCGACAGGACCCACTTCCAAGTTTTCATCACATGATTTGACCCACCCCGGTGAACTGTTTTCCAAAGCTCGTAATCTGATTTCTGTTGAGTGATTGAAGAAGTCAGATCCGTCACCGGCGGATGAAAAGTCAAAGTCCCATCACCTTTGCCCTCTGGGCCATGACACACAGCACAATGTTTCGCATAAAGAGCTTGTCCTTTGCTGACATCACCCATCGCTGCGTGCGGTTCCGGTACATTGATGAAATGGGGAAAACCCAACGCAAAAATGATGAATACAATTGAGAAAGCCTTCATAAGAATCTCCCAAAGATGAAAGTATTTGTAACTTTGCACGACGAAGTATTTATAGATAATGACATGTCCACTCCTAAATTTCAGTCATGTTATTTCCGTGCCTAATGTTTGGTAACGAGTTACGTTTTGCTCAGAATGATCCCGACTGCAATCAAGATTCCCCCAAGCATCGCTACCAAGCTGTATTGTTTCTTTTCTCGCTCAGCTTGGGGGAGCAGGTGTGTGGCCCCAACATAGACTAATGCTCCGGCGGAGAGTGACAATAAGGCTCCGAGAAATGATTTATCGATCTGGCTAATCAGTGGAAAAGAGAGAAGGGTGCCGAGGGGAGTGGTCAGCGCTGCTGCCACAAAGGCCAGCACCATGGAAAGCTTTTTGGTAAAACCACCTCGGATTAACATGATATATGTCACAATGCCCTCCGGGAACTCGTGAAGGACCATTCCAATTGCAGCTAAGGTACCGGTAAAGACACTCACACTAAACGTAATTGAATAGACAACTCCATCAATAAATGAATGAAATCCAATGCCGAGCATAGGAATAATGCCTATGGCTGACTCTGGATTTTTGTCGCATACATAGGCGGTAATGAAACGATTAAAAAAGTGTAAAGCCAAATATCCACCCAGCAAATATAACGGAGCCTGCTCATTCATTTGAAATGATTTGGGGATGATATGCAGGAATGAAACCGAGATCAGGACTCCGGCGGCAAAGCACGAGAAGTAGGTGGTATTCTTCCGACCCCATGCTTCAAATCTTCGAATGACGAAAATCCCAATTGAGGTCACTAGGGCGGCGAAGACACTGGCGAGAAAGGCTGTTAGGAATGTTTTGTCCATGGGGATTCAAATTAATCTTATAAGGAGCCCAAATTGAATTGAGCCTATACTACTGTCCTTGGCTGCTTTAATCGTCATCATCCATGTCTCGCTGTCCTCCGATATGACAATTTAAACAACGAGCAAAGTGCCCTGAACGATGGGCTCCTTCACCTTCCCGGATGAGATTGTGGACTTGTGCATTTTCTAGCAGCGTAAAATTCGTCACATTGTCCTGGATCTCTACTGCATGACAATCCGAACATGCGCTCGCCCCCGTGACACGAAAAATAAATTCCCCATGAGGGTTTTCCGTCAATCCAACCGTAATGGGAGCGAAAAGCCCTTGATGCTCTGAGTGGCATATACCACAGGATTGGTTTTGCTTAATGACTCCTTCGTGAAAACGGCTCACATCGGCTCGGGAATGCGCGGAAAATTGTTGAAGACTATGGCAGCTTACACATTTGTGAAGTGTTGGGCCGACAAATGGTTCGTGGCATTGAGTGCATTGCTGAATATCCGTGTGATGTCGGCTTAAATGACCTGGAGCCCAAAAGCTTGCAGGGTCCTCAAATGAGGCCCATCCAATACATCCAATCAAAAAAAATGTGATGGTGTAAATGAGCCTTGGTATCCACGGTCGAATACAGGGCATGCTAAAGACCCCCCAAATACAGCGCTCCGACAATATGGAGTACCGCGAGAGAGAAGAAGGTCCACGTGAGTGGGACATGAATACAACGCCACCATCGTAGGGCGTTCTCTTCTCGAGCCAGGTCGTACAATTGTGCCTCAATCTTGTTTCTGGACATTCCCTGGCGAGCGAGCTCGTGCCGTTGTTCATAGAGAGTTTGAGACGCCAAATGATGAAGCGCTTGACCAGCAATTCCACTAAGCACCACAAGCGTCATCACGATGAGCCCCAGAACTGGCACCAGCGCGTGAAAGTGAGCACCTGAGTGGACAATAATCAGAAGGGGGCCACCAATGCCCATGACTTGATGAACCCGGAACCAAGATTTGGACCACACTTGGTTGGGGTGTAGCCATCGCTTCAGTGGATATCCACACGCCAAGAGGATCATCCCGAACCCGATCCAACCAACAATATGACCCTTTTGGGTATGTCCGAAGGCTCGATGAGAATTGGCACTTAGGAGGACCTCAAGTCCTATTGCTACTATGATGGCAGTAATAGTGAGTCCGACAATAAGCTTTGCCCGATGGGAAAGGGAGGTCATGGGTATGCGGTTTACTATCCGGGCCAAGTGAGAAAAACCCCCGAAGATGTTAAGGCCTTCGTCGGGATCAACGCGATTTCAATATCTGGCATGTGGAATCAAAATAGACCATATTGTCAGGAATCAAAACTTCTTGAGTGCGAACTCGGTCTGTGCATTTAGGGTTATCATGGAGATGTCTCACCGAGTTCCTTTGTTTCAGGTATGGCTGGCAGAAGAGCCTCAAGTCGTACTTTGACAACTTCGGGATCCTTAATGCCACGAAAGCGAATTTTTTGATTTGGGTCAAGAGCGTGAATCG
>JAJDBO010000080.1 GCA_029261305.1 Nitrospirales bacterium
ACACTCAAATCGACATTTGGTGGCGGTGGTGGTGGGATAAATGCTGCAGTAATCGTCACTGGCGCATTCAATATTACTTTACATCCTTCACTGCCAGTACACCCACCGGTCCATTCGCTGAACACTTGGTCCTCACCTGGAGTTTGTTTCAACACCACCTCAGTGCCTTGAGAGAACTGTCCGACACAAGTTCCAGCCACGCATTCCAATCCTTCTGGATCACTGATGACTTTTCCAGTTCCTGAGATATTGAGGGTGAGGGTCACTTTGGCAGCAGGTTCAAACACAGCATTGACGGTGAACGAGCGACTCATCCTTAATGTGCAGGTGTTGATGGTTGTACCACAGTCCTCCGACCATTCCTTAAAGAGCTGTCCTTCTCCGGGTTTGGCCGTCAATATCACCGTTGTACCTTGTTTATATTCCGCGACACATGGTCCGGTCTTACATTCAATACCATCGGGATCACTAAATACGGCCCCATCTCCAACAACCATGACGGTGAGTTTTTCTTTTGGGAGGAGAGCAAAAACGGCATTCACTTCAGTGGCAGTGGTTAGCGTGACCTTACATTCTTCGTTTCCACTGCACGCACCATTCCATTCTGAAAATACATGTCCTTCTCCAGGAGAAGCCTTCAGGGTCACCACGGTTCCAGGAGGAAATTCGCCCTTACAGGCCTCGATGGAACATTCCAGCCCTTCAGGTGAACTTTCCACTTTACCTTCACCCTTCATTGCGACTGTTAGTGACACGGGAAGAGAGGGCGGTGGGCTTGCAAACTTTGCTAATACTGTCCGAGGTCGTCTCAATTTTACCGTACAAGTCTCTGACCCACGACAAGCACCACGCCAATGTTTAAATGTTTGATCGTCACCGGGGATTGCGGTGAGCTTCACATAGGATTTTTCAGGAAATTTACCAAAACAGACATGTTCTTTACATTGAAGCCCTTCAGGAGAACTCATGACACTTCCCTCTCCTTTGAGGATCACGCGTAGGGGAAGAAGTCGAGGAGTTCGAAAAGAAGCCATGACTTTGCGAGATCGTTTGAGACGAACCTTACATCCCTTTGATCCCCAACAGTCTCCCCGCCACCGCTTAAAAATGTGGCCTTCACCGGGGTCTGCATGAAGTCGGACCACGGTACCACGGGGAAATGCCCCACGACATTTTCCTTCTGAGCAAGAGATCCCTTCTGGTGTGCTGGTCACCGTTCCTTCACCTCGAACATAGACCGTTAATGGAATCGGGCGGGGTGCTTGAAAACTGGCTAACACAGTTTGTGGTCGCCTAAGTCTGATTTTGCATCCACGTGACCCACCACAAGCTCCACGCCATCGCTTCAACTTCTCCCCGTTTTCAGGAGTTGCCCGGAGTCTTACCACTGTGCCGCGAGGAAACTCGGCAGAACATCTCCCTCCTGAACATTCAAGACCTTCAGGAAAACTCGTCACCGTACCTCCCCCACGAACCACCACGGTCAAAGGAACCGGTCGATGTCTTTTTTGAAATTTATGATCGTTGGATTTGGCCATAGCTTCGGGAGCCATGACTAAGGTGAGCAGACAGACAACTTGGAGGGCGAAGCCAATTTTCGAAAGGCCATTTCGGCCAAAAGCTTCTGAGCCTCCCCGTTGCTGTAGAAAACGAGACCATACTCGACTCTTTGAGCAGGATGCCCCATCTTCCTGGTTATTTACTTTTGCCGTAACGTGTTGCACCGACATCGTCTTCCTCCTTATAAAAACCAACAAAACCCCTTTTGGGCGCACGACTCCCCGGGACGATTCAATCATTCCCTCTTTGGAAGGTGGGCAATGTATAGGGGGTCTTCCCAAGCACAATAAGGGAAGGGTGATATTCAAAGACCTAATTTTTTCTCATAAAACTCACCGACTCAAAACGTGGTTAATACATGACCTGACCCACGATCCATTATCGGCAAGCGAAGAAAGTTTTTGCTTGGGTGCAGTGGAAAGGAAAAATGATTTTCTGCCGAGAGACTAAGAAAAGAATGAATTGAAATGAGGGTGTTCAAATATAGGAAAAATTACTGCGATGCGAAACTAAGGTATCAACGCAATGTTGCTCATAATATTTTTCCTCCTAAAAGATTCCAGCCTTAATCCCATTTAAAAAATCCTAAACGTCTAAGGCGATCTCAAAGCCAGTTTCAAATATCTCATCTGGTTGCAATACGACCACGCCACAATTCTGGACGCCTCGATCAAACAAATTAAATCCATCATTGGCATTAGTCACCGGTTCAAGCGCAAAGAAGCTTTCATCTTTCGGTGAATAGAGAATCACATGCTCCATACCTGGTTCGGCTTGGATTCTCGCTTTGATACCACTGCCTGGCCAGTCAATGACTGCTTGGCGATTCCATCCCGCGAAACAGTGATCAAGCACAACATCAAGCGGTCGTTGCACATGAAAATCTTGATTGGATTGAACAGGACCCGCTGGTCCAGTTGGCAAGGGAGTCTCGCCTGGATACACTCCGCCGACCGTGAGTTGTAATTCCACCTCACCTGTAGAGCCTGGCAATCGCCGATTAAAATACGGATGAAATCCACACCCTGCGGGCATGGCTGTTTTTCCACTATTGGTCAACTGGATATGGCTAGAAAAGCTAGAGCCGCCCAAAGCATAAAGAATTTTGACTGAAAATGGAAAGGGGAAATTCACATCTTCAAAATCATGAGAATTGAACCCCAACGTGACTCTCTCGCTTGTATGGTCAAGCACTTGCATTGGTCGGTCCCGAACATCCCCGTGAATGGCATGTTTTTCTGCATCTCGTAATTGATACTCCTTTCCTTCAAAAGTGAACCGTCCATCACGAAGCCGATTCGAATAAGGAATGAGCACAAAGCTCGATGCATCAGAGGATCTCGTCAGTGGCTCCCCTCCTGGCCGCATGATGGGGATCCATTGACCATCCCGCTTAATTGAACATTCTGTGATCGATCCTCCAATTTCTGGATCAAGATTTACTCTGAGTTTTTCATTTGTCAGCTTCATCACTGATCACCGTTCCTATTTGGGATTGAATCGTATCTGTTCGTCGATCCATATCCTCCCCCTTAAAGCACAGACGAAATCTTGTGAGACCTCAATAACATTAAAAAGTCATATATTACTAGTGGAAGAGGTCTGATTGAGGGTTTTTCAAGGTCATTTCACATTTCCTGGCCTAATAGGTAAGGTTTTGCCTATTTCCTACCGAAATAATAAGTAAGCGTAGTTGAATACAACTGTCTCACGGATGAGACATCAACCACCAATGGACAAGGAACGCCATGGACATCAACACACGCTCATACGTGCACACTCATCCTTTCACCACGGCGATTGGGGATCGTGATCCTGGGAGAAATCTGTATTTTGGCTCCCAGCGGAAACGAAATCCTCCTCAACCGGAGAGTGAACAACAGAGACATGAGTCTGGAACGGAAGAGCCGGAACATCGAATTGATATCATCGCCTAAATCGTTTTTTATGATAACCAGGAAGGCATCATAAGAAACGAAGTGGCATTTTGATGTTTGACACTTTCAACCCTCTGGCTGTATCCCTTCATGCCTGAAACGACGGAGCATCGGGTGAGGGACGGCAGACCCGTGACTACCAGAGACTGGGAGGAAATTCTCTGTCCTTTTTTAAAAATTTTGGCAAGCACTTGGGTATAGGCACCATTTTTTAATACTCTACTGTGGATTCATCAAAAACCAGCCTTCATAAACACTATGAGAAACATTTTAGTATTTTGCACGGGCCCTTCGTGACCGCTCACTATCTACCCCTCAACCACCAAAGGAACATCACGACCCATGGCCTATAAAAGTATTGGCGACTACGGCATCATCGGTGATCTTCATACTGTTGCGTTAGTGGGCATGGATGGCTCCATCGATTGGTGTTGCCTCCCTCA
>JAJDBO010000009.1 GCA_029261305.1 Nitrospirales bacterium
TAAGGGGTTAGCCTGGGTCAAGATCACCGAAGGATGGAAACTTGATTCGGCTATAGCCAAATTTCTAAAGGCCGAGCCGTTTCAACAAGCCCTTCCTGATGCCGAGCCTGGTGATCTCATGCTCTTTATTGCCGACAAACCTGCCGTGACCTATGATGTGCTGGGTCGTCTCAGACTCCACCTCGGCGAAGAGTTAGGGTTGATTGATCGAGAGCGATGGGAACCGCTCTGGGTGACAGAATTTCCTTTGCTTGAATATGATGAAGCTGAACGCCGCCATGTGGCACTACATCATCCATTCACTGGTCCATTTGTTGAGGACCTATCACAATTAGATAATAACCCGCTTTCCGTGCGCGCCCAGGCATATGACCTGGTTTTGAATGGATTTGAAATAGGGGGCGGAAGTATTCGTATACATCAAAGTGATGTGCAACAAAAAGTCTTTGATCTCCTGGGTATCTCGAAAGAGGCGGCCAGAGAAAAGTTTGGTTTTCTCTTAGATGCGTTGGAATACGGTGCTCCACCACACGGCGGCATTGCCTTTGGTCTTGATCGCCTGATCATGCTGCTTGGGAAAACTGACTCCATTCGTGATGTCATTCCCTTCCCCAAAACACAAAAAGCCCAGTGCATGATGACCGAAGCCCCATCATCCGTCAGCACCGCCCAACTCAAAGAACTCCGTATCAAACTTGATTTGGAAATCTGAAAATCATGAACCTTGTCATGTGCGACGGGTGTGACAGGTGTTCAAGCCTGATACACATTCACAACAATGCTATGCAGACCTGTGGCACCACGGGGTTGGGGACGAGTGATTTCTGAAGTTTGAACTTTCCCTGTCGTATCAATGGCTCTGACAAAGACTAACGCTTTGTGGGGCGAAACATCTTTCCAGTGATAATTCCATACGACCCAGGACCACGGTGAATGTGGCGGTTCAATCTCAGCCTCGACCCAAGTTTTTTCTTGATCAAAGCTTAGTTGGACTTGAGAAATGGAATGTGGTCCTCCAAAGGCAATACCTCGAAAGTGAACGGTGGGGCCAGGCACGTCTTGATAATGACCAGGGCTATCAATGCGTGAGAAAATATTAATGGTGCCTTCATCCGTCCACCCTTTGCGCTGCCAATAGCCTTGGTAGTCTCCGTTATAGACTTCAATCTCGGTAATCCATTTCACGTTTTTGATGCCGAACAAGCCTGGGACGAGAAGTCGTACAGGGAACCCATGTGCCTTGGGCAGTTTTTCGCCATTCATTAAATAGGCGAGCATCACTTCATCACGCATCGCACGTTCAAAAGGTATGCTATCATGATAGGCGTCGGCCCCTCGAAAAATCACGTCACGTGCCGTTTCTTCATCTGCTCCTGCGTCTAACAATAATTCCTTCAACGAAATGCCTCGCCAAATGGCATTACTGATGCTCGATCCTCCGGGTAGAGTGTCGATGCACATGAGGGTGGAAACTTGATCGAATGATTTTCGATTCAGAAGATCCCTCCACCCCAAGACCATGGGATTAGTCACTGCCCCTTTCACGATCATTTGCCATTGTTCTTGATCTAAATCCCGGGAAATGTTGTACGGGGAGTCCATGTAATTGACGGTATAAAATTTATCGTTTGGCGTGAAGTAGACGGTGTCACGAGGCGGAACGGCAAACATGCTGCCCAAGTCGCACCCGCTGGTAATGCTCGTGAGCCCTGTCAGAGCACCTAAGCCAGTGAGTTTAAAGAAATTCCGTCGTGAAATATCCATTTGAGGGAATATGATGAAGTTAATGAATCTCGAAGAAAAACTTTACTGAAATTTTCTAAAATATTATCTCTCAGGAAGAGTGATAGTGCAAGGAAGCCATTTGGAGTTGAGTTAGGAGTAAGAGTGGAATTATGGTTTCGTCATTTCTCTGATGTAAATAATTTTAAAAACAACAAAAACAGGATCTAAATACTAGAAATTGTTGGATGTAGTGGTGGGATTATAGATAATTAGAGATTAGTGTGTGCCTGTGTCTCTGGCTCAGCTAGATGTTCTCGGACCTCTTTGACGTAGGTTTTGAAGGGGTTGGGCATGGGGAATGGGGGCTGGCCACGGAGTTGGAAGATTGACCAATTGATGACGTAGTGTGGGAAACGGCGTTCGAGCGAAGGTTCCAGACTGGGGTCTTCATTCCATTCCTTACCAATGAGTTCTTTCACCAGTTCACTCCGTCCAAAGGCGCGGGTATTGCGAGGCGGATTTTGCATGGCAAGGTCGATGGCCGCATTGGTGGTGACTCGTGGAGCACGGCCTTCTTCTTCCAGCCCTGAGTAGAGACTTTTCTCTGGATTGAGGTTGTGATATTCCAAATCCAGGCTTTTCAGCCAGGGATCATCCCATTCCAATTTTTCTTCTTCTCGGAATGTTTCAAGCAACCACAGTTTCGAAGCCCAATCGACTCGGCCGACCAGTTTGGTGTAATCACCGCGAAGGTCTCGTAAGACTGATTCCCAATTATCCAGGACCCAATCCGTGTCGTCATCTTGTCCGGCATAGTGATCCTGGCATCCTTTGAGGAACTCTTCTTGAATATCAATCGCTGATCGTGTTTTCCCATTGGCTAAACGTACTTCCCATTTCCTGGTGGGATCGCGTGAAATTTCTTTGAGGGCTTGAATGGGTTCTTCGAGATCTAACCCCTCTGGGGCATGCCCATCTTCCACGAGTTGCATGACGAGGCCTGTGGTTCCCATTTTTAAGCCCGTGGCTACCTCCGTCATATTAGAATCGCCCAAAAGCAAATGGATTCGTCGAAATTGATTGGGATCAGCTAAGGGTTCATCACGCGTATTAATAATGGCGCGATTGTGTTGGACCCATTCGAAGAAGTCATTCACGATATGATCGGCACGCTGGGAGATTTGAAACTTCACAGTCGAACGTCCGTTTTTATCACGAAGTCCAGAATCTTTTTGAGATAATTGCTCCACCGGCACCCAACCATCATAAATCTCTGCCATACCAATGCGACCAGCGCCCGTATAAATTTGGCGTGTGACTAAAAATGGAATCAGTTTATTAAGCCCTTTGAGGTTGAAGGGAAAATTTCGTGAGACAAGATAGTTTTCATGGCACCCGAATGTGGCATCGGTTTCATGATCGATATTATTTTTTATGAGCGAGATGTTCTGGTCAAGGTTGAGTTCTTTCAAGGTGCGTTGAAGTAACCGATCTCCGGCGCGGTCTGCGGCCACAAGGTCGGCTAAGGTATTGCACTCAGGTGAGGCAAACTCTAAATGACCCATGTCCACATACAGCCGCCCTGAGTTCAGCAAAAACCCGCCATTGCCTGGTGGCTCATCGTAACCACGGTAATGAAGATCGAGCACGCCTTGTTCTTTCACTCGGAACACCTGATCAATTACTCTATGGGCAAGCCAGGAGGGTGAGTGATCGGGGTCATCACTATTGATGAGGAGTCCGTATTCTGTTTCAATGCCGAAAATTCTGTTTAACATTGCGCCTAAGCCATGGGATTAATTCGTGGTCTGTTTTAACAGAGGCAACAGAGACTGAATCTCTTCCTGAGTAATGGTTCGATATTTTGAACTTCCAGGCGCCTGTCGTTCCAATACTGCACATTCTAACGTTTTATCCTTGAGGCCAATTTGAAGATGTTCCCAAATTTTCTCTTCAGAAAAGGAATTATTGGTTGATTCTGTTTCTTTGTTTTCAGAAGAAGAGGATTCAGCGTTTTCGTTATCCCGAATTTGGGACAGCGCACCAAGAGCCCAAGCTCGAACTGCGACTTGGAGAACGGCTTGTAGCGTCACCACTGTAGGAGTGACGTGTTTTTTAAGATAGGCACTCATAGTATCTTGAATTGTTGGCGTAGCTCCAAGCACAGCGACTTTATGGTGCTCTTCAAACGTCCCATCGTAGTCTACGGTATAAAAATTATCTTGATTTGGCAGATTTCCGAGTTCGGCCAATAAGAGTTTTGTAATATAGGGGGCTTTGTAGATTTCTTCAAAGGCCTGTTTGATGGCAGGAGCCATGCCATATTTGATCAGGCGAGATCCAGTCACATCACCGGGTGATCGCTGAAACCCTTCCGTATGCGCCATGTCCAAAATGGCAAACCGCAGCTTTTCTAAATCCGCTGGATGTCCCATGCCACCGAGACCAATGCGATCATAAATCTCATAAAGCTTTGGTGTGCCATGACTGGTGGTGAGCAGTACAATCCCGTCTACATACGACACAGCGACCAGGGGACTACCTTGACGAAATTGGTCGTCGAGATATTGGCGTCGATTGCCAACGGCTTCGACCCATCGATACGGTTCATCATACATATTGGGCAACCTTTGTCGTAAAGAGCGTTTTCAGTTGTTCAGCAGGAATCGTTTCGACGCCTTTTTCGGTGATCCGTTTAACAATCGGGTAGAGATTTGATTCAATATTGGCTCCACC
>JAJDBO010000081.1 GCA_029261305.1 Nitrospirales bacterium
ACATGGCGCGGAGAGGTGCGAGAGTGGCCGAATCGGGCGGTCTCGAAAACCGTTGACCCGAAAGGGTCCGTGGGTTCGAATCCCACCCTCTCCGCCAGCCTTCGCCAAGGCTTCGGTTGGCAAGCAAGCTAAAAAGAAAAAAACCAGCAGGATGAGAAAATCAGCAATGATGGGGCGAAGGCTGCCCGCCGAAGCTTTAGCGAAGGAGGGCTCCCCTTTTATCAAACCCACGACTTCCGCACCAGACCTACACTTTTGGTTCTACGTATTTGTTCTGTCGTTAACTTCCTTCACAAAAATCTCACCTACATACCCTATTAAATTTCTAAACATAGAATTTCTTTAACTTTCTCTTCCAGGCCCGATTTTTGCTCTTCCATTGAATGGGAAAATTTTCAAGCAAGGGGAGAACAACATGGAGAAGCATGAGAAGATCAAAAACGATCCCAGAATTATGAAACCACTTGCAGAATTGCTTCAAAAAATTCAAGAAGTGCTAGGTCCACCTCCTGGAAGGCCTCCTACTGCGGCCCAAGACTCCCTTTCCTCAGAACCCCAAAAGTCCCGGTAATATTTTTCTTCCCCTGGAGTTCATTCTCAGAAACCACATTCAAGCACGAAAAGTTTTCTGAAGAACAAGGGAACGCCCAAAGAAAATAATACAACATTGAGGAACGTAAGAATCAGCCTGAAATAAATACGAAACGGGAAGTAAGGGAGTTAAAGACTTCGAAGATTGGGAGTTTTTTGAATGCCCACGTTCTTCATGATGGTTAGGGGAAGAATCACATCCAAAAGTCTATGTGCCATGAGGGGTTTGGGCATTCGATCAAGATGGAGAAGGTCTCCTAAATGTGTGAGGACAGTTAATTCATTGGTTTCGTTTCCAAAAGCTGAATCAGGACCACTGACGTGATTGATGGCAATGAGATCAAGGGCTTTTTTCTGGAGTTTACTTTTCCCATTTTCGATATGATTGTCGGTTTCTGCGGCAAAGCCAACAAGGACTTGATGCGTGCGCTTTCGGGACAATCCAGCAAGGATATCCGGCGTTCGCTCCAATTCCAAAGGCTCCCCGGCCCAATTTTCTTTTTTGACCTTGCGTGTGGCCACCTGCCGTAGACGAAAATCTCCTACCGCAGCAGTCATCATCAACACGGTGGACCAAGAAAAACGATCTTGCAGAGCCTGCTGCATTTCCTCGGCAGTAACTACCGACATCAGCTCAACATTCATTGGTGGCGGTAGGGACGTCGGACCACTAACAAGCACGACTTCTGCACCACGTTGTGCGGCAGCTTCAGCCATGGCATAACCCATTTTTCCTGATGATGCATTGGTCATAAACCTGACGGCATCAATAGGTTCCCGGGTCGGTCCCGCGGACACTAACACCCGTTGCCCAATCCAATCCTGTTTACGGGCCAAGCAGATCTCCACAGCTTCTAGGATAACCTCTTCGGATGGCAACCGCCCCTTACCCACCAAACCTGAAGCGAGGGCACCTTCTTCCGGATCAAGCACCAATAACCCTCGACTACGTAACGTGCCTGTATGCTCGATCACTGAAGGATGGCTCCACATGTCTCCATCCATT
Organism: Nitrospirales bacterium; assembly: GCA_029261305.1. Next base: position 1,598 of record JAJDBO010000081.1, read on the forward strand.
GCCGGAGCCATGACTATTGGGCAACGTGCAGCCAGAATCATAGTGCTTAAGAGATCATCGGCCAAACCTAAAGCGCTTTTTACCAATGTGTTGGCTGTGGACGGAGCAATCAGGAGCAGGTCAGCCGATTCCGTTAAGGTGAGGTGGGGCATCGGATCCTGATCAGAAAACATATCGTCATATACAGGCCGCTTCGATAACACTTCAAATGTTAATGGAGCCACGAACTGCTTGGCAGCAGCGGTCATAACCACGGAGACTGCTGCCCCTTCCCCAACAAGTGCTCGAAGGAGCGAGACAGCCTTGTAGGCAGAAATGCTTCCCGTCACCCCAAGTACAATTCGTGTGTTGTCGAATTTTCCCATGAAGGAGTTTCTTATGAAGAATTATTATTCAGGAACATCCACAGCGTCAGCTGCTTCAACTGGTTCGGCGGGTTTCGGAGAATCATCAATATATACGCTCAACTGTTGTTGGATTTCTTTGGCGTCTTCATCTCCTTCAGCAAGTATCGCTGGATCAAAACCTCGTTCCGTATGACGTTTCGATTCACGAAGCGCTTGCCGTGCATCTTCACCCATCAGATAAGGAACATCACCACGCAAAACTTCTTCAAGCGCCATAGATGTTTCCTTGGTATACTTACTCGCTGGCAATTCCTTTCCGCTCCGCATCATTTGCTTGGCTCGCTGTGATGCCACCAGCACCACACGATAACGGGAATCAAATCGCCTATCTTTGTCAGGAGGAAGTAACGGAAGCATGTCAGTCATAATTGAAACTCCTTTTGGGCTATCAGTTAGCCTATGGTTGAACTTTCTCTCACAGAATTTTCTTCAACTAGCCCCTTCTCTCTGAGCCATTCCGTATTCAGCCGTTCCGTTTTGACCCGCTCGGCGAGGATAATGGATTCGAGCTCTTTTGTCGCATGCGGTAACTCTTCATTTCGTATCAGGTAGTGATAGGAACGGAAATTGGCAATTTCTTCGCTGGCCTTCTGAAGTCGCCGCTTAATTTCCTCAGCCGTATCAGAGGCACGCCGATACAACCTTGTTCGCAACACTTCCAAAGAGGGAGGGGTGACAAACACATACACCGCACCGGAAAAATGTTTCATGATTTGCCGAGCCCCCTGAGCATCGATATCTAACAAGACATCAATGCCTTGATTCATCGCTTCATCCAACTGCTGTTGTGGGGTGCCATATAAATTTCCATACACTTCAGCCCATTCGACAAATTGATTGGCTTTAATCATCTCACGAAACGTCGCGATATCGGTAAAACTATAATCTACCCCAGCTTGTTCCCCAGGGCGTGGATTCCTTGTTGTGCAAGACACCGAAAGCATCGTCTGGGGGACACGGGCGACCATCGTTTTGCACAAAGTACTTTTTCCAACCCCAGAGGGTCCTGATACCACAAATAGTAACCCTTTTCGTTCCATAATACTTATTCTTCAACCTCGTTCACGGATGTCAACAGATTACTCCACATTTTGCACTTGTTCGCGAATCTTTTCCAGCTCTCCTTTGAGTTGAACCACGAATTTCGAAATCTCCGCATCATTGGCCTTTGAACCAATGGTGTTCACCTCTCGCCCCATTTCCTGCAGCAAGAAATCTATCTGGCGACCAACGGGTTCCTTCGATTTGACCAGCCCATCAAATTGCTGACAATGACTATCAAGGCGAATAAGTTCTTCGGTAATATCGCACCGATCTGCAAACATGGCGAGTTCCTGCCTGAGGCGTTGGTCGTCCAAAGTTCCTACATTCAGGACATCTTTGACGCGCGCCTTCATACGATCATAATAGGCTTTAGTCACCAAGGGCAACCGCCGACGTATTTTCCCCTGAGCCTGTTTGATCACTTGAACACGTTTCACCATATCCGCTTGTAACGCTTTTCCTTCACGCCGACGCATTCGATCCAGATCGTCTACGGCACCAGAAAGTAGTCGTTTAACCGTTCGGGTAAAGGTTGGAGAGTCAACCCTTTGCTCTCCAACGGTAAAAATCTCTCGAAATGACCCCAAAAAGGAGACATCAATACTCCCCCCCAACTTGAGATCTCGCTGCATATCTCGAAGGACTTGATGATATTGCTTGGCCATATTGCGGTCGAGCTTCAATATTTTGGGACTTTCGTTCCCGCCGCCCGAGACCACCGACACTTCAATGCGACCTCGAGTGCATTGCTTGGCCACTACATTTTTCAGGTCCTCTTCTAACTCATTTTTTCCTTTAGGAAGACGCATGACTATTTCCCTGAATCGATGGTTCACCGACCGAATTTCCACAGTGAGGGTCATCCCCTGAACCGCAGCCTCACGTTTTCCAAACCCAGTCATGCTTTTAATCATGATTTCGCCAACTTTCCTTCCCATGCACAATCGTTATAAATCACACATGATTCGCACTTAGGTTTTCGCGCCACACAGACATACCGCCCATGCAGCAAGATTCTCTGCGAACCGCCAGTCCAATCTTTTTGTGGCAACAAGCCTTGAAGGTCAAATTCGATTTTAGTTGGGTCGGCACTCCCTGTGAATTGCAACCGATTGGCCACGCGTTTGACATGGGTATCGACAATAATCGCTGGTTTGTGAAAGCAGGTCCCCAACATCACGTTCGCAGTTTTTCTCCCAATGCCAGGAAGAGAGGTTAACTCTTCCATGGTTTCCGGCACCGTTCCCTCAAAATGCATAAGCAACGCCTGACTGCAACGGATTAAACTGTTGGCCTTACTTCGAAAAAATCCAGTAGGTCGAATAATGTTTTCAAGTTCAACGAGTTTCGCCCCACCTAACTCTCGTGGACTCGGATACCTGGCAAACAATGCCGGAGTCACCCCATTGACCCGTTCATCCGTACATTGCGCGGATAAAATGGTCGCGACGAGTAATTCAAACGGCGTGCGGTGTTGAAGCTCAACCACCGCCTCCCGCATGGTCCGCTTGAGTGTCGAAATAATTCGACGAACTCGCTCCTTTGCATCAGACTTCACTGTGAACCACTATCCCACGAACTTTAATAATCGACATCACAGCTCAAAAAACTGGCGCCTGAAAGGAAATGCATAGAGGAGAATCCCTATCGCGATCCTCTTTATCAATCCCCTTGCCTCCATCCAAGCAGTCCAGTCGATCAACAATGGCCGAATCAACGGGATGTAACGTCTCTTTATTCAAGGCCGACACTCCCACCGCCTGGTAACGTCTACAAAGAGAATCCACTTCTTCTGGGGGCAATCGATCACATTTATTCAACACAAATATTCGTGGAACATTTTCTAATTCCAGCTCGCCTAATATTTTCTCGACGACCTGGATTTGCTGGTCAAAGTCCGAGGCACTCGCATCAATGACATGTAATAAGATGTCGGCATCATGCAATTCGTCCAAGGTGCTGCGAAATGCCTTGAACAACCCTTGAGGCAGATCTCGAATAAAACCGACAGTATCCGTAAGGATAACTTCTCGGCCGATGGATAATCGAAGGCGACGACTCACGGTATCAAGCGTCTCAAATGGTCGATCCTTAGCTGATACATGGCTATGGGTCAGCGTATTAAGTAAAGTGGACTTTCCAGCATTGGTATACCCGACAATCGATACGACAGGTACTTGATGGCGTGTTCGCATCATCCGTTGTTGAACACGATGTTTGGTCAAAGATTTTAGCTCCCGTTCAAGATGACTAATACGGTCCCTGGCTCGCCGGAGGTCCGTCTCAAGTTTGGTTTCCCCTGGACCTCGAGCCCCGATGCCACCTCCTAATCGCGAAAATGCTGTGCTGGATTGCGATAGTCGGGGCAACAGATATTTCAACTGCGCCAATTCAACTTGGATCTTCCCAGCTTGGGAATGGGCCCGCTTTGCGAAAATATCCAAAATGAGTTGAGTGCGATCCAAGACTTTCATCTCAGTCATCTCCGAGATCGATCGAATCTGCGTAGGAGAGAGGTCTCGATCAAAAATTAACATTTCCGCGCCACATTGAAGAGCCTGAATTATCACGTCGGTCAGTTTTCCCATGCCGACGACATACTTTGAATTTATTTTCACCAGACGTTGCTCAACCGTATCCAAGACATTAATCCCTTGGGAAGTAATCAGTTCCCTGGTCTCTTGAATCCGCTCTTCTTGTTCCCCCCGACTTCTTCCATACACACTGACTACCAACGCCCCTGGCTGATCCTTCGTGGCGGTAAGCGCCGGAGCATCTTTTACAATATCCGATTCAAGAGATTGAACGAAATCCTGGCAATCCAGGTGAAAGGCATGAAATGCTGTGGGCTCCAACTCCACACAGGTTTTGCCCTCAGAATTTTCTGCTGCCAAATGGGCAACAAAGATTTGAGCAAGTTCTCCAGAGGTTCCTACCCCAATGGCAACCATAAGATCCAAACGCAATAACGCCAGATCGGTCAAATCATCTTTGGTGAGAGGCTGATCCTTCAGGTGCGTATGAACAAAACGAACACCACGCAATAATCGAGGGCCAGATCGGCTCCGTGC
>JAJDBO010000082.1 GCA_029261305.1 Nitrospirales bacterium
TTGATACTTTCTCGCGAAGCCCCCACCATGGCGCCAAGATCCTGTTGGTAAAGCGGGAGGTCAATGGAAAGGCCTAAGGCTGTCTTTCGGCCAAAGGTTCCCGCGAGGACGAGCAACCGTTTGGCCAGCCGAGGCCCGAGATTCAAGAACACAATGTCTTCCAGTAAATCACTCGTGTGTTCCAGTCGCACCGCTAGTGTTCGGGTAAGATAAAATACAATCTCAGGATGTTGAACCATCAACGAAAAAAGAACGGTACGTGTGAGAGCGACAACCGTGGCTGGTTCTAAAGCTGTCACCGTCATGGTCCCAGGATTGCCTGTCAGGACCGGAACTTCCCCTACTAAACAGCCAGGCCCGAGGATGTTAAAAATCACTTCCTTCCCATCCACCGATGGAGAGCTCATCTGCACTCGCCCCTTAAAGATGACGTACGCCTCATATTGGTCTTCTCCTTTGTAGGACAATACCTGTTTCGTTTTGAGATGCAGAAGCCGGCCATGGGTGAGAAACAATTCACACAAGGTCTGCCCCTCCTCGGTGGAGGCCGAATTGAATTCTACCTCTATTTGTGTACAGACATTTGGAAGTGCGGTAATCATGATCAAATCTCATGTTAGTTCTTAGGATCAATTCGAAGAGATCTTTTCCTTTCAGTTCTCGAGTAATTCTAATGTCCCACCGAATGTTGTGACAAAGAATAACCAAATCTTCAGTAATGATTCCTTTGCTCTACCGTATTAAGAACTCCTTTAGGGCCCTTGCACGAATTGACTGAATTATTATGAACAAAGGAACTTCAAGCACTGTTGATCTTTAACTTCTATTGAGCTTTCGAATTTCCATCAATTAGTCGTGCAGTCTTCCCAAAAGGTTCAGCCCATAACCAAATTTTATATCTGAGTTTTCGCTTAAGTGGAACGCGAATTATTTTTTATTGCCTGGACGGGGAAGACCAATCGAATATCCCAATGACATTTCAGAGTTATAGATAGCCGATTTTCGTTGTCAGGTCGTATTGCAGTAGAGTTTAAAGGGAAGGCTTCAAAGGAGGAGCGGGATTTTTCAACAGGCAGAGGATTAGTGTCCGACCATCATGAAAGTGGTAAGAATTCGTATTCCACTAAAGCTTTCGAAACTCGCGTTCTTTCAACTTGTCATCTTGGTTGAATTCTGACACCCAAAGATATTGCTGTCCAATCAGGAGTTGGATCGTGAGCTAAACCTTTCAGGGCTAAAAACTCCCTGACTCCCTTTGAGGCGGGTGAAAGTTTGGTTTGGGCAGAATCGTGCGCCCCATTTTTTAAAGATTTTTCCAACTCCTCATCAGGAACCGTAACAATACCCCTCGTCAGTGCACCCATAAGATCCCCACGCAATTTTCGAAATCCTCTTATGACGGATCTGGAAGCAGGTCCCCCACCTCGGGTCGCGGTTAACCTTTTCAAATTTACAGATTTTAGTTGATCTCGAATTTTCTGTGCGATTTCTCTGTCAGTTGTAGCAAAGATTTTAATAGTATCCGCGCCTGCTGGCGCAGCAAAATCCCAGTGAAATCCCGCTTTGTTCCTTTTCCCAAGTGAGTCAGGAATTAAGATTGGTTTCCCCTTTTTGATGAATCCATCTGGATAAAATGTGGTCTTTTGATAATTATTCGGGAACAATACATTAATAGTCCCTTCTGCATCGATATCAACAATGGTCACATAACAATCCACATTCGGTTGTAGTTCTATCTGTAAGCTGTTTAATGGTGACCGTGCCTCACCCTCTTGACGGAAATATACCTTAAAGTCTTCAAGGGGAGTCGCATTCCTAAATGATTCCATGAATTGATTGGCGGGTTGCACGATCCGAGCGTTAAGGGCAATCTGAGTTGATGGATTTTCAAGAGCCAACAATTGATTGACATATAAGGAACGAGTCAAGAATTTGGTGAGTTGATTGGGCAAAGCCTCATCCTGACTTTTCGAAAACACTGCAACATCTTCTAAACCATCTCCACTGAGTACACGGATTTGACCATTCTTCATATCAATGACGTACTGCGTTGCTTCACCCGATTGTACAACTTCCAATTGGGGCAATCCCTGACCTAAAGACTCCTCCAGTTGAATTTTTTGATGAGGCGAAACATCTCGGAATTGCACTCGAACCTTTCCGGTTCCTGGAGGTTTGGCCAAAACAATGGCTTTGGAATAATTTGGAATCGACACTCCTTGAGGTTCCACACGTATTATCGCGTCTAATCCCTGTCGTGTAATTGTCATACCAAAGGCCAAAGCTTTCTCTGGAGTAAAATTTTTCGTATTCGGGGGATAAAGAGCCCATACTGTTCCACGCCCTCCCACGCGGCCGCCCCCAAGCAGACGTGGATTTCTTATGCCCTCGGAATCAACCTTGAACCACGGTATTTGGGTTTTATGTTCTGGTTCTCCTAAATCTTGGGGTTCAGAAGAGCGAATGGGGAATAACGGTTGATGAAGGCGTCCTTGTGGCGCCTCCAATTGCGGCTCAGGCATAAAGCTTCGCCCTAAATCATTTCTTAACTCTCCCAATTCCGCTTGCAGTTTTCCAAACAGGACTTGAGGAGTGACATTTAAGGGGGTGGAAATCAGACTCTGAAAAAGAGCGTAGGTAAAGAACCCGTGATAATTTCCATGAATTGGCCCATCAAGTGCGGGTTGGTTTGAAGCAGCACCTGTCATGAGCACATACTTTTGTGACTGTAACGGAACCATTCCCCGCATTTGAGGAACAAGGTTTTGGTAAAGAGTCAGTCGGGTATCGGGAGGAACAGACCGTGTTTGGATAGCCACCCCACGTGTGACCGTACCTGAGTGGCATGAATCAAAGACTAAGACCGCGTTGGGTGTTTTGAGCCTACTAAAAATTTTGTCTAGTTCGTCATCCGTAATATCTGCGATCCCTTTGGTTCGGCCATCGGCGGGAACGATAGTCTCATCTAATTGATCGTCCGTTTCATCTCCGTTCAAATCTTGGACTTGTGATCCATGTCCTGAATAATGGAAATAAATTAAATCATTCTCGCCTGCCTCTTTTACGAGCCGGTTCAAGGCCTGGAGAATACCAGCGCGAGTGGCTGCTGAATCTGTAAGGACCTCCACATTATTCGGTGAGAACCCAAACCGATCGATCAGGATATGCCGAATCAGGGTGATATCATTATTTGCACCAGGGAGGTCTGGTAAAACCTGATAGTCTCCAATGCCAATAAGAAGGGCTCGTTGTGTTTGGGGCTCTTGAATTCGATCTCGCATCGACGCAGAAATCGTAGGCAAGCCACTACCGCAAAAATGTTCTGCCAATAGAAGGACAGCCATAATCCACAAACATTTTGGGATTATGCTCATGATCTCACCTTAATCTGAATTTCTGTCAATCTGAATCCCCATTTTTTTCAATAGAATTATTTTCCACTGTACTTGATCTTCCCTCGTTCCTATTCACTATCCCACGTCATTTAAACCATCTTCAATGAAGGGCTCAAAAACATGCACTCACCATTTTCAAAATTTTTTGGATAAAGCCAAAGGTATTTGGTCCTCTCCATTAAGTCGATATATTTTTAAATTGGTTCAAAGCTCATCTTGATATTTATTCAAAAACCCTTTTCTGATACCAAGCAACAACATAACACCTCTCACCTTAGGGGTGGCTTAGCCTTTAGTGCTCTCCCCCCTTATGCAGTTGATAAAATAAGGCATTGAAAGGAGGAAGAATAGTTTGAACACCTTGAACAAATTGGATTCTAAGCAAAAGTCTCTTTGAAACTCTATAATTGGGGCCAACAGACCCCATTTTGGGATACAGCTTTTCGTGGCCCAAAAGTAGTATAGTCTTCTGGCTGCAGGAATCTCTTATCCACTTTGAACTTTTTGGCTATGAGCTCGACACACAATCAGGAAGAAAGCGACAAGGAGCTAGTTGAGAAGACGGCTAGGGGGGATATGGAAGCGTATGAAACCCTTTACCGACGATTTGAAACCAAAATATTTCACTACCTACTTTCTGCAATTTATGATGAAACAACCGCCGAAGATCTTCTTGCAGAAGTTATGGTCGCAGTCTGGAAGGGTGCCAAAAATTTTAAAGGGGACTCTCAAGTATCCACATGGATTTTCGGAATTGCCAGGCACAAAATGCTGGACGGAATTCGGAGTCGTACCCGAAATAGAAACGAGAATGTCACGATAGATGAGGCTATGGAATTAATAGATCCAGAGAAAAACCCGGAGGGCAAAGCGGAACAACAGGCGGAAGCAGACATCGTAAAGAAAGCCATGGGGACACTATCCTCAGAGCACAGAGAAGTCTTATTTCTGGCCTTTTATGAAGAGCTTCCCTACCAAGAAATTGCTGAACGCATAGAGGCACCTCTTAATACCGTAAAAACGCGTGTGTATTATGCTAAGCAACAACTCAAACGAGCATTACAACAATCTGATTTAACCGAGAACCCAACATGACGGAACAATCCAACATATCTGATTCTTATCATCCGACCGCCATTCTATTACCATTTTATCTGAATGGGACTCTTTCCGATCAAGAACGCCAAGAGGTGGAAACCCATTTAGAGGAATGCCAAGACTGCAAACAGGAATTGGAGATGATGCAGGAATTACATTCCGACGTGAAAACCTACTATTCGCAACTCCCGCAACCTTCGCCTAACGTATTTAGCAGGGTGAAAGCTCAAATCGAACAAGAAGCCGCCGCCGGAAGCGGAGCATCAGTTGGGGTTAGGCATGATTCAAGACTCACGTTCGGCACCCACCTACAAGAGTTTCTCCAATCAGTTTTTGCTACAAAATGGGCACCAGCATTGGCCATGAGTATTATTGTGGGTCAAGCGGGTCTCCTAATGTGGAACATTACAAGCGGTCCCATGGGACCCCATGAACCTGCCGTTGGACCAGTTATTGAGCGTTCTGTTCCCCCAGCCAAACTTCAGGCAGTTCCATCCCAAATAGAAATCGCGTTTCAAGACCAGACGTCCGAAAAAGAAATCCGCGAGATTATTCGCAGCCAACACGCACGAATCGTCGATGGCCCCACAGTTGATGGACGCTATACAATTGAAGTCCTTGAGGGTGATTCAGCCCGCCTGGGAGAAATCGTCAAGGAACTAACGCAACAAAAAACCGTGAGGTTGGCTATCCAGGCAACCCAGCCTAACCCATAACCTCAACTCTTCTTTATTCTGATTTTCCACACAACACTTAACAGAGAGCTTAGATTGCCATATGACTTAATCAAACGATTGACTCCAAACGGATTTGGGAGTGTGGTTGAGATGTGATTTTTCAGGGATTCACTTTAACCCACCCAAGTGGGCAGACCCTCACCAAAAAATTGGAGCCCGGTCTTGGAATGGCAAATCAAGACCTCTATTTCGCTTGGCCATACCTTGATTCTTTTTGTTATGCCAGCGAGTGTGGGTAGATCCGTAAAAGAAAGTATTAAATCTTGGGCAAATAAACAAAAAGGCCTTGTCGTTTAAAACGACAAGGCCTTTTAATTTTGAACCATTTCTTTTTTGGTTGCGGGGGAGGGATTTGAACCCCCGACCTTTGGGTTATGAGCCCAACGAGCTACCAGGCTGCTCCACCCCGCAGAGGGATAGTAGCTAAGCGATAGGAGTGAAGTCAAATCATTAACTAAGTGAAATTACGTCTTCACAGCTGAGGGTTCCGTTGTGCTATGTTTCAGGCATTATGTTACTTGCAGGCATCTTTGGAGGCATACTTTTTCTGGCACTTCTGATTGGAGATTGGTATCAATTTACCAGCCTTCGGCCTCTTGCCGCCCTCTATGGATTTGGCATAGCTCGACGAAAAGACCGTCTTGAGGACCTTACCCCTCCAATAATTATCAAACGATTTGGCAAAGAAGGCACCATAGAATTACCCCATGGTGTCGCGCGTTGGTTTGAGGACCAAGAGGTCATTACCCTCCGCCCCTATTATCAGTTATTCACCATGCGCTTTCGTACGGCCTGGCCGCTGAAGGGAACAGTTGAACTGCATCCCACCGATACGGGGGTGGAATTGCGTTTAACCAAGAAAACACCATGGTCATCGAGTATTATCACCATGGCCTGGTTAGCTCTGGTCATTATTGGAACCGTCGTCTTTCTCGTCACGTTTG
>JAJDBO010000083.1 GCA_029261305.1 Nitrospirales bacterium
AGGCCCTGTGAGCTGACTGAAGTGTACGGGAAAGTTTGCGTGAATGGCTAGGTCTTTTTCGACCAAGCACAAGGGAGATAAGGGAAAACGTTTATGGTAACGAGGGTGATGACCCAAGTTGATGACCGGTCAATCCATAGTAGGCTTTTTCTACGGTATTCACGGGCGACACGTGCATAAGAAAGGGGATGGACCAATCACGATCACCAACATAATGTTCCTCTGGAATCAGAACGCGATTAAGTCGGTAATGCGCTCCATAGATTTTTTCCGGCACTCCACCGACAATGCCAATCCGCCCATCTTCGGTAATCGTACCCGTTATTGAACGACCATAAATTGGTGTTTCCCCTTTGGCCAGCGCCACCACGCTTAACCCCACCATGGCCGACAAACTCTCACCATAGATCGTCATTCCGGGATACGGAAAAGTCAGCCCAACGGTCCAGGAGTTCGTTCCAATTTTCGCGACCGCCGCAACACGCTGAATGGCTAATTTCACTGCATGTTGAGCAAAAGGGGAAAAGCCACCCGGGAACTGTTGAAACCGCAGCCTCAACCCTTCTTGATCACCACGGTCTTGGAAATGAAGCACCACATAACTCACTAGCCCTTTTGGTGGTTGGGATGGATTCACCGCAAGGCCCAATATCGGAATCGACAAATGTATGAAATGTGTCGGGGTAGAGACGCTTGCAACAACAGGTTGAACCCATGTCCCCCACAGGAATAAAAAGGCGATTATCGCACGGGAAAAGATGAATCCAGGCTTTTCTTTACTGTCCAACATATGAAACTCCGTGCCTATAGGCTTTTGGGTATTATACCTGACGATGTCCTTTGTCGTCCCTTTGGTTGCATGAATCCCTTTGATTCACAGGCCTTTACTCATTTCTATGCTATTGCTCCCCTTTGGTCGACCTCTCGTTCATGAGAATCTTCTAATCTGAATTTAACCTCTTCTTCATCTTTACAAAGTAGGATGCAGGTATCAGTCATGGTTGGTTGCCAATGGTGAGTTTAGAGTTAATCAATGATCACAAAATCTGACGTTGACCAAGTTACACACATAAAGGATGACGCTCTCATGAGCCAACGAATGTTAATTGTGGAGCCGGATCAAGCCACATCTAAATTGTTTGACCAATGGCTCCAAGATATTGGCTTCCAAGCCACCTCGGTCTGTGATGGCGGCGAGGCGATGCACGTCTTGCGCTCTCACTCTATCGATGGATTGATTCTCGATTTACAAGCCCCGGTCATGAACGGACTCACCATGCTCACTCAACTTCGACAACGGTACGCTGATATTCCGGTGATAGTGTTGGCTGGGGTAGACATGACGGACTCGTTGGTCGAAGCCTTGGAAAGTGGGGCACGCGATTACTTAACCAAACCTGTGCCTCAACATTTGTTCAAACAAAAATGTCGTCGTGTGTTTCTTAAAGGTCAAGGGATACAATTGGAAACCCAATCAGAGACCCTCGGGAAGGAAGGATTCCATCCCGAGTTAAATTAAACCCCGAATAGATAAAGGAATAGAGGGCAGCATGAAACCTATTCTCATAGTAGATGATGATGCTGATATCCGGTTAATTCTTCGATCCGTCTTAGAATCGTACGGGTACCTCTGTGAGGAGGCGTGTAATGGATTGGAAGCGATCGAGAAGATCAAGACCAATGACTATGTGCTTCTTCTTTTGGACTACTCTATGCCTTTGATGAATGGTTTGGAGGTCATCCAACGATTGGGAGAGATTACAAGAAGTTTCCCTCCCCAAGTGGTTATGATGACGGCAAATTCTGGGCAAGATCTTCAACTTCAGGCAATGGAAGCAGGAGCGACTGCAGTTCTCCATAAACCTTTTGATATTGATCATGTACTTCTGACTATTGGACGGGCCTTACAAAACGGACATTCTTCTTCACCGTGCTACCACAGTTCTTCGTGAGTGGATAAGCGAAACTGGTTGCCCTTTTATTCTGCTGCATTGATGGTCCACATGTTATTTTTCAATCAACGACCATCACAAAAAGGCCAATGGGTTTCCCTTTCCACTCCACCCGCTATTCCATTCAGTGAATGTTGAAAAAACCCGCCAGCAGCGTTCTCGCCATTGTGCCTGACCTTCGGGCTCACAGACTTGCCGCTCTTTGCGGCGTTCGCGCTCACGTACTGAGAGTACGCTCCGCGCGCCAAAATGGCTGCGGCCTTGCTGGACGGACTTTTTTGAACATTCCCTCTCACTGGTGCCGGTCACCTGACCTGAAGCATCTATGGGTCTTGGTCCTTATTAATTCAACAGTCCCATTGATTCAACCATTATGGTTTGCGTTTCTTTTTCCCTTGCTTATGTCGTTGTGACAAACCATCCTTATGTTTGTTCTCCAAGCTCCTCTTCGCCATTGCCTCTTTCTTGAGGTGCGAGTACTTTCGCCCCACATAAGCCAGAACCAAACCACCTCCGAATACCACCACGGACCAATCCGCCCAACTCCATTCTTTTTCTACCAGATGAGGCTCGGGCGCGGTCACCACTGCGACCAGCATCATTCCCACTGATATACCACTATAAAGGCACACGGCATACCACTTCCCCCTGGCACTGGCTAAATGCGGGTAAAGCAGCGTGATAAAAATCAGTGGAAAGGATAAGACAGAAATGATCGTGGCAAGGGTTGAGAGACCTTGCATTTGGCGTCAGCCCCCCCCTTAACTGACAATAGAGATTGAGACCTTTTTTACTCGTGGACTTGCCAATACTCCTAAAAACAAATACCGACCAACAACACTTGTTAACAGTTCTTGTGGATAAAATTCGAAAATAACGTTTCCTAAAAGTCCCTGCCAAGCCACCTAGTATCCAAGTCATGGTTTCCTAAAGGATTTTCTATACTTTGGCCAAAGTTTCTAAGTAGCCTGACAATACCTACTATATATGGTATAGGTTTTTATCTGCCCACCATGCACAAAATTTGTGCAATCCACTCATTCTCTTGCTTGGAAACACTAAATCCCACTAGTCCAAAAAATTTCCACCAGTTTATCCACAGATTTTGTGGAAAAAATTTGTACCCCTTGGCACCAACATTTCTGGACCTGTAATGACAAACCTGCATGCGTCACACATGTTCTTTGAATGCCTGATTACTGGTTGGCGAAATGTTTCTGACTGGGTAAGCTGCGTAGATATTAAAAAGATATGAGCAGATCACATTCGCCATCCCTCAAAAGGTGATCCTTGGAAGCAAATCTCGAGCAATCCCAAACCTTGGTCCAAGCGCTCACGGACTCTTCGGTCTACCCACACCCTGTCACTCAGGTCCTCATCCAAGAAACACATATCTCCTGGGTTCTGCTTACGGGCCAATTTGCCTACAAAATAAAGAAGCCCGTCAATCTCGGCTTTGTGGATTTTTCTACACTAGCGCTACGGCACTACGCCTGTCTTGAAGAATTGCGTCTCAATAGTCGCATGGCGCCACATCTTTACCTTGATGTGGTACCTCTCACGGGAACACCGGAATCGCCAAAGCTTGGTAGCGACGCTATTCCTTTCGAATATGCAGTCAAAATGCGACAATTTCCCCTCGATTCCACACTTGACCATGCTTTGCCCAAAGGACAGGTTCAGAATTGGCATATCGATCAACTAGCCAAAGACCTCGCGCGATTTCACAATAACCTTCCCACCGCACAGGAATCCACCTCGTTTGGAAATCCTGAAGTCATTGAAAAAACGGTCACGGACGTTCTTGCTCGGTTTTCACAGGAAGCCCAGTCATCAGAAGACCATGATCTTCTTCAATCACTCCAACAATGGATGCAACAGGAGCATGCCAACACCTATCAAATCTTTGCCAATCGAAAACGTCAGGGGTTCGTTCGAGAATGTCATGGAGATCTTCATCTCGCAAACGTGGTCTTACTCCATGATATCGCCACTCCATTTGACGGTATAGAATTCAGCGAACGACTGCGGTGGATCGATGTCATGAGCGATGCCTCGTTCTTCATCATGGATCTTATGGCACGAAGGCGACCAGATTTTGCTGCAAGATTTTTAAATGCCTATCTTGAATTCACGGGTGATTATGATGGGATGGCTGTCCTTCGTTTCTATGAAGTGTACCGCGCCCTAGTCCGTGCCAAGGTCGCACGTATTCGGCTAAATCAAGGCCATCAACCTGATGACACATCGGCCAAGCTTGCCGAAGAATATCATCGGTATCTCACCGTTGCACAGACATTGGCCCACCCAGACACTCCGAGTCTCATCATCATGCACGGGCTATCAGGTTCGGGAAAATCGACACTCTCTCAGACTCTTCTAGAAATGATCGGGGCGATTCGCCTTCGCTCGGATATTGAACGAAAACGAATGTTTGGCCTGTCCCCTGATATGCACAGTACACAGGAAGTCAAAACAACACTCTACGGCACTGACACCACAGACACCCTGCACTGCCATTTACGAGACGCTGCCCAACGCCTTCTCTCATACGGATATCCCGTGATCGTGGACGCGACATTTCTAAAACGCCGCTATCGCAATCTCTTTCGCAGCCTCGCCGAGGAAGAACATGTGCCATTTCTCATTCTCGATGTTCAATCCTCAATGACGACATTGGAACAGCGGATTACCACTCGTGCAGCACAGCAGTCCGATGCCTCCGAAGCCGACCTCACCGTCCTACAGCAACAACAACATGAGCAAGAACCATTAGGAGAGAATGAGCAGACTGCGACCTATAGCGTCAATTCCGAAGAACCCTTTGATCCCCAAAAGGTGATTCAAGCTCTGAAGAATAAATTGGCATGACCAAAACAATAACTATGTTAGGGTTACTTTGCTAGAAAATTAATTCCGCCAGGAAGCCATGCTTAAATTTTTCATAGTAATTCCAGGAACAAATGTTAAGGCATATTTGGTTTTGAGGTTTCGGAAACCAGTTCTAATTTCTCTTTCCTCCTCAAAGCTTTTATTTCACACTCCCGTTTGAGCGCCTCGCCTTTGGTCTCTTTTTGTTCTGAATACACCAGTGTAAAAGGACCTCGCCCTTTGGTATATCGTGCTCCCTTTCCTTTTTCATGATTGGCAATCCGCTGTTCTACATTTTGAGAGATGCC
>JAJDBO010000084.1 GCA_029261305.1 Nitrospirales bacterium
ACTTCAAGTAAAATTTGAAATCCGTTGCAAATGCCCAAGACTAGCCCCCCCTTCGCGGCGAACTCTTTGAGCGCTTCCATTATTGGCGAAAACTGGGCAATGGCTCCCGTACGAAGATAGTCGCCATAGGAGAATCCACCGGGAACAATCACGGCATCCACCCCATCTAATGAGGTGTGTTGATGCCAAATTTCTCGAACGTTTTGGCCGAGCCCTTCTGCTACCGCATGGGCACAATCATGGTCACAGTTCGATCCGGGAAAGACGAGTACGCCAAAGTTCATGAAGTTAAGTTTTGTTCGGAGGATTCTAACTCGTACCGGTAGTCTTCAATCACCGTGTTGGCCAACAGCTTTTCACACATGGCCTTCAGTTGAGATTCGGCTTGCGATTGATCTGAATCTCCTAATTCAACTTCGAGAAACTTGCCCACCCGCACATCATTGACAGTAGAAAACCCAAGAGTGGCTAATGATTGCTGAATGGCGCGTCCTTGGGGATCTAAAATTCCTGATTTTAGCGTGACATGGATTTTGGCTTTCATAATCTAGGCACGTCCTTTTTTTCGTATTGGCTTAGCTGGGCTCTTTTTGGCCGTGGCAACCTTCCCAAATACCCGACGATAGACCTGCGGCAAGTTCTTGAGATACGCCTGTGGATTGAAACAGGTTTGGATTTCTGAGGCGCGGAGTTTTCGACTAATAAATGGATCGTTGGTCACAAGATCTTGGAAATTGCCATTTCCTTGCCAAGCTTCCATGGCATTGCGTTGAACGGCTTCGTAGGCAGCTTTCCGTTCAGCGCCACGATCGACTAAAGCAAGCAAGAGGCGTTGGGAATAGACCAATCCTCCAGTGAGATTCAGGTTCTTGAGCATACGATCCGGATACACGACTAAATTGGTCAATAGTTTCGTGAGACGCACCAACATATAGTCCATGAGGATGTTGCTATCTGGAATAATAATGCGTTCAACCGATGAATGACTAATATCCCGCTCATGCCATAGGGCTACATTTTCCATCGCCGCGAGACTGTTACTTCGAATAACCCGTGCCAACCCACAGAGGTTTTCCGATCCCACGGGATTCCGCTTGTGTGGCATGGCCGAAGACCCTTTTTGCCCGACGCTAAAATATTCCTCGGCTTCTAAGACTTCGGTTCGTTGAAGATGCCGAATCTCCGTGGCCACTTTTTCTATACTGGCCGCCACCAACGCCAAGGCCGTGAGATAGGCCGCATGACGATCCCGTTGAACCACCTGGTTCGACACTGGCGCGGGTTTGAGCCCCAGCTTTTTACAGACCATGGATTCAATTCGTGGTGGTAAATGCGCAAACGTGCCCATGGCACCAGAAAGTTTTCCGACTGCGATATCTTCACCCGCGGCAATGAACCGCTTGCGATGGCGTTTAAACTCTTCATACCACAGGGCAAATTTCACGCCTAACGATATTGGCTCACCATGGATCCCGTGAGATCGCCCGACCATCACCGTCTCTTGATGCTCGAATGCCCTCTTCTTCAATACCACCAACAAGGTATCAAGATCTTCCAAAATAATTCCACCCGCCTCTACCATTTGGAGTGCCAGGCCAGTATCCAGCACATCCGAGGAGGTCAACCCTGCATGGAGATGCCGGGCCTTTGGGCCAGCCTGTTCCGCCACAGCTTCCAAAAAGGCTATCACATCATGCTTGGTAATTTTTTCAATTTCATCGATTCGATGTGGATCAATCGTGACCTTACGACGAACGTGAGCGGCAGTCCCTTTGGGGACTTTTTTCACTTCTTCCATGGCTTCGCAGGCGGCCAATTCAACTTGAAGCCATGATTCATATTTTTGTTGTTGGGTCCACAGGGCACCCATGCGTGGCAGAGTGTATCGTTCAATCATAAGGTGTTCCGTTAAATATCTTAAGGAAATTAAATCGCGAGGCGACCGTGCACACCCGTTAGGCCAGGTGAGAACGCTTTTCTTCCAACCTTGGGTCGCACCTTAAAATTTTATCTAATATTCCATTCACAAATCGCTTGGCCTCATCATCTGCAAAACTTTTGGCGAGTTGCAACGCCTCATCTACCGACACTTTTGCCGGAATATCTGGAATCCAAATCAGCTCATAAATCGTCTGTCGAAGAATATTACGGTCAACGATCGCCATGCGGTCCAATGTCCAATTCTCGGCAGACTGCTCAATCAGTTGATCGATCTCTTCTTGTTGAGCCTGAACTCCTACAACAATTTGATTCGCAAACACTCGAACCGGTTTCAATGATCGCTGTTGCGCCCAGAATTCGTCCAACCAGCCATCGGTGGTTCCATGAAAATCCCATTGAAAAAGAATCTGCAACGCCAACTCCCTGGCACTATGTCGAGTGAGGGAGGGGGCAGGTTGCAATTCAGAAGAATCGTTTGAGGGTTCAACCAAGAGATCTAGGACTTTCAAGAACGTATGAAAAATTCGATGGGTAGCTAGGCTTTGAGAAAACCTGTAGGCTTCCGACCGCTATGTTGTAATTCTTTCATTAAATTGGCCATCTCAATGGCGGTGCGAGCTGCATCCGCTCCACGGTTCTTTTCAGGTTCCCCAGAACGCTCCAGCGCTTGGTCCGCGGTTTCTGTAGTCAGCACTCCGAAGACAATTGGGATTCCTGTTTCCAAGGAAGCCTGAGAAATCCCACGGCTCATTTCCGCACTAATGAAATCAAAATGTGGCGTCTCCCCTCGAATCACGGCACCCAAACACATCACGGCATCATATTGTTTGGATCTTGCTAATTGCCGAGCCACCAAAGGAATTTCAAACGCACCAGGGACTCGAACGGTTTCAATATTTTTGTCTTCAACACCTTGCTTCTTAAGTGTCTCCAGTGCACTGCTCATGAGTCGACTGGTTACAAATTCATTAAACTTGCTCACGACAATTCCAACACGACAATCTTTCCCGTCCAAATTACCCTCTTTTATTTCCACTAATTTTTCCCTACAAAACAGCAACTTGCAAAAATTATATAAACTTTTACTAAAGCTTTAACTTTTAAATTTGGAGGTGCAATGCTTAGACATTATTTAATAAATGTCCTAGCTTGGCCTTCTTGGTTCGAAGATACTCAACGTTCGCTTCCCTTGGAGCAATTTCAATGGGAATTCGCTCGACCACATTTAAACCATAGCCTTCGATCCCCACAATCTTTCGAGGATTATTGGTAATCAAACGAATTTGCTTTAACCCCAAACTGACGAGGATTTGGGCGCCAATGCCATAATTCCTGAGGTCAGGCTTAAACCCCAATTGCAGATTCGCCTCGACAGTATCACTACCCTGATCTTGTAAATGATAGGCGCGAATTTTATTGAATAGTCCAATTCCGCGACCCTCCTGATTCAAATACAGCAAGACACCCTTGCCTTCTTTTTCAATCATTTCCATGGCGCGGTGCAGTTGATCCCGACAATCACATCGCAGGGATCCAAACACATCAGAGGTCAAACACCCCGAGTGGACCCGAACCAGAGCTGGCGATTCATCAATAGGACCTTTCACTAATGCAATATGAGCCGCACTGTCCAACTCGTTTTCGAATACCATGGCCTCAAAATTTCCAAATATTGTCGGCAATTGGGCATTGACCGACTTCTTCACAAATGTCTCACGTAGTAAACGATATTGGATCAAATCTTTGATCGTAATGAGTTTCAGATCATGTTCTTTGGAAAATTTGACTAAATCTGGCACCCGAGCCATCGTGCCGTCATCATTCATAATCTCACAAATCACACCAGACGGGTTCATTCCAGCGAGACGGGCTAGATCAACAGAGCCTTCGGTTTGGCCAGCTCGTTTGAGCACTCCTCCATCATGGGCGCGAAGCGGAAAAATATGCCCGGGCTTAGTAAAATCGGCCGCTTTGCAGTTCGGGTCCACTGCCATTCGAATGGTTGTGGCTCGATCAGAAGCAGAAATCCCGGTAGTCACATCACGAGCCGCATCGATGGATACCGTAAAGGCAGTTCCAAACGGTGCGGTATTCTCTATAGATTGGGGATGAAGTTGAAGCTCGTCCGCGCGGGAAGAACCCAAAGACAGACAGATCAAGCCCCTGGCGTACTTGGCCATAAAATTCACGGCCTCGGGCGTGACGCATTCTGCGGCCATGACCAAATCGCCTTCATTTTCTCGGTCTTCGTCATCCACCAAAATGACGCATTTGCCATCCTGAATATCCTGAAGGGCTTCTTCTATTGTATTGAACGATTCCACGCTTTCGCCTTTCTCCAAGTCCACTTCAGCTTATATGAGGTTTGGGTACCCCTGTCAATCTGATCTTGAGTTTTACTCTTGAACCAAAGTCGGTTCCATGGCCTCTCCCAGACACCGTTTCATCACCAACACACTCACAGCGGCCAAACCAGTCAATAATCCAAAGACCAGAAACCCACTGGAGTAGGTGCCGGTCAGATCTTTAAAGAGCCCAAACCAAGAAGGCAGGAGAAATCCCCCGATTCCACCAGCCGATCCGATAATCCCAGAAGCCGTCCCCATCCGTCCTTGAAATCGAAGAGAGACTACCTGAAAAACCACACCGTTCCCAAATCCAAGAAATAACAGCGTCAAGACCAATAACGGGAGAGAAACTGGTAAGGGTAACAGTCCACTCAGGCCAACACTAAAGATAGTCGTCAGTGGAAACACGACCAAGAGCAACCTAATTCCCCCTCTTTGGTCTGCCAAGTACCCGCCCACGGGCCTAGCCACACTGCCCGCTAACCCACAAAGCGCAGTGACAGTCCCAGCCATGACAATATCCAGCTGATACTGGTCGTGAAAAAACATAGGCAAAAAGCTTGAAAATCCAACAAATCCGCCAAAGGTTACGCCATACAAAAAACACAGCCAGTACAAAAACGGCTGTTGCAGAATGGACCAGATAGCCGGGGAAACTGCGCCCCCCTTGAGGCTATTAGCAAATCCTTTTCGATTTGGTACGACATAGAAAAACACGAGTGCAGTGATGACGACCGGAATAATCATGACCCCAAAGGTTCCATGCCATCCAATCAGGTTTGCGATTCGTGGACCAAAGAAGGTCGCCAGCAACACCCCACTATTCCCAATCGCGGCCACCCCCATGGCGAGGCCTTGATGTTCAGGTGGATATGCCAGGCTGGC
>JAJDBO010000085.1 GCA_029261305.1 Nitrospirales bacterium
GTCAGTGACAGCCTTGGCAATGGCATGAATATGTTCCGGTGTACTACCACAGCACCCACCAACAATATTCACCCACCCGTTGCTCGCAAAATCACGCAAATCCTCCCCCATGCGTTCGGGAGTTTCATCAAATCCCCCAAAAGCATTGGGCAACCCAGCGTTTGGGTAACAACTAATGTAGGTTGGCGCGAGCTTTGACAATTCCTGAATATAGGGCCGCATTTGTTTCGCACCCAGGGCACAGTTAATACCGACGCTAAATGGGTGGGCATCGGCAATGGAATTCCAAAAGGCTTCGATGGTTTGCCCTGATAAGGTTCGCCCACTTTGATCAGTAATCGTGACCGAAGCCATGACGAGTATCTGCACACCATGGTCTTGACGATATTGATCTATGGCAAAAAAGGCCGCTTTGGAATTGAGAGTATCGAAAATCGTTTCAACCAGCAGGAGGTCAACTCCGCCATCGATGAGTCCACGGACTTGCTCATAGTAGGCCTCCCGCAACTGTTCAAATGTGACAGCACGAAAGGCAGGATCATTCACATCGGGCGACATGCACGCCGTACGGTTCGTCGGACCGAGGGCCCCAGCCACAAATTTTGTGCGGGAGGGATCTTGCGCCATGACAGCCTCGACGGCTTTTCTTGCGGCCTTGGCTCCAGCAACATTGAGTTCATAGGCCAGGGGCTCCATCTTATAGTCGGCCATAGAAATGGAATTAGAATTGAACGTATTCGTCTCAATAATATCCGCCCCAGCTTCTAGATATTCTTGGTGAATCGAGGCAATCAGGTCGGGTTGGGTGATTGCCAACAAATCATTATTCCCTTTCACGTCACAGGAATGATTGGCGAAGCGTGCTCCCCGGAAATCCGCCTCTTCTAATTTATGCCGCTGAATCATGGTGCCCATAGCGCCATCCAACACTACTATCCGTTGTTGAATCAGTTCTTGAAGCCGATCAGTTGAATCTTTCACAACACCCTCTTTCGCTAACTATGAAATTTATTGTAAATCTACTTTATATTCCGAGGTCTAAAGAGGCCTTATCGTTAAACTTGATCTCAATTTATTGTGATCGCGGATGTTGTTTTATAAACGATATACCAACTAGGACTATACTGGGCAGTAGGACTAGGGGTCAAAAACAAGACCAGAAAACATAAAAATGATTAATTGAAAAAGCTCTCACTTCATTAGGCAGCTTGCTTGACGTCCTTTGGGTGCAGGGAATAGGATAAATACTGTTGGTAAAAATTTTCCCTCGCCTTTGCACATGCGATTTTCAAAATTCACATGGCTCTGCTTCATGGTCCTTGCTGGGCACTTCTTCCTCTCTCCAGGACTGCCCGTCCATGCAAAATCGTATTTCGAGGATGGCTATCTCGGG
The DNA here is from genome assembly GCA_029261305.1 of Nitrospirales bacterium. The sequence goes on from JAJDBO010000085.1 coordinate 1,394, forward strand.
CTCACAAAGACCGAATTACATGGGAAACTTGGCACTCCTCATGCCATCCGTTCTCGAAAAGCAGCCCTTCGCATCTTTAGTTATTATTCCCCGAAAGATTGGAATAAGTATTTTAGTAAACTCGTCTCTCCAGAAAATGGTGAGGATGTTTACACATATCAGCGTGATGGTACTCAAGTACGGTATTCATTTGTTTACACCCCTGACCTCAGTCAGGATCAAGACTTTCCGACATTGTATGTGAAACGCGTCGAAGTTGAATTTACGCCTCCGGTGCAAATCCAGGCCATCCCCACATTGGTCAAAGAGTTTATTCCACCAACTCTTCCCAATTCACCAGTGTTTCGATCGAATCTTTGGGTGTTAATATTTAAAGGTCCTCCCTCGCAAGAGGCCACCCTTTTGGTAAAAGAACATAATAAAGAAAACTGGGAGTGGTCCCTTGCCTATCAACTCTTTGCTTTGAATGGCATTCCTAAGTATCTCTCCAGCCAATCATTAATAGATCGACTGGAATTCACCGTTCAAAGTCTCCCGTTCACCCAGGCGACTCGGCGTCACACACACGAAGTCCAGTTGAATCCGTATTCCCTAGAATTTGCCAAACGCCCATCAGAAGCTCCAAAGAAAATCAAATCGATTCCGGTCCCAGTCTACGCGGACTAAAATAACCCTCGCTTCTATCTCTTAAAACAAAATTGGTGATAGAAAGAATTTGTGGTGAGAACCTTTTAAAAATCCTTCACTCACTCCGCAAACCTGATATCACTGAGGTCGGATAACAGCAGATGAGACTCCCCCCACTGACTCGAACTTTGCACTGACCATTCTTCCTCTACCTCAATCGGCTTTATTCGAATCCCGCAGACTCCTCCGAACACAAGGTATGCGAACCCTGCACCAGAATCTTCCACCGGCTGAGCGAACGCCGAACATTGGGGATTGGCTTCGTTGTCGGACCAACCAATCACATCACACCACTCTCCTTGAGACGATCGTTCATATAATTTCACCTGTAAAAGTGCCTTTGCTGGTTCAATCTCTTTAAATCGAAGAAATAGGGAACCTTCAAAATTTTGACTGCTTTCAACTTCCAAAAACATACTAACCCCTCATTGACGGTCTGAATTACACCCTGATAGAGTTAGAGATTATCTGTATGGTGCCAACAAACGTTCTCTCAGAAACAACAATGCCAGACCCTACACCAATCTCTATATCAGAGCCAAAACCGGACTCGGCAATACCACAAAAACCTTCGATTATCTGTAGAAAACCAGTTCGGATTACCCTGTATTCCCTCTTAGGCGCTTTTGCACTTTTCATGATTGGGTGGGGATTATTGCCTTCATTCTTAGATCCAACCTTTGAAAAACATATCCAGGATAAAGAGGTCGTTGCCGGGATGACTCGTGACCAAGCCATTGCCGCTTGGGGATCGCCCTATCAAATGAATATCACGTATACTGATCGTGGCCTTCGCCGGGAGGAGTGGGTCTACGAAGATTGGATTGACGCCGGGTCAGTTCAACACCGATACCTGTATTTCGAAGAAGG
>JAJDBO010000086.1 GCA_029261305.1 Nitrospirales bacterium
TATCGATGCTCTTGAAGGCGAATATTTTCGAACCTTTATGCTCCATTATAATTTTCCGCCATTTAGTGTCGGTGAGGCGAGGCCTATGCGATCGCCTGGTCGTCGAGAAATCGGGCATGGAAAACTTGCTTGGCGTGCTCTGACACCGGTGATGCCAACCAAAGAAGAGTTCCCCTATACCATTCGTTTGGTGTCAGATATTTTGGAATCTAATGGGTCCTCATCTATGGCGACGGTGTGTGGCGGCGCCTTAGCATTGATGGATGCAGGAGTGCCCATTAAAGAGCCTGTGGCTGGTATTGCTATGGGGTTGATAAAAGAAGGCGAGCGTGTGGTGATTCTTTCTGACATTTTAGGGCTGGAAGATCATCTTGGGGACATGGATTTTAAAGTGACTGGTACAAAAAATGGAGTCACGGCTTTGCAGATGGATATCAAAATTGGCGGCATTACCACAGAGTTGATGCGCCAAGCCTTGGAGCAGGCCCGTACCGGTCGTTTGCACATTTTGGGTTGTATGGATGAAGCCTTGGCGGCCCCCCGTCCTGACCTTGCAGCTTGTGCTCCAAGAATATTCAATATTCAAATTAAGCAAGATAAGATCAGAGACATCATTGGTCCAGGCGGCAAGGTTATTCGAGGAATCATTGCTGAATGTGGCGTGAAGATGAATGTCGATGATTCTGGACTAGTGACTATTGCCGCGGTGGATGGAGATACTGCCAATAAAGCTATTCAAATGGTGGAGCAGTTGACCGAAGAGGTTGAGATCGGGAAGCTCTACCTTGGAACCGTCAAAAAGATTGTTGATTTTGGTGCCTTTGTCGAAATTCTTCCTAATATGGATGGACTCGTGCATATTTCTCAGTTGGCCCATCATCGCGTGAATGCGGTGACCGATGAAATCTCAGAGGGCGAGCAAATCATGGTCAAGGTTTTGGAGGTTGATCGACAGGGGAAGATTCGTTTGAGTCGCAAAGAGGCCCTAGCTGAATCCGAAGCTAAACATAGTGAATCATAAGTTTTTCTGAATTGCGAGCGCCGGGAAACCGGCGCTTTCTGTCTCCAATGGTCATAGTGCCGCACCCAAGAGGAGCTTGTTGGCGTCAATTTTTGTTTCATGAACAATCCCGACAAGATTCATCAGCATGAAACGTTCCTAACCCCGAAGATGTATCTACAGTATTGATCGACCGGAATACTCGACAATTCCTCAAAGGAAATAGGCCGCATGCGTAAAGTTGTGTTGGACAATGGGGTTCGGGTCGTGATGGAGCGAATGTCGACGCTAAGGTCGGTGGCCATTGGGCTTTGGATCAATGTGGGCACGCGCGATGAAGCCAAGGGCCAAGAGGGCCTGTCCCATTTTTTAGAGCACATGATGTTTAAGGGAACTCGTCGACGGTCGGCATCGCAAATTTCCAATGAGATTGACAGTCTGGGTGGTGAAATGAATGCGTTTACCACTCATGAATCGACAGCGTTTTATGTCAAAGTCTTAGACCAGCAGATTGATCAGGCCGTAGATCTCCTTGCCGATTTGTTTCACCACTCACGTTTTACTCCCACCGAAATCGAGCGAGAAAAACAGGTGGTATTGGAAGAGATCCGAACAGTTCGCGATGACCCGGAAGATTTTGTTCAGGAGCTTCATGCCAATCACGTGATGCGCGGTCATCCACTAGGCCAATCTATCCTTGGCACTGCAACTACCATGAAGCGGGTAGGCAGAAGTGATATTCTTAAATTTGTAGGAGAGCAATATCATCCTGAAAAATTGGTGATTTCTATCGCGGGGAACTTTAACGTAAAAACATTGGTTCCACTCTTAAATCGTTCCTTCGGAAAGTGGAAACCTTCTTCTTCAAAAGCCAAAATTCCTCAACCGCGTCAACCCCCAGTCCTACGAACAGGGACCTTTGTGCATCCAAAAAAATTGGAACAAACCCATATTTGTTTCGGATTACCAGGAATTTCTGCCAATCATCCATCTCGATATGCATCCCATACCTTGAATGCCTTATTCGGCGGTGGGGTGAGTTCGCGATTATTCCAACAGGTTCGTGAGAGGCGCGGCCTTGCCTATACGATATATTCGCAATTGTCTTCTTTTTCTGATTCTGGAACACTCACAATCTATGCAGCAACTGGAGCAAAAGAAGTACCGGAGTTGGTGGATGTCGTACGCCAGGAAGTGCGAAAACTCCGTAACCGAGGTCCAGCCATGCAGGAATTGACTCGAACAAAAAATCAATTAAAGGGCACCCTCATGCTTGGGTTAGAAGGCACATATGGCCGAATGAACAAATTAGCCAAAGATGAAATATGTCAAGGCCGATATGTATCCCTGAAAGAAATGCTGTCTGAAATTGACAAAATCTCGAAAGAGCAACTCCAGGCCGTGGCACAGGACCTTTTAAAGGTCGAGGAATTGACGGTGACGGCACTAGGGCAAGTATCTAAGACTATATTCAGTGGGTAAATAGCAAATAAGTCCTAGATCTAGGTGTGCCGAATTTCAACAAAATGCCTCTTGACAACCTCTGTCTAGATCAGTAGCATGTGCCCCTTGAAAGTAGGTGGGAAAGTAGTGAGCCTATTTAAAGATATTGAATATGATAGGGTCCCGTTGGTGGAATTTGACTAGGCACACTAAAGTGGCGAAAAGATAAATTTTGACGTTGCAATTAGAAACGGTGTTCGTTAAAAGTTAACAGTTGTTCTTTTCATTTTCATTATGTCATTTTTTAAGAAAAGGGGGGGAAAATGAAGAAGTCATTAGTCCGTGGAGGAGTTTCTGCGCTCTTTGCCATCGGTTTGATTTTTGGTTTCCTGGGAACGGTTGATGCCGCAAAAAAGAGTATCTTTGGGCCATGCTCGACCAGCAAAAAATGCCAGGACAAACCAATTGGCGTTGCTACCTTGGGCGGCATAGCGCTTGAAGGTAAATTGGCAACAAGCCTTAAAGGCCGTGTCTATAGTCATTGGGCAGACAATCCAGCTGGTGAAATTCTTTTTGGTATTCAATACTGGAATACCAGTGAGCCCGCAGAGGCCGGTGATCCTCTCGGTCGTGCCTCTGACGATCGTAACGTAGCCATTCCTGATCCATTGTTTGTGTGCTGCGGATGGGGCTATCAAGGCGGTGAAGAGAAAAATGGCCCATATGCCGGATGGTACAACCCACAAACCACTGTTCGTCTTCGCGTCAAGGATTCATCATTGATGAAGCAGTTGACTGAAGCTTCACAAAAGTTTGTGGCTATGGAAGTTCAACTTTCTGGTGGTAACACCATCACAGGGTTTAAGATTTTAGGAAACTAATCAAAAATTCAAAATTTATTAGAAAAAACACAAGTCTTTATCATTTACAGAGGAGGATGCGATTATGAAAGTTCGTACAACCGGGTTGGCAGTTTTAGCTGCCATTGCCTTGGTAGGCGGAATGGCCTCCAGTGCTTTTGCCATTGAAGCATTCCAAGAACGAT
>JAJDBO010000087.1 GCA_029261305.1 Nitrospirales bacterium
TTTCCCCCGCGGTTCCCATTTCCTCCATTTTTAGTGCCCTGTCTGGAGGGAAAAAGCTTTGGGCTAATGGCGGCAGAGGTAATGGTTCGTGGGTCTGTTGGTTCTTCGTCTGTGCACTCAGGGTCTTGTTTGACAGAATCTGCACGAAGGTCATCAGGGTTCACCTGTGCTAATTCTTTCTTGTCGAGATAGGTAATGGCCAGTTCACGGAAAATATAGTCGATAATCGAAGTCGACATTTTTATATGGTCATTGCCCTTAACTGGACCATTGGGCTCAAATCTGGTGAAAAGAAAGGCTTCCACAAATTCTTCGAGCGGTACGCCATATTGAAGTCCCAATGAAATCGAGATGGCAAAGCAGTTCATCAAACTTCTGAACGCGGCACCCTCTTTATGCATATCGAGAAAAATTTCCCCCAAGGTACCGTCGTCATATTCTCCAGTTCGAAGATAGATTTTATGCCCGCCAATAACCGCCTTTTGCGTATAACCGCCTCGCCGAGTGGGGAGTGGGCGACGTTTGGCTAAATACCGAACCATAATGCGTTCCGTCATCTGCTGGGCTTTAGCTATGATGGGGTCAGAAATTTCTTCCGTCTCACTGGCGTCACTTGAGGAGTTCAGGGGTTGACTAAGTTTTGAGCCATCACGGTAGAGCGCCACGGCTTTAAGCATCTTTTTCCATCCTAGATAATAGGCTCCCTTGACATCTCCCACCGTAGATTCTGCTGGCATGTTGATGGTTTTACTAATCGCGCCGCTGATAAAAGGTTGGGCTGCTGCCATCATGAGAATATGGGCATCTGTTGCAATAAACCGTTTCCCGATTCGTCCACAACGATTGGCGCAATCAAAGACTGGCAAATGTTCGTCTTGAAGATGTGGCGCACCCTCGACCGTCATGGTCCCGCAACAGAAATCATTGGCAGCAAGAATCTCTTCTTGAGAAAATCCCAACTCCTTGACCATGTTAAACTTCGGATCGTTAAGTTGTTGGTCAGTGAACCCTAACCGGTCTATGCAGAAATCTTCTCCGAGCGTCCATTTATTAAACGCAAATTGAATTTCGAATGCCCCATCGAGTGTGGCTTCGATTCGTTCCAAGGCTTCAGGGTTAAACCCTTTGGCCATCAGCGATTCATGGTTAATAAATGGAGCATTTCGAAGGGTTCTAGTCCCGGTGGCATAGGTGATAATGTCGTGGATTTGTTCTTGGGTATACCCGAGTTTTTTTAAGGCTGGCGGTAGGCTTTGGTTGATGATTTTAAAATATCCTCCGCCAGCTAATTTTTTGAATTTGACCAGCGCAAAGTCTGGTTCAATACCAGTGGTATCACAATCCATGACCAAGCCAATGGTACCGGTAGGCGCGATCACTGTGGATTGGGCATTACGGTATCCGTGGATTTCGCCTAATTGAACTGCTCGATCCCAGGTCTCTCGTGCTGCGGCAAGAAGATCGCTTGGGGCCTCAGCTTCGTCGATGCTGAGGGGCGTGATTGTCAATCCTTCGTATTGGTCCTCAGACACACTATAGGCGGCCTTTTGGTGATTTCGCATCACTCGCAACATGGCATCTCGGTTTTTTTCATACCCAGGAAAGGGTCCAAGTTCTCCAGCCATTTCGGCAGAGGTCGCATAGGATTCTCCGGTGAGAATGGCTGTGAGAGCCCCTGTGATGGCTAAGGCTTTAGGGGAGCCGTAAGGAATCCCCTGACGCATGAGCATGGACCCAAGATTGGCGTATCCCAACCCTAAGGTCCTGAAAATAAAGCTTTTCTCGGCAATGGGTTTGCTGGGGAATCCTGCCATGAGCACGCTAATTTCCAAGACGATTGTCCAAATTCGAATCGCATGTTGGTAGGCAGGAATATCAAATTCCCCTTCCGGAGTCATAAACATTCCAAGATTTAACGACGCTAAATTGCATGCCGTGTCATCGAGGAACATATACTCGCTACAAGGATTGGAGGCATTGATGCGTCCATCCTCTGGACAAGTGTGCCATTCGTTGATGGTCGTATCATATTGAATGCCGGGATCCGCACAAATCCAAGCTGCCCAGGAGATTCGGTCCCACAATTCCTTAGCCTTGATGGTTTTGGAAACTTTTCCATCTGTGCGTTGCGTTAAGGTCCAGTCGGTGTCTTGCTCCAACGCTTCAAAGAAGGCATTTGGTACACGAATGCTATTATTGGAGTTTTGACCAGAAACGGTTTGGTAGGCTTTGCTGTCCCAATTGGTGTCGTATTCATGGAAGACGAAATGGGTGAATCCTTCTTGCGCATAAGCATACATGCGTTGAACGTAAGCTTCGGGAACGGCTGAATCACGAGCATCTTTGAGAGCCAGATTGAGTGAAGGGTTTCGCTGGGGATCAATTTCCACAGACGAAGTCTTGTCGCTGGATTGAATGTGACAAGCCTGAAGCACAGCATTTAATCGTTGGGCACAGACCTTAGACCCCGTCACCATGGCCGCGACTTTTTGTTCTTCAATCACCTTCCAATCGATAAATTCTTCGATATCCGGATGATCGAGATCCAGGCACACCATTTTGGCGGCACGGCGTGTGGTTCCACCGGATTTAATGGCCCCGGCAGCTCGATCACCAATGCGAAGAAATGACATGAGTCCAGAGGATTTTCCGCCTCCGGACAAGGGCTCTGCGTCACCTCTAAGTCTAGAAAAGTTTGTTCCCGTTCCAGATCCGTATTTAAAGAGTCTGGCTTCACGAACCCAGAGGTCCATAATGCCACCTTCATTTACGAGATCGTCGGAAACGGATTGGATAAAGCAGGCATGGACTTGTGGGCGTTCATAGGCGTTTTTCGATCGATTCAGGCGTTTGGTATTGGGGTCAACGTAATAATGTCCCTGTGAGGGCCCCGCAAGGTTGTAGGCAAAATGAAGACCGGTATTAAACCATTGTGGTGAATTGGGAGCGGCCATTTGTTTAGCCAACATAAAACACAATTCATCGTAGAAGGTTTGTCCGTCCTCTTCAGAATCAAAATATCCATGGGTTTGGCCCCATTGAGCCCAGCAGCCAGCAAGACGATGAAAGACCTGTCGGGCATCACGTTCACAACCGGTGATGGGTTTTCCATCTTCACCCTTTATGGGGGAACCTTGTTCGTTCAGTTGGGGAATTCCTGCCTTCCGAAAATACTTTTGTGCCAAAATATCTACGGCCAATTGGGACCACTGTTCCGGAGCATGGATGTTCTCTAAATGAAAAACCGAGGACCCATCAGGATTCCGAATTTCTGACGATCGGGTAGAAAAAGTGATTTTTTCATAGGGGCTGTGACCCGATTGAGTAAAACGGCGCTGGATTTTCAAGCCAATTCTCCTTTTTCCTGGTCGAAAGAGAGCTCAGGCCTTAATGAGTAGAATCGAGAATATTTCAACATCATAAGTATACCTTAACTGAAGGATTTCGGAAGGAATGTAACGATGAGGAGGCACAATCTATAGCGGCTAAAGTAAATTGTCAATACTAAATATTGTGCTTTTTGGTTTTATGGTGGGGATAGACGTGAATAGCCTGTGAACAAAAAAAACCATAAAATGTCAATGTGTTGTGATGAAAAAAATAGAGTTATCCACAGGTGAAATTGTGTTTGGTTAGTCTATCCACAACCTTGCCCTGGCGAAGGCAAAAAAACTTTATGACAAGGATTTTCCCTAAGTGAAAAATTGCCGGAAAAATCCATTTTTTTTGGCACCACAATTCTTCAGAATGCAAGTTACTCACGTAAAGGGATAGGGCATTTAACCATCCATTTTGGAAACCAAAGGGAAACTTTAGCATTTTGGTGTGGCGGGGCTGTGAGTTTAGGGTTGCCTTCTCCCTTGTCGTCCCTGCCTCGCTTTTTTAAGAGTGGTGAGATTATGCTAACCCAAATATTTGATGACATGGAGCTGATAGTAACTTCTTTTAGCTCAATAGATTTCCTTCAACATTCGTGAGGTGACGACATTATGTATGTGTGGAGCAAACGGATTGTAATTACCTTATTGGCACTATTTGGTATTTTTGAAATACTTTTTTGGGTGACTTCAACAGGAGGGGAGGCCAGTTTGTTAGAAACCCGTACGACTCACTGGCTCGCGTTGAACTATTTTTTGCTGTTGGTCTGGGTCTTTGTCTGGATGTATGACCAAGCTCGAGTCCGTGGGAAAAATGTCTGGGTGTGGGTACTTCCCTTTTTCATTGCACCCTTACCGACATTGATGGCTTTTGTGTTAATCCTGCAAAGGCGACCTAAATAGACACGAGGGTTTCGTTTCTGGATGCTGATGGCGAGTGTTCTTGAGAGCGATGAGATCCGAGCAACGATCAGGGCCACTTAGCCAATGAGCACTCGGGCTTCAGGGTAGCGGTATCGAGGGTGAGTCGTAGTTTGCACAGCAAATAATCCAATGAGTAAGGGGCCGAACCGTCCTAAAAGCATGGAGAGGATAATCACCATCTTTCCGAAATCGGTGAGGAGGGCGGAAAGACTGTGATTGGCTCCATCTCCCAAGGACATTCCGACAATGCCCATGGCTGAGGTGACTTCAAACATGAGGCCCAAAAATGGCCGTTCTTCCGTAAAAGCGAGGGCCAAGGTAAAGAGGGTAATTGTGGTAAACGCAAGAATGCACAATACAAAGGCTCTGACCACGAGGTCTTTGGGAATGCGTCGATGAAACACTTCTACATCTGCTTTCCTCAAGAGTACCGCCAAAATAGCGAGCCAAATGATGGCAAATGTTGTGGTTTTTATGCCACCTGACATGCTTCCGGGTGAGCCGCCAATAGTCATAAGTAGCAAGAGGAAATACAAGGTTGCATCTTGCATTTCCCCAATTTCCATGGTCGTAAAACCTGCGGTACGGGAGACGGTATGAAAATGAGCGACAGCCAGTCGTTCACCCAGGCTCAAGGGGCCCAAAGTTCGAGGGTTGTTCCACTCAAGAATGGTGATTCCCAAGGTTCCGGTAATCAGTAACACGAGCGTGACGACGACGACTAATTTCGTGTGAGTCTGAAACCGAAAACGTCTTCCTGTGATATTGTCCCAAGCGTCTTGAAAGACTAAAAATCCAATACTTCCCAAGATAACTAATATGGTGACAATCAAATTGATTGGAATGTCCGATTGGTACGAGATGAGACTGTCAGAAAATAGTGCAAACCCCGCATTGTTAAACGCTGAAATCGAGTGAAAGATGCCGGAATATATGGCCTGGCTCCATTCCATATCCTGAGAAAAGCGTAGAGTCAGGAATATGGCCCCCAGACCTTCTAAACACACAGTGACCACTGCGACAATCTTTACATATCGTACAGACTCCCCAATGTCAGTCACACTTAAAGATTCAGCAAGCATCATGCGGTCTCGCAACCCGATTCGATGACCAAGGGCAAGTAAAATGAGTGTGGCCATCAGGGCATATCCTAATCCACCGATTTGGATCAAAATCAGAATGACCCATTGCCCAAAAAACGTAAATTCCGTGGGTGTGTCCATGACAATGAGACCGGTCACGCAGACGGCAGATGTGGCTGTAAAGAGTGCATCAATGAACCGAAGCTCCACGTTGGAGGGCGTGGAAAATGGTAGCATCAAAAAAAAGGTTCCAATGAGGATGAGTAGCGCGGCCGCCAATGCCACGATTTGACCAGGCAGCAACCTGAAGGTACGCAAGTAGGTGAGTAGGGAGGGACTCTGGTTTCCCTGTTGATTAATGACGGACATAATGGTGAGATGAAGGCAAGAAGCGGCCGATGGAAATGATAACATCCATGAGTTTTTCTGTAATTAAACACAGATCGATGCCTAATGTCACCTTACTTTTCCATCAGGCAGTCTTTCAGAAATTCTAATACAGAATTTGTGTGAAGTCGCTGTTCTTTTATAAGGAAGGTGAGGTGGGGCAGAATGGTTGTCAATACACGATATATGAAAAATTCAAATCATAGGCAGGGATGAAAAATCCCTTAACAGGGTTGTCCATTGAACAGGCAGGGTTTGTATCGGCTTGAATCAAAATCTACTTCTTCCTTATAAACTAATTCGTTTCCATTGACTCCGTCTTGTTCGGGGTCGTTATACATCGTGTGATTCCACCAATAAAATAATGGATAGGATTCGAGGAAATATACAGGATTACCATATACACTACGTTGATGATCCCAGACCTTTCGCCCAACCACATAATCAACGGCGTCGGTTCCCTTCAGTGAGTACAAAAAAATGACCATATGGGCCTCGTGGTCATAAATTTCTTCGAGCCGGGTTTCTTCATCAGGTTCAATGGGGAGATTGGGCTGTGCCCAAGCGTGGGAGGAGCTCATGAGTAAACCCGTTAGTAAAACGATGGGAACGTTCCAGGCGTTCTTCATAACCGATTTCCCTTTCCAAGGTGAAGTTACGAGTCAGTCTGTCGGATCGTTAGCCTTATTTTACCTTATCATGTTCTTATCGGCAATTGAGTGTTGATTCTCCAATACCTCACGGTTGTCCTCTTCTATATGGCTCTCATATAATGTTCCCTTTACACTTTCTTATGGACGGGGCATGAAAAAAGTAGCGTTTCATACCATTGGGTGTCGCCTCAATCAATCAGAGACTGCGGTCCTGGTTGACCGATTGAAAACCATTGGATATCAGCGGGTTGAGTTTGGGGAGCCTACCGATTTACTTGTGCTGAACACCTGCTCAGTGACTGAGGGTGCTGAGGTGGATTGTCGACGGGCCATTCGGCGTACCTTGCGCCAATCTCCTCAAGCTTTTGTGGCGGTGACCGGGTGTTATGCCCAGACCGGATTGCATGCGATACAAGTGATGCCGGGAGTGGATTTGGTGTTAGGCAATCAGTTTAAAATGGATTTGGCGGACTATGTCCGTCCGGAGGATTTGTCTGGAAAACTTTCTAGTCCTCAAGTGTGGCATACTGGAACGATGGACCGAGCTGATTTTGGACAAGAGGGTGTGGGAGACTTTGAAACCACTCGAGCGAATCTCAAAATCCAGGATGGCTGTAACTTCATGTGTTCATTTTGCCTCATTCCCTTTGCACGAGGGAGGGAGAGAAGTCGGCACCTAGACGATGCGGTTCGAGAAGCTGAACAACTTGTGGAGCGAGGCCACAGGGAAATTGTGTTAACCGGAGTCAATATTGGGCAGTTTGCGACTGAGGGGTTGGGACTTATTGAGTTAATTCAGCGGCTGGAAGCGATCTCGGGTTTGGTCAGAATTCGTATTTCTTCGATCGAGCCTACGACGATTCCTGAAGCCTTGCTGGACTATATGGCATCCTCATCAAAGTTGTGCAGATTTTTACATGTGCCCTTGCAAAGTGGGGACGATGATATTCTGAAGTCCATGAATCGACGATATACCGTGAAAGAATACTGTGATTGGGTTGAATATGCGGCACGAAAAATTCCAGATGTGTGTATTGGGACGGACCTGATGGTTGGGTTCCCCGGGGAAAGTGAACAACAATTTTCCAATACCCGTGCGGTGGTCAGTGCATTGCCCTTGGCATATTTTCATGTATTTAGTTATTCGGCCCGCCCTGGAACAGCCGCGATTCGTATGGAAGATCGTGTGCCAGCAAAGACGATTAAAGCGCACAGTAAAAATCTTTCCGAACTTTCGCGACTCAAGCGCGCAGAGTTTTATCGACGTTTTATAGATCGGCCCATGTCTGTGCTCTTCGAATCTACAGAGTCTGAAGGGTGGTGGAGTGGACTGACCGACAATTTTATTCGCGTCCGGGTTCCCAGCGCGACGGTCGTGGCCAATGAGATTCATAGAGTTCAACTCATTGGTACCATTGGAGAAGCCGCGCTGGGGCAAATCATGCCTTCCGAAGACCACAGTGGTAGGAAGAAGGCCATTTCGATGGTTCAAGAACAACGTACGGATGCCCATGTTTTACCCATGCCTCATTAAGCTAGTTTTTTAAGGATTCATACACCATGCCCTACCAGGTTTTCATTGAGACGTTCGGGTGCCAAATGAATGAGTATGACACGGAGCTTGTGCGTTCCTTGTTGACGAAAAATGGGTTCGCGTTTACTGGGGACCAATCACAAGCCGACGTGGTGCTTATGAATACCTGCGCCATTAGAGAAAATGCCCACAACAAGGTGTATGGTCACCTGGGTGAATGTCGAGTCCTGAAACGAGAACGCAAGGTCGTGGTGGGAGTCTTGGGGTGTATGGCGCAGAATCTCAAAAAAGAATTGATGGAATCCGACCCAGTGATCGATGTCCTTGTGGGCCCCGATGGCTACCGACAATTGCCGGAGTTGCTCACTCGCGCCCTTGAGCACCAGGAGAAAAGTTTGGCCGTTGATCTTTCAGAATATGAAACCTATGAATACATTCTCCCGGATCGTGGTCCTGGAGTGAATGCGTGGATCGCAGTTATGCGAGGCTGCGATAATTTTTGCTCATTTTGTGTAGTGCCATACACGCGTGGACGAGAGCGGTCTCGAACTCCCGAAGGGATACTCGAAGAAGCCCAATCGTTAGTGTCGCGAGGGTATAAACAAATCACGCTCCTTGGCCAGAACGTGAATTCCTATTCCTCGAAGAGCTGGGATTTTTCGCGATTGCTGACGGCCGTTGCCGATATCCCAGGGATTGAACGGGTTCGATTTACCTCGCCGCACCCCAAAGATTTCCCCCCTTCATTGTTAGAGGCCGTGGCTCAGCACCCACGTATCTGCCGTCAAATTCATTTACCTCTCCAAGCTGGGAACGATCGAATTCTCGAATTGATGGGCCGATCGTATACTCGGAAGGATTTCCTCTCTTTAGTGGAGGATATTCGCCGCCGAGGTGATATTGCGCTGAGTACGGATGTGATTTGTGGGTTTTGTTCAGAAACCGATGCGGAGTACCTCGAGACTTATGAGTTGTTGAAGGAGTTAGAGTTTCAGGCTGCCTATATTTTTAAATATTCGGAGCGAAAGCATACCATTGCCAATCGAAAGTATGCGGACGATGTCCCGGCACAAGTGAAGACAGAGCGAGTCGCGCGGCTCATCGATTTACAAAAGGACATTTCATCAAAACTCAATCACCGTCTCATTGGGAAGAATGTTGATGTGCTTATCGAAGGCCATGCCAAAAAGTCACGGGATCAATGGATGGGGCATACTGAAAGTAATGTGACCGTGGTATGGAATAAGCCAGATTCCTTCGCTCAGCCAGGTAATCTTGTCCCCGTGGCGGTTGCCGAGGCGTCAGCATCAACGCTCTTTGGAACACGTGTCGCTTCCCCATTGTCTCTGATCTGTTCTGACTAGAAGACTGCGTTCCCTGCCCCCTGAGTTTCAGGCTTGGTTTCTCTGCTTGTGCTTGACCGCCCGGAAGTATTTCGTGTTTGCCCGAATAAAGTAAATCCACCATACGTAGAATCGCCAGATGCATCATGCCCAGTTCAGGGTTGGCCAAATAACCGTCTCTGTTCATTATGCTTAAGTCGTGTTCGATTTCACCGATAATTATCAAAATGAACCACTTAACATACATTGACATGCCACTATGTGTACTCCGCTTTCAGAAGACAGTCTGAATGATGGCCAAAGAAAGGTGGATGCGGGATGACTCCTGAACTTATTCAACGAATCAAAAATTGCAAAACCCTCCCAGCGATTCCTGCGTTGCCCTTGCAAGTCCTACAGATGTGTCGTAGCGAGGATGCGGATATTAAGAAGATGGGGGATTTAATCAGTAACGATCCTACTTTTGTTGCCAAAGTGTTGAATGTGGCCAACTCCAGTTTTTATGGCGGATCGCGGCATAAAGTCACGACGGTCACTCAAGCGATTACATTGTTGGGCATGAATTCCATTGCGACCTTAGCCTTTTGTTTTTCGTTATATCGTGATCTGCGTCGACATGGGGCTTCAGGGTTTGATCACAATCAGTATTGGCGTCGGTCCTTGCTGTCTAGCGTCTCTGGTCGAGTTATTGGGACATGGGCGAAGATCATCGATTGTGAAGAAATCTTTCTGGCAGCCTTACTACAAGATATTGGGTCCCTGGTGTTAAGTGAAACGCATACTGATGTGTATGGGGCCATCATGACTCAGGCCGAAAAAAATCATTCCCGCCTACTCGAACTCGAAAGAGAAAAAATTGGAGCAGATCATAGTGAAGTGGGGGCCTGGTTGGCGGAAAATTGGCAGTTGCCTGATTTACTTCAGGCCGCCATTCGGTGCAGTCATGATCCCTTAGAAATGGATGTTCCGGAAGAATTCATGCCCGTTGTGAAAACCGTGGCCTTTTCGGGACGATTAGCGGATATTTGGTGTGATCCCCAAACCGAACAGGCCACGGAGCAAGCGGCGATTGCCGCGCAATCCATGCTCGGCATGGAATATCAAGACTTAGAAACATGCCTCGATAGTATTGCCACTGGGTTTTTAGAAATGTCAGGGATTTTCCAAATCGATTTAGGAAATCCCCAAGAAATTGACGCAATACTAAAAACTGCCAAAACGACCCTTCGATCTCTTTCAGCAGAGGCTCCGCAACCAGCAGCCGTTTCCTAAGAGTTTTATCCCCTCATTTTGGTTGTCAATTCCAAGAAGATGCCTTGAGCCGGGCTGTCCGCTCCCTGGCCTGCCGATTCCTTTTTCTGGTCCTTCCTCCATCCAATTCAGGAATAAAATCGTAGGATGATAGCTTGATAGAGACTGGCGTTATTTGGTGTGCCAATCATTTCTCAAATGAAAACAGGACTCTTTCGCTATTTGGTTAGAGAGTGTGAGTCTTATATTTACGGGAATGTATGAAAAATCGCAGGTAGAGAGATCAAGAAGGCTTGCGAGTAGTAAATTTAAAACGTGCTTTGAATTTTTAGCAAAAACGTAGGAAGCAATTAATGGGCGATCGGGGCAATGGCTTCTTCAATAGAATTATAGCTTGGAATAAGTTTGGGCATAGCCACCATGTCCAAAATCATTCGAACCTCTGGTTGTGGGTTCACCAGGCTCAGCTTGCCGCCTTTTGCTTTAAACTTGTTGTGGTTGACTGCAAGAAGCCCCAAAGCGGCGCTATCCACGATTGGGACTCCTGCCAAATTAAGGATGAGGTGCGAAGTGCCTGAATCCATCGCGTTATCGATGGCAAGTTGAACATCTTGTTTTGCCGTCGAATCAAACCGTCCGGATAAATCCAACACGACAGCATTATCAATATTTCGAGCTGAAACCGGCATTCTGACACCTCCATGTTTATATCCGCAGTAGCAGTATCGGTCGAATATGGCTTGAGCTAAACTAGGGAAATGACCTTACCGTTGGTTCTGCTTGATGGGTGGGAACTTCCCAATGTTTCACATTCCATTGAGGTGAGTCAGTTGACGATGGAACGAGAAGATCGGTATAACGAATCCGTTGAGTTTATCCCTGATCCAATTTTTCCTGCCAAATTGCCTTCAAAGATTTTCGCGCCCGTAGCTCAATGGATAGAGCACTTGACTACGGATCAAGAGGTTACTGGTTCGACTCCAGTCGGGCGCACCATTTTTACCGTTTCCTCCAAGCTGTCAGACCGAATCAAGATGTTGTTTGCGTTTTAGGTTACCTTTTATTGAGGGCCTTTGTCCTTCTTCGCATAGGTACGGAGTGTGATCCTCGGTTATTTCGACCTCACTTTCAGTAACTCAACAGCTCAGTAGATTTCTCAGAGGATTATCCTCACACCGAAAAAAATGCAGACTAACTTTAAGGTATTCCCAAAAGATCCGAAAATAGTTGGGAAGCACAGTTGTGAGTGATATCAAGACGTACCCTAAATGTAGTGAGGTGATTGATGGGATCGACAGGAACGACAATCCTTGCGGTGGATGATAAACAAACGAATCTGTTGATGTTGGAAACTATGCTTCAAGCAGAAGAGTATCAGGTGGTAACTGCCAATGATGGGGTGGAGGCCTGGGAGCGATTACAACAAGAGGGGGCACGGTTTCAGGCTGTTCTTTTGGACCGGATCATGCCGAATATGGATGGGTTGCAGGTCCTGGAGAAAATGAAAGGTGATCCCAACCTAAAAAACATTCCCGTGATTATGCAAACCAGCGCCGATGCGACCCATGAGGTGTTGGAGGGAATCCAAGCTGGTGCGTATTACTATCTCACTAAGCCGTATCAGAGAAAAGTCTTATTGGGCATCGTGAGTGCGGCCCTGAAAGACTATCGGTCCCATCAGTCTCTTCAGGCGGAAGTTCGAAACAATGCTCGCACATGGAATTTTCTTGAGTCTGGAATATTTCGATTTCGGACATTGGCTGAGGCAAAAGAACTTGCTCCGTTATTGGCTAATGGCTGCCCTGAGCCCGAACGGGTGGTGTTTGGGCTAGGAGAATTGTTAGTCAATGCGGTCGAACATGGCAATCTCCAGATTTCCTATGAGGAAAAATCCCGATTAGATGATGAAGGCCAATTAGATGAAGAAATAGAACGACGGTTGGTAATGCCTGAATATGCCAGTAAATTTGTGGAGGTCACCTTTGTGCGTCGAGAAGGCTCCATTGAAATTACGGTGACAGATCACGGCGAGGGGTTTGATTGGCAATCCTATTTATCCTTAGATGAAAATCGAGCGTTTGATAGTCATGGCCGGGGCATTGCCATGGCAAAAATTCTCAGTTTCGATGCACTCCAATACCGAGGGAATGGCAACCAGGTGGTGTGTACGGTTTTTAATGCTCCCCAAAAACTATCAGAATCTGTCCTCGCGGTTGGGGCAATGACGGAATAATTAGTAACTTGCCGTCTTGTTATACCTTCTCTCCTGTTTCCTTTACAGAAATTGTTATTTCCTACCCTGCGTTGGATTCTTCTGGGCTATGGATAAAGAGAAGGGCATGCAATGAATCAAGGAAAATGGTTTATTGAAGATCTTGGCAAGATGGTATTCTCCCGAGCTCAATTCAGGTGAGAAAGGAGTCCTCCGCATGGAGGACGAACCACACTTGGGAAAATATCTGAGGCCATTAGAAGTCGGAAATCATATTTCCCACAAGCAAAAGACGAATTCACCCAAGAAATTAAAAAACAACATTTGAAGTAAGTTATTCTGAGTTGCCAGGCACCTCGTTCTTCCGGTTTTCCCGCCCACTAGGCATTTGTTGCCTATTTCCCACTTTCAACTTTAGTTTATTCAAACATTCCTACTCCTGAATTGTTTTTCCCCAATATCCTCTACGCGCATATTCTTTAAAGTCGTTTCTTGCCTAAGGGCTTAAATTCTTTCGAGTTTGTTCCGATAACAATAGGGGAGAACTCACTCTAATCAACAAAATCTAATGAAATTCAGACACGATGTGAGAGAAAAGATTCCAGTGGGTAGGAATACTCGGTTCTTGAGAAAAAAATAGTGAATATTATTGATACCAGAAATAACATTTCATAAAAGAGGCGGGAATTTTTATGCAAAGTGGGGCTAAACATTCCATGAGGGGGCAGATGAATAATATGACTGTCGCATTAGGCCAGATGAATGGAAAGCAGAATCAAGATCTGCTTCAACCATGGGGGAGTGTGATTATAATGTTGGCGGGGTTGCTCCTTCTAGCTGGTTGTCAAGGAAGTATAGAGTCGGTGTCCAAACCGAAACCTACGGTGGCGGAATTAGCCGAACCTTCTACTCGAATTTCTTCGGGTCCTGAATCACCATCTGTTTCCCCTGTGCCTTCCCGAACCGATTCACCCACTGAAAAATCTTCCGTGAAGTCTCCTGTGGAATTAGTAACTCGTGGTGCTTTGGTGTATCAGGAACATTGTCGTCGGTGTCATGGCGTGACCGGCCAAGGTAATGGTGAGTTAGCCGCTGACTTGGATCCTCGACCGACCAATTTGGCTGCCGGTGTCTATAAGTTTCGGAGTACGGCAAGCGGGGCATTGCCGACGGATGCAGACTTATTTCGCATTCTTTCGGTTGGCGTGCCTGGTACGGCCATGTCAGATTTTCAAGATTTATCAGTTTCCCAACGACAAGCCTTGGTCAGTTATCTAAAAACTCTTTCCTCAAGGTTTAACGATGAATCCCCTCCGAGTCCTGTTCAGTTCCCTGAAAACCGTACGGCAACGGATCAGGACTTGGATCGCGGAAAGCAAGTATATGCCGATATGCAGTGTGCGGCTTGTCACGGAGAACAAGGAAAAGGCGATGGTGAACTGGCAGACGCTCTTAGTGATTCCTCTGGTGTTCCCATTCGTCCGGCCAACCTCACCAAGAAACCATTAAAGAGTGGAGCAGGGCCCGAAGATATTTACCGCACGGTCATGACCGGAC
This sequence comes from Nitrospirales bacterium, assembly GCA_029261305.1. Next base: position 14,321 of record JAJDBO010000087.1, read on the forward strand.
TTGATGGCACGCCGATGCCGTCTTACGGTGATTCCTTATCTCCGGATCAAGGCCAAGATCTTTCCTTGTATGTATTCTCGTTATCTCAAAGAAGAGGTGAAAAATAATGTTAACAGCCATCAGAATACTGGTAATGGTGCTCCTCTGGTCCAGCGTTGGCGGAGTTGAAATCGCCAAAGCGTACGAAGCCGTTGATGGCTTTCAGGGCACAATGGTCAAGGGACGCATCACGTTCCATGGGAATGTCCCTCAACCGGAACAATACGATGTCCGTCGAGATTTCAAATTTTGTGGGGAGACCATGGTCGTGGTTCCTATGGAGATGAACCCGGATTCACACGGCGTATCAAATGTCGTGGTGAGTATTGAAGGAATCGAAAAAGGGAAAACTATTCAAGGTCAACAATCAGCTCCGCTAATGAATAAACAATGTCGGTTTGAGCCTCTTACGCAGGCGGCGACGGTCAATGCCAAGCTAGAAATTTCGAGTGAGGACCCGGTTCTTCATAATACCCATCTTCGCATGAATGAAAAAACATTTTTGAATATTGCTTTACCTCCCAAAGGTCGAGTTATTCAAAAAGTATTGAAAAAACCAGGTCGTTTGGAAGTCCGATGCGATGCCCACAAATTCATGCATGCGACGATTCACGTCTTTCCTCACCCATATTTTGCTTTGACCAACAAAGACGGTGAATTCGAAATCTCTGGTGTGCCAGCGGGGGATTACCAACTGACGCTGTGGCATAAGGTGGTCGGCACGATCAAAAAACCAATTGCGGTTCCATCTTCTGGCGAGATGGCTCTGTCTATCGATCTCAGCGATTCCAAGTAGGAGTATTTGATCGCATGTCCTTTCGCGCACGTCTCAATACCCACATGACGCAAAAGCCCGAGAGATGGTTGTCGTGGGTATTGTCCATTCTGATCATTGTGTTGATGGGGGGATATGGGGTTCTTCAAGTGTTAACCCAGCAGCATGAATTACAAGATGCTACCGAGCGGAGAGGACGAGCTTTGGCTGAAGGGCTTTCACTCATCGGAGCGACAGCGGTGATGGAAAACCTCTTTTTGATCCAAGAGGCTCTTATGTCTCAGATACAAAATGATCCTGAGATCCAAAGTGTCCTTGTGCTCGACAATGAACATATGGTGATTGCGTCAAGTGATCTCAGGAGGATCGGAGAAACGCTGTTTCCTGAAATTTTGCAAAAAGCTGTGAAGGAAACTGAGCCAGAATCCGTCGTCGTGAGGGGGGAGCATGCTCAAAACCAATTGGTGATCTTTTCACCCCTTCAAAATGAATCAGAGTTGTTGGGCTGGATTCGGGTTGAGCTCTCTCTCGATCGGGTCCAACAGGAAGCCTACCGCAATCTCCTGACGCAAGGGATGTTTAGTATTGCCCTTATTGTTATGACCATTTTCCTTGTGCGAAAAACTGTTCGGCGATTGTCCTTTCGATTGCAGGCCAGTGAAAGTAAAACGCGTCAGGTAATTGATACAGCCTTGGATGCGGTTGTCGGAATGGACGCCTTTGGGAATGTTACAGATTGGAATCATCAAGCGGATGTCACATTTGGTTGGTCACGTGAAGAGGTTCTTGGTCAAAACTTGGCAGAGTTGATCATCCCTTTGGAATTTCGCGATGCCCATCATGCTGGGCTAGCCCACTTTCTTCACACAGGTCAAAGCAAAATCCTCAGCCAGCGCGTTGAAGTTGAAGGTTGTCAAAAAAACGGGCGTCGTTTTCCTGCGGAATTGTCCGTGACCTCAGTCAAGCTTGAAGATGGGACATGGAATTTCCACGCGTTTGTTCGTGACATCACGGAACAGAAAAAAGCCAGTGAGGCCCTACAAGTAGAAAATTCCTATATTCAGCTAGTACAGCATGCAGCTGTCGTAGCAAATGAAGCCGAAGCCGTGGAATCTGCGCTTCAGAAAACACTAGATCTCGTGTGTGACTTTACTGGCTGGCCAGTCGGCCATGTGTATCTCCGATCTGGCGATCTGGCCGAGGAACTAGACTCTACAGGGATTTGGCATTTGGATAACCCGCAACGATTTGAATCATTTCGGGAGGTGACAGAGCACACCACCTTTCCCTCAGGTGTCGGGTTGCCCGGCCAGGTACTTGCTACAGGGGAAGTGGCTTGGATTGCTGATGTGACTCAAGCTTCAAATTTTCTTCGAGCCCAACAGGCAGAGGACATCAAGATTAAAGGAGGATTTGCCTTTCCCATCTTGGCACAAGGCCGGGTGATCGCGGTTTTGGAGTTTTTTTCAAGCCGATACGAACCCCCAAATCCTCGATGGTTGGAAGTGATTAACATCATTGGTGTCCAACTCGGTCATGTGGTCGAACGGAAGAAGGCGGAGGGTGCACTCGCCGATACCAATGCGAGGATTCAAGCCATTGTCGGAACAGCCGCAGATGGCATTATCACGATTAATGAACAAGGCTTGATCGAGACATTTAATAGAGCCGCGGAAAAGATCCTTGGCTACGAAGCGAGTGAAGTATTGGGCCTCAACGTGTCACGACTCATGCCTTCACCGTACAGCGAGGAACATGATAGCTACATCGCTCGGTATTTGAGTACAGGTGAGTCTCGCCTACTGGGAACAAGTCGAGAGCTGGTGGCAAAGCGTAAGGATGGAACCATTTTCCCTGTGGAGATTGCGTTCAGCCAAGTGCAATTGGGAAATCGTCTTGCGTTTACCGGAATCCTTCGTGACATCACAGATCGAAAAAGTTCGTTAGCAGAGTTAGCCGAGGCAAGAGACAAAGCCTTGGAAGCTGCCAGACTCAAATCAGAATTTCTTGCCACCATGAGTCATGAGATTCGAACCCCCATGAATGGCGTCATCGGGATGACCGGTCTTCTGTTAGATACCAGTCTGACCCCCGACCAACGTCGATATGCGGATACAGTCAGGTCTTCAGGAGAGGCCCTGCTCACTATCATTAATGATATTCTCGACTTCTCTAAAATCGAATCAGGCAAACTTGAATTTGAAACCATTGATTTTGATCTTCGCCTCTGTGTGGACGAAACCCTGGAGCTGTTGGCGGAAAAATCCCACGCCCAACGGTTGGAGCTGGTGGGGTATGTGTTTGCCGATGTCCCCACGGCCCTTCGAGGCGATCCTGGGCGATTGCGGCAAGTGCTCCTGAATTTATTGGGCAATGCAATCAAATTTACGAAGAGCGGAGAGGTGACCCTCCAAGTCTTTCGTTTGGATGAAGACGATGAGAGTGTGACGATACGATGTCAAGTGACGGATACCGGCATCGGCATTCCTCCCGATGTGGTTGCACGTTTATTTCAACCCTTTACACAAGCTGATAGTTCCACCACACGACGATTTGGGGGCACGGGGTTGGGCTTGGCGATCTGTAAACAGTTGGTCGAACAAATGGGAGGGGACATTGGCGTCGAAAGTACTCCAGGGCAAGGCAGTCAGTTCTGGTTTACGGCACGATTGGAAAAACAATCCTCAGGAATTGATGTGAAAGGGTGTACCGTCCGAAGCCTTGAGGGTTTGAAGGTTTGTTGTGTCGATGATCATCCGACCAATCGACTTCTTCTCGCGCAATATTGCCTAGATTGGGGGCTTGAGGCGGTGGTGGCGGCAACGCCAGCAGAAGCTGTGGGTTTACTGAAAGCGGCTGCGTCTAGAGGGAAACCGTTTGATCTGGCCATTTTGGATATGGAAATGCCTGAAATGGATGGACAATCATTGGCCGAAGTGATCAAAGGCGATCCAGCCATTAGCCAAGTGCGCCTCGTCTTGCTGACTTCGTTAGGGCGGCGAGGGGATGCAGCCAGGGCAAGAGAAGTGGGGTTTGTTGGGTATTTGACCAAGCCCGTTCGACAGCAAAAACTTCAGGAATGTTTGGCAATGGTCATGGGAGTATCCACGGATATTTCGTATGGACTTGATAGCCCGCTCATCACCCAATTTAGTCGGCAGGAGAGACCGAATGTAGCGAGTGGAAGAATTTTGGTCGTCGATGATCATATTGTGAACCAACAATTGGCAGAGCTGATGTTGGAACGGTTGGGACATCGCGTCGATTCCGTAGGCAATGGAATTGAGGCAGTCGAAGCGGTGTCACGGCAACATTATGACCTCGTGCTGATGGATTGTCAGATGCCGGAAATGGACGGCTATGAAGCCACCAGAGAAATTCGAAGACGTGAAGCGAACATTCAGGAAAGTTCTATTCCTTCAGAAAGACAAGCGACGGGTGATGAGGGAAAAGTGAGGGCCCATATTCCGATCATCGCTATGACCGCTAATGCTATGCAAGGAGATCGAGACCGATGTGTGGCCTCGGGGATGGATGACTACCTCAGTAAGCCCATAAGGGCACAGGACCTTGATCGCGTGTTGAGCCAATGGCTTCCACCTCATGAGCGACATTTGGACCATGGTGAGGGGGTAGCTGAAGATAGACCTGGAGGGAAAATCCTTTTTCCTTCGGATGATGGCCAGCCTCTTTCACTTGATGTATCGGTCTTAAAGGAACTCCACGGATTGGGTGGTGCACCCTTGCTGTCACGTCTTGTCGAACAATTTATCCATGATGCCTCGGAATGTGTGGAAAACATTCAGCGAGCAGTGTCCGAGGGTTCGATAAAGGCATTCACGGACGCGGCACATGGGCTAAAAGGAATTTGCGGAAATATTGGCGCACAGCAGTTAGCCAAACTTTCCGCAGATCTTGAGGCCTACGGCAAAGAAGGGAATGTTCAAGACGCCGAATCCCTATTCCCTTGTTTGCAGGAAGAATTTCAACAGACTCAAAAGATACTTCATGAAGAGGTGTCCGGGTTCTCTCAAAATTAGGAGATAGGCAGAGGATGAAAATGAACAAGAATGTTCAGAAGTTATGCAAGCCTCAGAAGTGGCGTAGTGCCGGCATGAGGTTGATTGGGTCATGGGTGTTGCTTGGAATGGTTGGCATAGGAATGGGAGCCCTTGGAGTGCTCACCGAAGTTAGGGCGGAGACTCCCGTTTTAGAAAGCGAAGGCTCTGATCTTTCAGAGCTGAGCTTAGAAGAATTGATGGATGTGGAAGTCACTTCCGTGTCAAAGAAAACTCAAAAGCTGTCTGAGTCGGCTGCCGCAATTTTTGTCATTACACAAGAGGATATTCGACGGTCCGGGATGACCAGTATTCCCGAGCTTCTTCGGATGGTCCCGGGCGTTGAAGTCGCTCGTCTTACCGCCAATAAATGGGCCATCACTTCTCGAGGATTCAATGGGCAATATGCCAACAAACTGTTGGTGCTTATTGATGGTCGAAGTGTTTATACCCCGTTGTTCTCGGGCGTGTATTGGGATGTGCAGGATACGATGTTGGAGGATGTGGAACGTATTGAGGTGATCCGTGGACCTGGCGGGGCCTTATGGGGAGCCAATGCCGTAAATGGGGTGATTAACATTATCACCAAGCGTGCACAGGATACACAAGGGGGGTTGATTACTGCGGGTGCCGGGAATTTAGAACAAGGGTTTGGTGGTCTTCGCTATGGGGGAAAGATCGGAGGAAATGCCGCCTATCGACTCTATGGAAAGTTCTTTAACCGAGGTAACCACAAGACTCCTGCAGGCGGAGCAGCGAATAACGATTGGCATCAGGGGAGAATCGGATTTCGTACCGATTGGGAAGCTTCGAGTCGCAATACGGTGACCTTTCAGGGTGATGCCTATTCTGGAGTCTCGGATCAATCCATCCTGACCACCTCTCTAGTGCCGGCCGGTTCCACCAACAATACTGATTCTATAGACGTACGTGGAGGCAATGTGA
>JAJDBO010000088.1 GCA_029261305.1 Nitrospirales bacterium
GTTTTATTGGAGCCCTTGATCAGAGTGGCGGTAGCACGCCCAAGGTACTCCGACAGTATGGCGTTAGTGAAGACGAGTACTCTGGTAATGACGAGATGTTCGCTAAGATCCATGAGATGCGAACCCGTATCATGACTAACCAGAATTTTAATGGCGATCGCATCCTCGGCGTTATCCTATTTGATGATACAATCAATCGCGAGATTTCCAACAAGGGTGTCGCTGAATATCTTTGGGAGGACAAACGGATTGTCCCGTTCTTGAAGGTCGACAAGGGGCTCGCGGATGAGGCGAGCGGTGTTCAGTTGATGAAACCGATTTCAATGCTGAACGAAGAATCGTTATATTCTCTGGTGTAGGCATGGGTAGAGACAAAATGGTTTTAATGAAGCCAAAGCCTTTCGAGACGGTGGTGGGTTCGGGGCGGTCATTGATCGAAATTCGTTTCAACGATCAAAAGCCGATTTTCGAGAATTCTTGAGTAACGTGATGAAAATTTGTTCTAGCGAAATTGCGTAGAATTATTGATTTTGAACGCAAAAATTGTTTGACTAGATCAAGATTGGCTTTATGATTGGAAATAGTCGATTGCAAGTTTTTTGGTGAAAGAACTATGCTCAGGTCCTTTCTTATTTATTTATTCCGTCTGGCTGAAGGCAAAGGACTTTCAGCCGAAGAAAGGTGGCGGTTTGCCCAGTTAGGATTTTGCGGATTTGTTCTAAGTGTTCTGGCTTTAGTTTTACTCGTATTAATATTGACCAATCGTTGAAAAGTTTTTGATGTAAACCTCTCAAATCCTTGATTTTTCATCTTTTCCCTTTTCTTAAAGCATTAAAAATCCACTTTGTTGTTTTATTACGGATACAACCCCCGCACGGTGTGAGCTTGGGCTACCTGATCAATGCTGCTAATCGCTTCGCTAATCCCATGCTCGCGATAGAGGTCTTTCACTCTGATGCCGCCATCACCTTGTTTCAAAATCGCGATAGCCTGTGTTTTGCTGAATCGTGTTGTTTTCATCAATATTTCCTAGGTGATAGTGCCAGAAAGTTCTACTTTTCGCCTGTCCACCTTTAGGGTATGCTTACATTTGGAGTTTCTCCAAAATATTTCTCTATTCCATAGGAGGATTGCTCGTGAGTGAAGGTTTCAGAATGACCAAGAGGGTTAAAGAAATCTTGAGTTATTATCAAAGCGACTCACCAGGGACTCGGACGAATTTAGCTCGTCTCCTGATGAGCGGGCGATTGGGTGGCACTGGGCGGTTGGTCATTCTCCCTGTTGATCAGGGGTTTGAACATGGACCGGCCAGAAGTTTTGCCCCAAATCCATCGGGCTACAATCCCCATTATCACTTTCAATTGGCTATCGAGGCCGGCTGTAATGCCTATGCGGCTCCGTTAGGATTCATGGAAGCTGGTGCTGCGGAGTTTGCTGGCCAAATTCCCCTTATCCTCAAACTAAATAACAGTGATTCATTATTTAAAGACGATGATCCCAATCAAGCCGTGACAGGAAGCGTGGATGATGCTCTTCGTCTAGGCTGTTGTGCTGTGGGTTATACGATTTACCCAGGCTCGGCGTACAGTCAAGAGATGTATGAGAATTTACGGGAGATTGCCGAGGAGGCGAAGGCGGTTGGGCTTGCTGTGGTGGTGTGGTCGTATCCCCGAGGAGGAACCTTGTCGAAAGCCGGAGAAACCGGCATTGATGTGGCCTGCTATGCGGCCCAGATTGCTGCACAACTTGGGGCGCATATTATTAAGGTCAAGGTTCCGACCGATCATATTGAACAAACCGAAGCCAAAAAGGTTTATGAGGCGGAGAAAATACCGATCAGCACCCCGGCGGAGCGAATCCGTCATGTGGTCCAAAGTTCATTCGATGGACGGAGAATTGTGATTTTCTCTGGTGGGGCAAAGGGCGAAGACCAAAAGGTCTTTGATGAGGTACGTGGAATTCGTGATGGAGGTGGGTTTGGTTCGATTATTGGGCGAAACTCTTTTCAACGATCGAAGCCTGAAGCCTTGAAATTTTTAGAAACCGTCATGAAGATTTATTCCGGGGAAATGACTTAGTACACGGTTCTGCAAAAATCCTTCCTTTTATAATACCTTTGTGGTGAAGGTTATTTTTGGCCTTCACCACACAATCCAGCAACATTCAGTGAATAATTCTTTACGGATATAATCCGCGAAGATTATGTGCCTGTGCCACCTGATCGATTCCGTTCATCAGAGCGGCCATTCGCATGGAAGTATGTTTTTCTTGGGAGAAAAATAATGTTCGATGAAAGGCGGCTGTGATAATGTCATGTAATCGTTCTTGAATGTCAGTCTCTTTCCAGAAAAAACGTTGAACATCCTGGACCCATTCGAAATAGGACACAATCACCCCACCAGAGTTGGCCAGAATATCAGGAATGATAAAGACATTGCGATCTTGTAAAATCGCATCTGCCCCCAGCGTGGTTGGTCCATTGGCGGCTTCTGTAAGGATTTGGCATCGAATGTCCGAGGCATTTTTGAGGGTAATTTGTTCCGACAAGGCTGCTGGTATGAGTACGGTGCATTCCAATTGTAGTAATTCTTCATTGGTCACTGGGTCACCAATGTTCATCTCTGAAAGTGGCATGCCATTGGTGTGATCATGGAGAATTTTATGAATATCTAATCCCTTGGGGTTAAAAATCCCGCCAGAGACGTCACTGATGCCAATGATGGTAGCCCCAGCTTCCTCCATAATTCGAGCAGTGTGAGAGCCGACATTTCCAAATCCCTGAATCACCACGGTAGTATCGTCAATGCGAATGCCCCGATGTTGGAGCGCTTCGAGTGTGACCTTTGCCACACCACGGCCCGTGGCTTCTTCTCGTCCCAAACTACCACCGATCGCTAGCGGTTTTCCCGTGACACAACCAGGTACTGCATAGCCGACCTGTTGACTGTAGGTGTCCATAAACCACGCCATGACTTGTGAGTTGGTGCCGATATCTGTGGCTGGAATATCGTGGTCAGGGCTAATTAAGGGAAAGATGTCGGCCGCATACCGTCGAGTCAGACGTTCGAGTTCCGAGAGCGATAATTCACTGGGATTGACTCGAATGCCACCTTTGGCTCCGCCATAGGGCACACCAGCGAGGGCGGTTTTCCAGGTCATCCACATCGCAAGTGCGGAGACCTCCCCTAAATTCACATCTTGATGATACCGGATGCCACCTTTGAAAGGCCCACGAGCTGAATCGTGTTGAACTCGATATCCCATAAAAACCTTAACCTGGCCATCATCCATTTTGATGGGCAGCCCAACCATCAATGCGCGTTGGGGCGTTTTTAATCGGTCTCGATATTGGTGATCTAAATTCATGGCCTCGGCGGCTTGGTCAAATTGGGCCATGGCAAGATGATAGGTGGGATGGTCAAGCTCGGGGATAATCATGAATGTACCCTTCGTGCAGGTAGTAGGAAAGAAGGACCTCCTAGGGATGAGGTGATACTAAAATCCTACTCCTGATTTCCCCTTATGTCATCAAGGAAGTGGAAGAATTGCTTTAAGGGAAAATGGGGAAATATGATTTTCAGGAGGAAGGTCAGCTAAATAGTAAAATGGCGTTTACTGAATGACTGACGACTTGTAAGATAAGAGAAAGGAGTTGCGCTTTTGTGAATATGTATGGTTTGAACAGAGTCCTGTTTGTGATGTCGTTAGTCGGGGTGGTGGGTTTATTGTTGGTGCCAATGGGTTTGGCGGTCCCTGGGAATTCACAAATTTTGGTCCTTGATCGGGAGCCGTTTTATTTGCCTGCTTCCGCCAACCTTCACGTGGGACAAACCATTCAGTGGCAGAATCAATCCATGCAATCGCATACCGTCACTCATGATCGTTGTGGCGAACGGTACGGCTGTGCTTTTCATTCAGGCCATCTTCATCCAGGTGAGGAGTTTACCGTGCGTGATTTGGCAGCTGGGACCTATCCATATCACTGTAACATTCATCCCTTTATGCGCGGGGTCATTGTGGTCGATAAGACGCCCATCAGAAATTTTCATTCTACCGAGTTATAGTCGCTCAGTTTCTTCTTTCCCGTCTTCTGTTCCATAATCCACATGTAATAGAAACAAGCCATGGGGTGGCGCGGTTTTTCCTGCTGCTGGTCGGTCTTGTGCCTCAAGAATGGTTTGCATGTCATGAGGGGCTCGTTTCCCATGCCCGACTTCTACGAGTGTTCCTACTAACGATCGGATCATTTGTTTAAGAAAACGGTCTGCCTGAAAGGTGATACGGATCAACGGGGTCTCATCATGAACCTTCACAGGATTTAAATGGCAGAGTGGGTTTTTATTGTCTGTTGGAGATCCTTCAAACGAAGTGAAATTATGCAGGCCTTCGAGAAACGTTGCCGCTTCTATTATGGCACCCAGGTCTAACGGTTTGGGAATGTGCCACATACGAAGTCTATTGAGAACTGGGCGAATCGGATGATTGAGAATTCGATATTCATAGATTTTTTGCTTCGCGCGAAAGCGAGCATGAAAGGCATCATCCACTGGTTCAGTGTGATGAACGCAAATATCCTTTGGGAGAATTCCGTTTAGGGAATGAGTCCATTCCCCAGGAGTGAGGAATTTGTCCGAATGAAAGCTTGCGACTTGGCCAATTGCATGTACGCCTGCATCAGTTCTTCCTGAGGCCACCGCAGGTGTTGCCGTTTGCGTGATTTGAAACAGGGCTTCTTCAAGTGCAAGTTGAACCGTGGGTAGTTTTGGCTGCCGTTGCCAACCAGCATAGGCCGTCCCGTCATATTCAATGGTCAGTTTATAAGTGGGCATGTGCTGATATACCTGGTAGGCCCAAGTGTGAATGGGAGATAGACTTAAGACAATGCTGGGAAGGTAGATTTGAGATAGGATTGAATCCCTTTATAAATACCCTCCGCCAATTGTTTTTGAAATGCTTTGGTCCGCAACCGTTTTTCTTCATCGGGATTCGAGACGAACGCAACTTCAGCAAGAATGCTTGGCATGGTGGTAAAACGAAGGACATAGAATGGGGCGGTCTTTACCCCATGGTCTTTAATTTTATACGAGGCTTTTAAAGATTTGACGAGGGTTTTATTCGTGGTCCAAGCAAAAGTTTGAGACTGCTCAATTTTTTGATCATTCAATTTATCCGCGATGATAAATTGCCAAGGAGGTGCGTTATCTTCCAACTTCATGCCATTTTCGCGTGCCGCGACTTCTAAGGCCCGTGGGTCACTAGCTTTGCCGAAATGGTAGACTTCTAATCCTTTAATCTTTTTTTGAGGATGTGAGTTCACATGAATAGAAATAAAGAGGTCAGCCTTTTTTCTATTGGCAAGCTCTACACGTTTTTCTAAATCAAGAAACACGTCTCGGTTTCGGGTCAAGACCACAGTGGCCCCTATTCGTTTCTGAATTAAATCTTTGAGGTAATTCCCAATTTTTAGGGTCACGTCTTTTTCTTTAGTGCCTTTTTTCCCAATGGCTCCAGGGTCTTTTCCTCCATGACCAGGATCAATAACGACGATTAAATCTTTCGCATGTTTGGCCACTGATGTCTGTGATGTTGGGGGAGTGGGATTCGTTTTAGCAGGCGCCTTTGATATTGATAGTGCGGGTTTGGGGGCAGGTGTCCTTAGCTTGGGAATGGTCTTTTTCTTCTGAGGTTTTGGTGTAGCCTTTTTTACGTTTGCCACCGTTTTCTTTTTTTTGTGCAGTGACGGGGACTTTTTAGTGTGAACCGTGGGTGGAGTCTTCGATGGTTTTTTTATTTTTCTAACTGGGGGAGCTTTCTTCTTTGTGGCTGCCACAGTGCCCTTCTTAGAATAAAATAAATCGATCACCACTCGGTCCGGTTGCCTGAGTATTTGTAGCTCAAATTTATTCAATGCCTTTAGGTCAAGCGTAATCCTGACTGTCTGCTTTCCCCCCTCGTGAATAGTAATAGCTTTGGGAAATTTTCTGTGTTGAATTTTTTGTCGCGCGCGTTTGTTGAGCCGAGATTTGGCTAGTTCTATCGTTGCCGTGTCGGCGTTTTTTGATTCACGGATGATGGCTTTTGCCGGAAGATCCAAAACAACCCGCGTATAATTTTTGTGACGATGATGGCGAACATTATTAATGGGCAGAGAGGAGGATACTCGCTTGGCTGGGGAGGATTTTTTCGCGACGAGAATTGAGGTTGGTCTCACGGGATCAGGTCTTGCGTCGCCTGTCTGTGCGAAAAGAGGCACAACTCCCAAGGAACACATCGTGAGGAAGCCAAGAAGAATAGTGTAGAAAATTGGTTTTTGAAGGATCATTGGTGATGAGAGACTTTCTTTTTGTTTTCTCAGATGATGGGTCTATTGTCAAGACAGAAACTGACGAACGTGCCCAGTTTGACAGTGTAGGATGTGTTCGTTAGCGTGTGATTTGAGATGGGAATGCATGTGATTATTGATGGCTATAATTTGCTTGGGGTACGAGGCTGGAGCGCGAAGTCTTCTTCGCCTGACGGGGAACGATTTCGGGAACAACTCATTCAAGATCTGTCTCGTTATCGACATCGCAAAGGGCATTCTCTGACGCTGGTTTTTGATGCCTGGCGGGAACCGACCGGGGAACATCATGAGCATCGAACAGGTGTACAGGTGATCTATACCAAAGCCGGGGAGCGTGCAGATCAGGTGATTCAGCGCCTGGCCAGGCAGTATGGACGGGATTGTGTGGTGGTCTCATCCGATCTAGAAATAGTGTCTACGGCCAAAGACCATGGTGCTTTGACCATTGGTGCGCAAGAATTTCAAGGAAAGCTACAACTTGTTGGGGCGATTGGAAAGGCAGGAAAACACACGGCTAAACCATCTGCGTCTACAGTCTATGGAAAGGTTGATGATGAGCCATTCAAACGACCAGATAAAAAAGGCAATCCGAGAAAACTACCTAAGGCCCAACGAAATCGAAATCGGCAGCTCAGGGGATTTTAAAGAGTTGTTTGGTATTTTGCACAGTAGAGTGGGCAATCTTTTCTAGTGAAGAAGGGGACCCGTTTCCCACGAGGTCGGCAATTGTTTCAGCCACATGGCGTACAAAGGCCGGTTCATTGCGTTTCCCACGATGTGGCACTGGCGTGAGGTAGGGACAATCCGTTTCGACCATGATTCGGTCTAACGGTACCGTTTTTATAATGTCTCGTAACATTGTGGCATTTTTAAAGGTTATGACTCCAGAGAAGCTTAAATAGAATCCAAGGTCCAAGGCATCTTTCGCCAACCAGGCGTCACCGGAAAAACAGTGGAATACCCCGCCCACATCGGACGCGCCTTCTTCTTTTAAGATCGCAATGGTGTCTTCCTGAGCTTCACGAGTGTGGATGACCA
>JAJDBO010000089.1 GCA_029261305.1 Nitrospirales bacterium
CAAACAATCGCAATTCCAAACACTCAGCGTCCCGGAACAACTGATTAGCTTGGTCGCTGTGAATCAAGGATTGTTTGACCAACTTCCCCTTTCGGTTCTTCGGAAGGCTGAGCAAACCATGCACGACCTCCTCAAGCAACACGCCACTGAGCTTTGCGACAACATATTGAGCGGAAAACTCCTCACGACCGACCAACTGAACCTGCTGGTCAATATTGCTCACTCCAGTATCGAAACAGCCACGACAGGAAAGTAATATGGAATCGATCGAAGCTCTGAGGAAAAGGGTTGGCACGACACAAGAGTTACAAACCGTGGTCAAGACCATGAAGGCCTTGGCCGCGACCAACATCCGACAATACGAACAAGCTGTGGGATCTCTCGCAGAGTATTACCGAACGGTCGCCATGGGACTCCAAGTTTCCCTGAAATTGAGACCTGCGGAAACCGCATTGATCAAACCCGCTCAGACTCGGCGACTGGGCGCCATTGTGTTTGGCTCTGATCAAGGGTTATGCGGACAATTGAACGAGCAAATTGTCTCCTATGCTCTTCCGGCAATGAATGAATTTAATACTTCCCCTAGTGAGCGTAGGCTGTTAGCCATTGGGACACGAGTCACAGGTTATTTGGAGGATGCAGGACAGCGAGTGGAGGAACGCCTTGCTGTCCCAAGTTCGAGAGGTGGAATCACGTTGGTGGCCCAGGACATTTTAGTAAAAATCGAGGAGTGGCAGGCTCTCGAAGGAGTAGACCATATCATGCTCTTTTATCATGCACTTGTTTCCAGCTCGGAGTATGCACCCCAAACACTTCACCTGTTGCCTATCGATTTCGAGTGGCTTCAACAACTTGAGCAAACCCCCTGGCCCTTCAGGACCCTTCCCTTATGCACTCTTGAATGGGAGCGGATGTTTTCCCTCTTAATTCGGCAGTATTTGTTCGTGTCTCTTTCCCGAGCGTTGGCCGAGTCCCTTGCGAGTGAAAATTCGAGTCGCTTGGCATCCATGCAAAGGGCTGAAAGGAATATCGGCCAACACCTTGAGCTGCTCCAAAGTCAATTTTACCAACAACGCCAAACCTCCATCACCGAAGAACTCCTTGATATCATCGGCGGGTTTGAAGCCTTAACCAAAACCCAGCAAACATGATACTCTCAAAGAGAGAGTGGGCAAGATTGTTTGTCACCCTCCTAGGTAGTGTTGTGAAGGAATAGTAATCTTCCCCTTAACCACTTCTGGATTGACTCCTATGGCCAATTCCCATTTTCAAGAAGTACGTGTGATTTTATGGTGGGTCCTTGGCCTTAATTGGTTTGTAGCTCTGGCCAAATTGGGATGGGGGCTCTGGAGCCATTCGCTTGGCATGCAGGCAGATGGGTTTCATTCTCTATTTGATGGTGTGTCCAATATCATTGGCTTAATTGGAATTTCCCTCGCAGCTCAACCGCCTGATCGTCTTCATCCATACGGGCATAAAAAATTTGAAACGTTGGCATCGGCCAGTATTGCTGTCATGTTAATTGGAACCTGCGCCTACGTCGGATGGCGAGGCATTCAAGCATTTACCAACGCTCAAGCGCCTCAGGTTGCCGGAATAAGTTATGGGGTGATGATAGTCACAATGGCCATCAATGCTGGAGTCACGAAATGGGAACAGCGTAAGGGGCGAGAATTACAAAGCGAGATCCTGATCGCTGATTCCTATCATACTGCCAGTGACCTCTTAACCTCCTTTTCGGTCTTGGTTGGACTGGGCGCTGTCCACCTTGGCTATCCACTCGCCGATCCAATTATTGCTCTCATTATTGCCGGCGTCATCGCCTGGACGGCATTCTCCATTATTCGAGAAGTCACTCATTCCCTCGCAGATCAAATTCGGTTGGATCCACAAGAGGTACGGGCGTTGGTCCTAAACGTCCCAGGAGTTCTCGATGGTCATTCAATCAGAACCCGAGGATTAGCCAACCACATTTTCGTTGACCTCTCCATTCACGTGAATAAGGGCTTGCCTATTGAACAAGCCCATGCCATTGCCCATAACGTGGAAGCCACGTTGAAATCACAATTCAATAGCATTGAAGATGTCGTGGTCCATCTTGAACCAGACGGACATCCAAGCGCAGACAGTAAGTAATTTATGGGGAAGTTTTTGATGAATGTTTGGAGGGCTGATAGATGGGAAGTGAAATGATAAAGGTGGAGCCTTGATCGATTTGGCTTTCAACTTTTACGCGTCCTTCATGCTCTTCAATAATACCATGCACGACCGTTAATCCTAACCCGGTACCTTCCCCCACCTGCTTGGTGGTAAAAAATGGGGTAAACAATTTTGACAGATCCTCATTTGGGATACCACACCCCGTATCGGTAATCGACAGGTGAGCAAATTTTTTGTCCCCTTTCAAACCAATCATTAATGTTCCTCCCTCTACCATCGCTTGTATGGCATTCATGACCAAATTCAAGATAACCTGCCCCATCTGATCTCGGTCGGCAAAGACCTTTTGACAATTAGAATCAAGGTCAAGTTCTATCGTGATAGCACGTCTTTTTATTCGGTCCTGAACCACATCCAAAATGTCGCACACCACTGAGGCCAGCACGAGAGGCTTTCGATCTATGGGACGGCGTCGAGCAAAACTCAACAACTGGTTCATGATTTTGGTAATGCGCTCGACCTGGGTGACAATTGTCGCCAATCCCTTCTTGGTAGAGTCTTCAGACGTTTTTCGCATGAGAAATTCTGCTCTACCCAGAATAACGTTCATGGGCGTCCCAATCTCATGTGCCATCCCGGCTGCAAGTGTCCCCATTTCGGCCAGTCGTTCAGTTTGACTCAATTGAACTTCCAACTGCTTTCGTTCGGTGATATCTCTGAGGATTACTGTGTACAATCGATGCTTCCCTCGTTTGATCTGCGAAATCGATGCTTCAATCGGGAACTCTTCACCATTGGTGCGAAGACCGGAAATCGCACCCAAGGCCCCCATTCGACGATTGGTGACCCGGGTCGCGCCAAAGGTCTTCACATGTTTGGCATGATGCTCCCGATACCGTTCAGGAATAAATTTTTCGATGGATTGCCCAATGGCCTCCTTGGCCGAACACCCAAACATTTTTTCCGCTGCGGCATTAAAAAGGATGACTATTTGTTTCTCATTGATCGTGACAATCCCATCCATAGCGGAATGAATGATCCCAGCCAGTTGCACTTCAATGGCGCGTAACCCTTCTTGAGTCTCATGGTGCATGGATTCAATGGCACGCAGTTCTCCAATTTCTTGACGAAGGGTTTCTATCTCTTTGAGGATTACTTCTTTGGGAAGATCGGGGTTCATAACAACCAAAATTTACTCTTTCGCCCTTAAGGCGATGAATCATTCCTGACACATGAGACTTAGGATTTTTGCATCTCCCCCAATTTTCGATAGAGGGTCTTTCGGTCAATATCTAAAATCTGGGCTGCCTTAAATTTATTGCCTTTAGTTTTTTCCAGCATGCGTTGAATGTACAGGTGCTCAAGGTCTTCAAGGCGTAGGAGCTGTTCCGCACTTTCTTCGACAAGATGTCGGTCACCTTGAGCATCCCGTATTGCTGCAGGTAAATCATTGGGAGTCACAATGGGCCCTTGAGCGAGAGTCACTGCTCGCTCCATAATATTTTCAAGTTCCCTCACATTACCCGGCCACGCATAATCCAATAACAATCCCAACGTAGCTTCCGACATCTTGGTAACTTCCTTCTGGCGACCCACTGAAGATTTTTCCAACATCATGTCGCACAGCAATGGAATATCTTCCTTTCGTTCCCGCAACGGCGGTAACCGTATTTCAATCACATTCAACCGATAATAAAGATCTTCGCGAAATCGTTTGGCTTGAACTTCCTCCGCAAGATGTAAATTTGTCGCGGCAATAATCCGAACGTCTATCGCCATTGATCGTGTAGCACCCACACGACGAATCTCTCGTTCCTGGACCGCCCGCAATAATTTTGCCTGGAGCATCATGGGCATTTCGCTGATTTCATCTAAAAAAAGTGTCCCTTTGTGAGCTTCTTCAAAGAGGCCTCGTTTATCAGATTTGGCATCCGTAAACGATCCCTTCACATGTCCAAACAACTCGCTTTCCAATAGAAATTCTGGAATGGCCGCACAATTCACGGGAATAAATGGGGCACTTTTTCGACTACTGTTAAAATGAATGGCCTTCGCCACCAATTCTTTTCCTGTTCCGCTTTCTCCGGTAATCAAAATGTTGGTCTGGGTGTCTGCAACACGACGAATCAAATCAAACACCTCTTGCATGGGTTTGCTTTTTCCAAGAATCTGGTCAAAGGAATATTCCCGTTTGACTTGCTGCCTCAGGTGAACCACTTCTTGGCGAAGCGCGGCTTCGCGAAAGGCCTTTTCAATGGTCACGAGGAGTTCTTCTGTTTTGATGGGTTTGGTGAGATAATCAAACGCGCCACGTTTCATGGCTTCCACAGCCGATTCCACGGTTCCGAAGGCCGTCATCATAATCACATTACTTGCTGAATGGTTCTTCACGATTTCCTGTAAAAGCTCAGCGCCATCCATACCTTTCATCCTGAGATCCGTGAGAACGACTGGGAATTCGTGACCTTCCAAACAACTCAGGGCTTCTTTTCCATCACGAGCGACGACAACCTGAAAACTTTGATCTTCTAAAATATCTTTCATGAGATTTCGGAGTTCTGGATCGTCGTCAACGATTAAGATGGAATTACTATTCGGGAGCATGAAACACCTACCTTCCTTTATTAAACTAAATATAGCCCATTTATGGGGAATTATGTGGAAAAATTCTACATAATTCTATTTGCAAAATGTCCCAAAATTATACACTTGGACATTTTTGCTAGCCACATTTAGAATCAATTTCTCTATTGAATACATTCAGAATTTTCCTTGAAACCCCATCTATACAAGGAGCTGGCACCTGTCTTGCTGAGTGTAACTAGTGAAAAGTCTTCAAAAAACCGAAGAGATTTCCCCTTGAAGGAGAACCGTCATGAAAGTCCTGCTGGCCATTGATGGATCCACCCAATCTTCTTCCACTGTCCAAGCTCTTGCACATTTCGGACCGATTGAAGAAGTGACCTTAGTTCATACGCTGCCTTTACCCGACCTCAACCATCCTATGATTTCTCCTGAAATGCGGGATCAAGCCATAAAGGAAATGGAAGAAGACCTGCGGCCTAAGGGAGAAGCCCTCTTGGACCAAATCCAAGAAACTTTGCCTCCGGATGTTGGAACCGTTCATCGCGTTCATGAAATTGGGTCTCCGTCGTTGGTGATTTTAGACGCCGCCAAGTCGGCCAAGCCCGACCTCATCATGATTGGGGCCAGAGGGTTGGGGCCAATTAAAGAGCTCGTGCTGGGAAGTGTGTCCCATAGAGTCCTCCTCCATGCACCCTGTTCGACGTTAATCATGAAAAACCCGCTTCCCACACTTCATCACATTCTCATGCCGATTGAAGGAAAAGAAGACGGTGAGAAAATGATCCAGTACTTATCGTCACTTTCCTTCATCACTCTGCCCAGAATTTCCGTCATGTCAGTGTGGGCTCAACCACGATTACCGTGGCCTGTTACTCTGGGCGAAAGCCATCAATTGGAAGAACGGGCCCTGGAACATGCCCGTGACTTGACAGAAGAAGTTGTCCAATTCGCAAAAGATCATCACTTCTCGAGTCAGGCCATGGTAGGGTTGGGCGACCCGGATTTTGCTATTTTGGAACAGGCCAAAATGCTCAAGCCAGATATGATTATGGTGGGATCTCACGGTCGTCGAGGTCTTTCTCGGTTTTTACTTGGAAGTGTCTCCCACAGTCTGGTTCATCAGTCACCGTATCCAGTGCTAGTAGTTCGGTAACTCAGCATGACCTATACTGACGACCCATCTGGTGAGTTCACATCCCCGTCTTATCTCCGGGCCGATCAGGACTCTGCGTTCCTTTCACGAGATGAATTACGCGCGGTCCGCCTTCAACTCGAATGGTTCAAGCCGGAACTGATACAGCAGGACGAAGGCATTCATTCCACGATCGTGGTATTTGGCAGTGCCCGGGTGCCAGACCCTGAACAGGCCAAACTCACTCTTGAACGCACGACCCAGGCGTTGACGCATAACCCCGACAACTCTGACTTGCAGCGAGCTGTCACCATTGCCGACAACCAATTGGCGTTATCTCATTATTATGCCGTGGCGAGAGATTTTAGCCGGCTGGTCTCCTCCACCTGCCAAGTCGATGGTCATTGTGAATACGTGGTTGTCACGGGAGGCGGACCGGGAATTATGGAAGCCGCCAATCGAGGTGCCCACGACGTTAGAGCGAAATCCATTGGATTGAATATTTCTCTTCCTCACGAGCAACAACCGAATCCTTACATCAGTCCCTCTTTGACTTTTCAA
>JAJDBO010000090.1 GCA_029261305.1 Nitrospirales bacterium
TGATAAAGTCCTTGGAGAAGAAGGACGTTTCGGTCCTTCTGGAGATTTTGCCAAACCCGCGAAAGGTTTAAAAATCGAGCGTTAGGCTTACGCCTATTTCCCCATTCGTATTTCGTTAAAACTCATCTCAATTTTGGTACAGCATCATGCAGTTAGGTGCTTCGATCTGATTTTTCCTACCTTTAAACATCCAAATTAGTTTTCAACTGATTATTCTGGATATAAACGAATTACAAGATACGGTCGACGAAGTACAGTTTTATCACTTTTTCTGAAAGTGCAAAATCCCCCAGGTGAGGTTTCCCGCCACTCCGCCATCTACCCAGTGCTGAAGGCCTGTTTTCATACGGTCGATATATTCGTCACTGCATTCCCGACTGAGGTTAATTTGATTTGCTTGGACCTCTTGTAGAACTCGACCGTAATGGTTGCTGAGTTGTTTCGAGTGATCTTTAATGGAAATTTCTTTGAATCCGAGCCCTAGGAGGGTATCTTTGTAATACTGAATTGACCCAAGCGAATCGAGATGAATCCGAGTGAGAATGGGTTCTAGGGCTTCTTTTGGGCATGATTCACTCTGCATGGGATCTGTGAAAATAAACTGTCCACCTTTGGCAAGAACGCGATAAACCTCTTCAAGAACTTTCTGCTTATTTCCGCTGTGTAAGATCGCATCCTGAGACCAGACCACATCTGCACTATTGTCTGGCAGGGGAATATTTTCAAAGTTTCCATCAACAACATTAATAGCAAGTGACAATCCGTCAGGGATGTTCAACTCCCGATTTCGCTTATTCTGAATTTCGCTCAGATTCAAGCACCCCACATGACAGCCGAATTTCTTCACCAGATATCTAGCCGATCCACCATAACCAGATCCGATGTCGAGCACCCTGGTCTTGGGTCCCATGTCCTGAAGCATGGAAGCCATGGTTTCTACAGTTCGCCGACTGGCGTCAGCGATCGTATCGGTTTCTTGTTCGTAAAGCCCTATATGGATGTCTTCGCCTCCCCAAATGGTGGCATAGAATCGGTCAGCATCAGTGCTGTTGTAATAATTCCTAGCCGTCTCAACGGTTTCAGAATAGTTAGACGAGATATCGACTTTTGTGGTTCGCTCTTCGTTTTTATAGAGTTTTTCTGCAACATGCACGAAAAAGTCTGGGTCCTGAACTCGGTGGGTCTCTTGGAAGTCACCATAGGTTTTGACCTGCTGAAAACCCACTTGGCCCATGAGGTTTCGAACATATTCCTTGCGAAGGGGGAACATATTTAGGTGGTATTCAGAATTGTCTGGAAATCGATACCTAAAGCGCGCCAGCCCTTCATCCACATACTCGGGTTCCGCCGAGACATTATCACCGCAGTAGTAATACACATGTTTTGAGGTAAATCCATTATCCAAAATCCCGTCATAGTTGCGTTGGTCGAGAATAAGCACGCCGTCGTGCTTCAATGCTGTATAAAACTCTGCCAGGGCCTTTCGGCGGTCTTGCTCGGAAAATAGGTGGGTCAGAGAATTTCCCAAGCAGATGACGGCGTCATATTTATTGTGAATATCCTTGCTGAGCCACCGCCAGTCGGCATGAATGGTTTGCAAAATAAACCCAGCACGTCGAGCATTTTCAAAGGCCTGGGCAAGCATCTCGGGGCTTCCGTCTGCCGAGGTGACATCAAACCCGGCTTTAAGTAGGCGAATGGAATGAAATCCCGTCCCGGTGGCCACATCAAGAACCCTTTGGACCCCACGTTCCTTCATCAGGTTGATGAAAAAGTCTCCCTCACTGGTAGCTCTCGCATCCCAATCAATGAGTTCGTCCCACTTCCGAACAAAACTATGGACATATTCTTTCTTGTATTGGTCAGTTTTGCGTTGGGCTATTGGGTTTTCCCCATATACCTGATCTTTTGACATAGTGTGATTGCCTCCTTAAAAAACGATTCTCAATTACCCAAACCACCCCTGAAGGTTTAGTAGGAAATAGCACGTAGGCCTAAGCTTTATTAAAGGGAGGCTACGATGGGTAGAAAGAGTCAGTCTAACGACATGACCCTCACTGGGGCAACCCCTCACAAAAGAGTCTAGGGTTGCTCCTTGTGTTCTCCTAAATTTCTCTGCACACTGCATCCTTCTCGGTGTCTTCCTACAGTTGAATATCTATATCTAATTGTTTCATTTGAATTTTTCTTTTAAAAAGGTAATGTGGACCCTCAACCGAGATTAGGGTCTCCAATATCAAGTCAACGCAGGGCGTATGAGATTGAAAGGAATAAATAGCGAATGGAAGCCCGTACTACGGTCTATTGGGTTTCTCTGGCTCTAGCTTCCGCCTTTCTGTTGTGGGGAGCTTTCGCTCCAGAGCCATTAGCCCAAGTTACAGGTTCCATCCAAATATGGCTGCTTGATGCCTTTGGATGGTTTTATCTTCTTTGTGCCGTTGGTCTTCTAGTGATTGCGGTAATGCTCATATTTTCTCGGTACGGAGATATTCCACTAGGTCGTGATGGGGAAAAGCCGGAATTTCCCCTGCTGACATGGTTTGCCATGTTATTTTGCGCGGGGATGGGAATTGGGTTGGTGTTCTGGGGGGTGGCTGAACCAAGTTCCCATTTCTATGCTCCGCCTTTTGGGGATCCTGAAACTCCTGAAGCTGCCAGTCTTGCTTTGCAATATTCGTTTTTTCATTGGGGGCTTCACCCTTGGGCTATCTATACTATGGTGGCCATGTGTCTGGCATATTTTCAATTTCGGAAACAGGAACCTGGCCTTATCAGTGCAAGTTGTAAGCCGATATTAAGGGAGCACTCACGAGGAATTGCTGGTCAAACCATTGATATTATTGCGGTTTTCGCAACAGTTTTTGGTGTCGCGACCTCCCTGGGATTTGGGGCCATCCAAATCAGCGGAGGCCTGTCTTACCTGTTCGATATTCCCAATACCATCACAACCCAATTAATCCTTATCGCGGTGGTCACAGCCTTGTATATGTTATCGGCTCAGACTGGCCTTCAGCGTGGGATAAAGTACTTGAGTAATTTGAATATGGTGTTAGCCGTTGCCTTAATGGGATTTCTTCTCTTTCTGGGGCCGACCAAGTTCATTATGGAGGTCTTTACATCAACCTTGGGGGAATATCTGCACAATTTACCCAAGATGAGTTTATATTTAGCACCATTTGATGATTCTCGATGGGTCCAGGATTGGACGCTCTTTTACTGGGCTTGGTGGATTGCGTGGGCGCCTTTTGTCGGGACCTTTATTGCCAGAATATCTCGCGGTCGGACGGTTCGTGAATTTGTGTTGGGGGTTTTACTCGTCCCTTCCTTGTTTTCGGCATTTTGGTTTTCGATTTTTGGAGGAACTGCCATCTTCCTAGAAATGTTTGAGCAAGCTGGGCTGAAGCAGGTGATCGAGGTTCAAGGAAAAGAAGTGGCGCTCTTTACCCTGCTCGAACAATTTCCCATGGGCGCTGTGATGTCTTTGATTGCCATTTTTCTGATTGGCACTTTTTTCATCACTTCGGCCGACTCGGCGACGTTTGTCTTGGGAACCTTAACGACAAATGGTAGCCTCAATCCCTCGAATTCTGTGAAATTAACCTGGGGGATTGTTCAATCTGTGGCAGCGGCCGTCTTGCTCTGGTCGGGGGGGCTCAAAGGGCTACAAACGGGCGCTATCTTGGCAGCCTTTCCCTTTGCGATAATCATGATCCTCATGGTCGGCTCTCTCTTTAAGGCCTTTAAAGAGGAAGCCCTCCCAAGAAAAAAATAGTTCCCTGGTGTTTTTTTCCTGCCAGCGCATTTCTCTTGTCTCAAATAGCTCAATTCAAAGCCTGGTCAGCCTTTCCGCTTCTTTGACCGTAAAAAAAACCGTGTGGTAAGTTGGGAAAATTGAGTGTTTTTTTATTTTCTGTTTGAATTGACATGATTTCCTACCTATGGCCTGTCAAGAAAAAGTCAGCTGAAATTTGCCAAATCAAAGGCGGAAAATGGTTATCTTCATATTCCTGATGAGTTTCATGAATGGCTGATTATGTTGCCGAACAGATTGCGGCGTTGCGAGATGAAGATTGGGGTGTTCGAGAGGATGCGGCGTTGGCTTTAGGGCAATCCTTTGACCCCAGAGGAGTCCGACCGTTGATTGATGCCCTGAGAGATGAGGATCATGCAGTCAGGACTGCGGCCACCTCAGCGCTGAAGGCAATTGGGGAGCCTGCTGTGGTGGATCTCGGGAGTTGCCTGCGTGATCCAGAATTGTCTGTTCAAGAAGCGGCCGCCTCAATTTTATCCACGATTGCCGATGATCGTGTGGTTGAACCTTTAATGTCCGCGTTGCTGAGTGAGGATTGGGTTGTACGAATGCATGCGGCACAAGCCCTTGGCCGATTGGCCTATTCACCGGCAGTCGATACTCTGGTTATTCTCCTTCAGGATAAAGTGCCAGCGGTTCGAGATGAAGCTACCGCTGCCCTGAAAGCTCTCGGTGAACTGGCTGTTTCCCCATTGTTGGATGCATTGAAAGATAAGGATTGGCGGGTACGACTCAAGACCGCGGAAACTTTAGGGGTTCTCGGGTCAAAGTTGGCGGTCCAACCTCTATTAGAAATTGTGAAGGGTGACCCGGATACGGCTGTTCGGCAAGATGCCATTTGGGCCCTTGGAAACATTGGCGATTCCTCCGCCACAGAATATTTATTAGGATTACTGGATGAGCCTCGTCATCAGATTCAGGCGATAGAGGCGTTGGGAAAAATTGGGGACCGTCAATCGGTCCCGGCCTTACTGAAACTGGTGACGAATTTGGATCCCAGTCGGTATGAGGATCGAGTGCCAGTTTGTGAAGATGAACGGTATGAACAGGATTTGACTGTGGTGGAATCAGCCATTCGTGCCCTTGGCCGATTGAAAGATGATACGGTCATCCCAGTACTCATCGATGCGCTTCAGAGTACCCTGGTTCGGAAGGATGCCGCGGAGGCATTAACCGCATTCGGCAAGATCGCGATCCCGCCATTAGTCGAGCGATTTAGGAAAGAGCCGGATGAGAATATTCGATATTATCTGAAAGATACCCTCACGCAATTAGGATGGAGTCCCAATCGGGTTCGTATTTAGGAGAGCCTGATCGAGAGAAGGGACAAAGGAATACACCATGGCCAGAGAAACCGTTGAAGTAATTGTCACAGAATTGGCTCATGAAGAAGATTGGCGCCGTATGCGTGCGACGGCGACCAGTTTAAAAGGTGGTCCAAAAGTCGTTGATCTTATCATTAAAGAAATCCAAGTGGGGTCACCTTCCTATAAAGTGGAAGCCGCCAGGATGTTGGCTCGGATTCGTGACCCCAGAGCTGGGGTGCCGCTGGTGAATTTGATCGCAGGGGAAGAAGAAAACGTTCGTGATGCGGTGGTCGATTCTTTAAAGCAAATGGCCGGAATCCTTGATGAGCCTACTGCGGCGGCCCTAGTTGAGCTATTAAAAAATGAAGACCTTCGTGCCGTGGTGACGGAATTATTAGGGGTCATTCCCACTTCTATTGGGCCATTAACGGCGATGTTGAAAGATCAGGATGAAGAAGCCCGAATACAATCTGCTGAAATTCTCGACCATTTGTTAGATCCACGATCGGCTGATGCCTTGGTGGATTCAATGGCTGACCCAGCGATTCGGGACATGGCGGTGCAAACCCTAAAAAAGCTTGGGGCCATTCGTGATCGTATTGATGAGGTAATGAATCAATTAAGCAATGTGGAAGAATCTGAACTTCGAGAAGGTGCTCGCCAGGAAGCTGTGATCAGCCTTCACCCGATTGGCCGTCCTGCTGTGGAAATTCTTATTGAATATCTCGAAGACGATGATTGGGTCGTGCGTGAGGCTGCTGCCGATGTGTTGGGGAAAATCGGAGATGTTCGTGCCGTGCCACCGCTCATCGTGCGATTAGAGACAGATCAGGATACCGGGGTGAAAGAGTTAGCCGCGAAGGGTTTAGGGTTGATTGGTGATTCTCGGCCCGTAGATTTACTTGTTGAAATGATTCCTATCAAACCCCTTCGTGTACTCGCGGTTGAAGCGTTGGAAAAGATAAAAGATATCGAAGCCTTGCGGCCCCATGCAGAAATCTTTAAACGATTAAAAAACGATCGTGATGGCCTGGTGTCATATAATTCAGGAATCATTATTGACAAATTGGAGGCTGCGGCTGCTCAGTTGGATGAGGATTTTTGGCTAGAGAAGGAGAATGTGAATGGCTGACGGTGATCGAATAGAACAGCTTTTGTCATCACTTCGTGATGAGAATGA
>JAJDBO010000010.1 GCA_029261305.1 Nitrospirales bacterium
GTCTGCCTGGAATGGGGCTCGCCGCGGAAGGCAAAATCGACTTGAATGTCGCGACCGCCCAACAGCTTGAACAGCTCCCTGGCATTGGAAAAGAAATTGCTCAACGAATTGTCAGCTATCGAAAAGATAGCGGCCCATTTAAAAGTGTGACAGACTTGATGAAAGTGAAAGGTATTGGCCTAGGAAAGCTTGCTAAAGTAAAAGAGCATCTCACGATTGGGGTCAGTTCCCAGTCACCTTCGGCCAAGTAGTCCCCACCTGTGCGGAGGGTCCTGGCGGGGCTGAGTGCACTACACTTGGCCCCGTTCCTCACATACTGAAAAACGGTTATAAGCTCAGAGCCTTGGCGAGTTGGGAAAGAGTTTTTGGTGGGAGAATAAGTTCGCCAGTCACTTCTATACGAGAGGGCACCAACATCATGGCATGAAAGGGAATATCGAGAATAAAAATTTTCTCCTCAGGCTTATCGACTGCACTAATTTCCACATCCTCGACAGACTTCGCAATCTCACCTAAATCTTGCCCCCCATAGGTCTCTATGACCGTTTGAATAATTTCCATGATCTGTTCATGCACTTCTACGCCAGTTATGGCACTCTCTAACAATGGGATACATTTTTCAGATGACCCGACGATATCAAAATTCTGTAACTGTTCCTTCTTCCGCATGGCCAGAAGATCGTTATCGAGATCTCTACTGAGGACCCCGTAGGGATACCGCATGAAATCATAATGAAACCCGCGTAACCCTTTCCCCAGCATTTGCAATTCCGCGAGAAACACCAGATGTTGCAGCTTCACATCGCTCACCATAGAAAACTCTTTCGACTCCGACAGGTGAAGCACGTAAATCAGTAAGGTTCGATCAATCGTGATATCTTTAGGTTTGCGCATGAATTCCTTCCTGAACTCTTGAATAAAAATGGGGCAACCCTTGGGATTACTAACTCCCGATCCTATCGACCACAATTGAAGGCCGTCAACGGAAAAGGTTACATTCTATGGTGCAGGGCAAAAAATCCAGCTCTCCAACAAACATGAAAATCATGAACCTCCTTGCAGCGAGAAAACCACCACCCGCCCTTGACTTTCTCTCTCACCTAGGTGCTCCTTGACCCTTGCTTCTTATTTTGGTTTTAATAGGTTATTCTATTGAGAAAGAGAATCAACTCATGGCGAAACCTACCAAAGAACTCGACATACTCAAGCACCATCTGGCTAGGAATAACCTCAAGCTGACACGCCAACGGGAAAACATCCTCACGACGTTTCTCAAAATGGAGCATGTCACCGCCGAGCAGATGTATCGCCTCCTTGCCAAGAAAGATCCGCATATTGGACTCGCAACGGTGTACCGCACGTTGAAACTCTTGTGTGAAACCGGCCTCGCTCAAGAACAACATTTTGGCACCCAAACTCAGTTTGATAACGTTGCCCACAAGGGTCACCACGACCATTTGATTTGTTCCACATGCGATAAAATCATTGAATTTGAAAATTGCCAGATTGAAGAGTTGCAAGAAGAAGTTGCCCGAAAAAACGGGTTCACGATCCGGACTCACAAGCTAGAACTCTACGGCAACCCGGTGCTGCTTCCGAATGGCGAGTGTAAAAATTGTGGACGAGACCTTAACGCTCAACCCGGACGAAGATAAGCGACATGCATGTTCAATTTTTCCATAAAATCCTTCTCGCTTCCGCTGCCATTGTCATTGCCCTGACCTGCGCCCCACCCCTTTCATTTTCGGGTGATACCCTGGTGGTCTATTCAGGAAGAGCAGAGCGATTGATTAAGCCAGTCCTCGACGCATTTCAAGCCGAATCCGGCATTACTATTCAAATGTTGACTGCGAACACCACCGCCTTGGTGAATCGGCTCGGCCTAGAAGGCAAACGGTCGCCTGCCGATGTTTTCATCTCAAACGATGCGGGTACACTCGAGCGCGCCCGAGAGCTTCACCTTCTCCAGGCCCTGGACATGCCAGGAATTGAGGCAGCCATTCCAAAATCTTTTCGTGCCCCAGATAATAGTTGGATCGGGTTATCGGGACGAATTTGGGTCGTGGTATATAACACCACATTGGTCGACCCCACTGACATTTCTTCCATCTTGGAACTCGGGCAACCCAAGTGGAAAGGCAAGGTGGCGATTCCCAGTGCCAGCAGCGTGTATCTACAAACAGGAGTCTCGGTGATTCGCGAAATCCAAGGAGACACCGTCACCAAGGAATTTCTCCAAGGCCTCAAAGACAATGCTGGCACGTCCGTCTATGGGAAAAATAGACAAATTGTTGCAGCAGTCGCTCGAGGAGAAGTAGCGGTGGGATTGGTGAATCACTATTACATCAATCGTCACCTGGATAAACATGCCGATGCAGCCGTCGCACAACTGCTACCCGACCAAGGTGAGAACGGAATGGGCATTGTCCTCAATGCCGCAGGCATTGGGATTACAGCCCATGCCAAACACCTGGCTCAAGCCAAAGCCCTTGTAAAATTTCTGATTTCCACCAAAGGACAACAGATGTTTTCCAGCGGCAATAAAGAATATCCGCTTAATCCTAGTGTCGATGCTGCACCTGAGCTTGTCCCCCTAAATAGCTTTCAAGTAGCCAACGTACCCCTTGCTCGATTAGCTGAACTCCGCGACCCCACTATGACCGTGATTGAACACGTTGGCCTCCGCTAATCCTTCACTCACATTGACTCGTTC
>JAJDBO010000091.1 GCA_029261305.1 Nitrospirales bacterium
AATAGGGGTCAAGTCTTTTGTTGAGAGTTTTAGCGGGAGGTGGTAGGTTTTACGCATGGCTCGGCCTGTGCGCATTGAATATCCCGGAGCGGTCTATCATGTGATGAACCGTGGTCTGGCTCGGCAGAGGGTTTTCCGGGAGACGGAGGATTATGCGGTCTTTCTTCAGGGGCTGGAGGAGATCCATGCTCTGTGGGGTGTGGAGGTCCTGGCGTATTGTTTGATGGGGAATCATTATCATCTGTGTCTGCGCACACCGGTGGGGAATCTGGCCCGAGTGATGCGGCATGTGAATGGGTTGTACACGCAACGGTTTAATCGGGCGCATCAGCGAGATGGGCCTTTGTTCCGCGGACGGTATAAAGCCATTGTCGTGGAAGCCGATGCGTATTTGGCTGCCGTGATTAGGTATATTCATCTGAATCCGGTGCGGGCTAAGTTGGTGAAGACGCCGGAGGCGTTTCGCTGGAGTAGCCATGCTCGCTATCTCAAACCGACGTCTGCGCCCTCATGGCTTCCTGTTCAAGAGGTGTTAGGCAGTTTTGGAACCCCACGCGCGTTTCATGAATTTGTGGTGGCGGGTAATGAGGAGGCGTTGGAGGCGTTTTATCAGGCAGAGCGGCAACTTCCCGTTTTAGGGGGGGAAGGGTTTCGGGAGTGGGTGAGAACGAAGGTTCGGTCGTTTTCCCGTGAACATCCTCGACATGAGCGTGTGAAGGTGCGGCCTTCGGTCCGGCAAGTATTGCAGCGTGTGGCAGCCGTCTTTGATGTGAAAGTGGCAGTGTTAAAACAAGGACGTCGAGGGGAAGCTAACGATGCACGGAAGGTGGCGATGTATTTAGTCAAACGGTTGTGTGATTTGACGTTGCAGGAGACGGCAAAGCAGTTTGGCGTGACGAGCTATGGCGTGGTGGGGTGGGCGTGCACGCAGGTGCGGGTGAAACAGGCAGAGGATGCACGGTTTAAGAAACGGGTGGAATTGGTGGAGATATCAATTAGCCCAAAAAAGTCTTGATCCCTTTTCCCTTGTATGGCTCGGCCTGTGTCCATGGAATATCCCGGAGCGGTCTGTCATGTGATGAACCGCGGTCTGGCTGGTCAGAAGATCTTCCAGGATGTCGTGTTCGATACAGTGGGAATTTTTGCGACGCGTCCTACGGTTTTTGCCATAGGACGCGTGTTGGGAAGGTTTGGTATTGGACTAAGCTCGTGGTTTCTTCAACCGCCAACCCACCAAGCCAATAAGGCCCGTGCCTAAGAGCAGGACGGACCCAGGTTCTGGAACTGCATTTGACACGGCTTCTTCAAAATTTAGGTTAATATGTTCCACTAAATGAATTCCCCCACGCACGGAAATTGAGTTATTATTTTGACCGCTAAGACGTAGATAGCTAAGAATTGTAGGATTTGTGGCAGGGTCTGGTGGGTCCTGGGAGAGAGAATTGCTATCAAAGATGGTGGATGAATCGTATGTAATGCCAAGAGACAGTGCAGGATTAAATCCAAGAATCGAATCGCCCATGACACGATTGTTCAATATTCCGTACCTATCTACCTTGGCACTATCGGGCACCCCTGGGTAGTTGTCCCTTGATTCATTATAATCATTTATGAAAACTATCCCGCCATTCCCTCCGATGAGTGTATGAGTTCCTAATGTTACGGTTAATGCAGTGAAGACGTTGGTTCCTTCATAATATCCACGCTTTGGTTTCGATGCGAGTAGATTCGGGGTTCGGGTATCAACGATGTATTCAACACGTAACACTTCTCCTAAAAAAGTATTAAGGTGAGCACCTCCAACTTCGTCCACTGTTCCTTCAAATCCATACATTTGAAAATTACTTGCTTGAACGGCCCCCACTCCTCCAATACATAGTGCTGCCATGAGTACTGCAGTTATTCCGTGTTTCCAAACCTTTGCCTTTTTCATTTCTGTTCCTCTCCTTTTTTTAGAACGACAATAGTGTCCCAATCAATTTTTTGCTTCCGACTTTTACTTTTGCTGCTAGTTGTCCCTATGTCCTATTTGCATCGCAAGTCGGGTGCCATATAAAAAATATGTTCTAAATCCATGGTGTTTTCCACAAAGCTCTACTAAGAAGAAGGAATTTCAACAAATATAGCTGACAAGGAATATATTCCTTTCCCCTTTGTCCATCTCATGCGCCTCAATAATCGTAAAATTTTTTTACACTATTTCACCGATATTGTGAGACAAGCCAAGAAAACCATTATGAATACCGATGATTTATCATTTTATTAAATTGTAAAAATCGCTGACGTTCTTTTTGTAAACTTTTAGAATTTCCTTACTCGAAAGAGGGGGGGGAGGGGTGCGCGGGGGTGGATAAACGCTGATTAGAGTAAAAATGTCTCTAGGGCAGTGGAGCTACGATAGCCCGATTATTCCTGGACATTTGGTATTTTTAAGGGCATTCGGAGATGACTGGAAAACATAGATTTGGGAAAAGGACTGGAGAGTTTAGATGTTCCTATTTGTTGGCAAATATTCCGACACATGTTCTTGTAAGCAAAAAGATTGGGCATTAACGTGGACCTCTTCACGAATTCTTCATAGGTCGACATTTACAGAGTCAAGGGTTTGAACTTAATGCCAGGTATGGCCTCTGTGATAGGGAAGGGACAGGTCATCGTCTATCCATTACTAAGGCTGCTTCTGAATATAGATGGATTTTAGAATTTACATAATCTCCCTATTTGGATGGGAATCAAGGCTCTCTTTTTACTTTATTGTAGTTATATAAGTTTTTCTTGAAGGATTTTTTTTTGTGGCTTGCCTAAGTTTATAGATCTAGTGATTACTTGTCCCATACTAGCTTACGGTTTTGTATTTTCCCTCATCAATTATCACACGGCGCAATGGCCTCCCTACCATAACATAATAGGCGAATTCCTTTCCTTTGGCATGATGTCAGGGCACGTGCGGCGGTATCAATGATTCCCTGCATTTTCGAATCTTATAAATCTATAAGGGATTTCTTTAGAGAATTACCCGATGAGCTGGATGATTCGTTTAGGAACATATGAAAGAAATGGATGAATTATTCAGAAGTTGTAATGGCCTTAATCACCCTTCTTCTGGGGGGGAGGGACCATTTGGGAAAGGGCGATTTGGTACGGAACTTACTTTAGGAGTAATAATAAATTCCAGGTAGGGTTTAAGAGCGGCGGTTCAAACCTATTCCAAATGGAATGCGAAATTCCAATAAAATCAATGCCTTGCCTTACATCGTGAATTTTTCGTGCTTCTGGAAATCATACTTTACGGATGAAATAATTTTGGTGATTAAATTCTAGGCTTTTCTTATAAACCTTAGTAGAGGTCTTCCAAATGGGACATTAAATTATGGTTTTTTGGGTCTTTCTGGTCTACTTTAAAATGGGCCATTCGGATGATTGCGACAAGGAAAAAATCTCATTAGAATGCGAAGTTCCGTGTTTCGGAAACCGTATAGAGTCGTTACCAATCATGGACTTGGTCATGATCAACAGGGTTTTTTTGATTAGACCTTGGTTTGGGGTTGGTTTAAATAAACTTCGATGGAATCAAAATATAGAGGAGGTGGCTCTTCTTGGTGATCTCGAAGGGCTCATTAAAGAAAATCGTCAATTATCTTTATTTTAAATAATTTTTGAAGGGGGAAAATTTTATGTCCGTAGAACCAGATATCATTTACACCAAAGTGGATGAAGCGCCAGAGTTGGCGAGTGGGTCGTTTTTACCAATTATTCAGGCTTTCGCGAGCACGGCTGGGGTGAACGTCGGCACCAAAGATATTTCTTTGGCGGGCCGCATCATTGCGCAATTTCCTGAGAGGCTGAAACCGGAGCAACAACAACCGGATGATCTTGCTTTGCTGGGTGAAATTGTCATGACCCCAGAATCGAATGTCATCAAGTTGCCGAATATCAGCGCGTCGATTCC
>JAJDBO010000092.1 GCA_029261305.1 Nitrospirales bacterium
GATGTTCGATATCGGTTTGTGATTGATATGGAGTCGTTACAGGGATAGTGTGTGTTATCATACGAGAAGATGAGATTTTAACCCGAGGGACGTATGAAAAATACAACCTTTTCAACCTTTGTCATTGGGCTTGTGCTGTTATTCGCAGTTCCCACATGGGCTGATTTCGATTCAGGAGAAAATGCCTATCTGCGTGAAGATTTCGAAACAGCGTTTCGAGAATGGGAGCCGTTGGCCTATCAGGGGAATGTTGAAGCCCAAAACATGTTGGGCTTTATGTATCGCTGGGGACAAGGGGTTGATCAGGATTTTTCCAAAGCCCAGGAATGGTATCGTCGCGCTGCGGATCATGGCTATCCCACGGCACAAAATAATCTTGGATTAGTCTTTCGATACGGATTAGGTGTGCCCAAGGATTTTCAGCAGGCCTTTCAGTGGTTCCTGAGGGCAGCCGAACAGGGCAATGCTGCGGGGCAAAACCATCTTGGCCTAATGTATTTTAAGGGTGAAGGTGTGCCCCAAGATTACGTGGAATCCTATAAATGGGCGTTGCTGGCTGCGGACCAAGGGATGGAGCCCGCGATACAAGCCCTATCGATGTTAGCAGATGTCCTGACACCTGCTCAGATTGAAGAGGCCAAGCGGTTAGCGAGAGAATGGAAACCAAAAGGTGCTGAGCAAGTGTTATGACGATTGAACCCCCTTCCTCAGCATGTAAGTTGGCCATCCAAGGACATTTTATTTAATGGAATCTCGAAGAAGTCCCTGCACCTAATATCCCTCTCGCTTGATGCACGAATTTGTAAGCGGAAGGCCTTCTCGCTCGCAGGTGCACGTCAACAGTTGTGAATGTGCTACAGAATCTGTCGCTGCTACGACCTTAAGCGTTTCGCACAGCCGAATGGTATAGACCAACGAGGCGCTGGTTTTGATTAAGGCCCACCCATATTCATACGCGGGTCCCTCTTCTTCCGTAAAAGCTCTTCGACTTAAATCCTTTACCGTATCGACTTGGTACCCCCGACCTCTCCACCCCGAGGAAGTGAACTGAGATAAAACTGAAGAGTCATCAGATTTCGAATCCTTCTCTTTCGAAATTTTCGCTGCATCGAACAATCCACGCTGGAACCGATAGTTATTCTGCAACGCTTCGTGAAATATACCACGCCATTGTGAGTCGGCTAAATCTCGATTCACGGCAGCCACAATTTCCGTGTCCATTGGGCCGTTCACGGTATGCCCTTGAATAATCCGCCCTTTTGCAAGTAACTCAGGATAGTAATCGCCCATACGATCGGGAAAGGCGGTGGTTCCCATGAATGGCGTCAATTGGAGAGCCATAAAATCACGAAAGTGCACAACCTCAAATTTTTCTATAAGGCGGTGAAGTGTGCGTTCATGGCACAGGTGAAATGGATAAAATAGTGCATTCATTAGTTTCCAGGAGGGCAGAGTACAAAGGGGGTAGGCTGCATCGAGGGAAGCCTGCGCACCTTTTGGTCAATTTCACAAAGGTGCGCAGTGACAAGAATGAAAGCGCAGAAATTTATTTACGTTCTTTGATTGCGTCTTGATAGGCTTTGTCTTGTGCCATCCAGTCGAGCCGGAGTCGTTCGGATACGGCCTTCTTTTGGGCATCAACGTCCAGGCGATTCTCTTGATTGAGGACTGAGGCTTTGACGGCTGCAACCACCGCATAGGAAGTTTGCTGCCCATATTGGACCCGAATAGATTCTCGATGAGGGTTCAGGCGTCGTATTTCACAATACTTGGTCCCAGCTTCGGTTAATCCTTCGCCAGTTTCATCCGTCAGGGGCGTGGTTCCAGCAGGCACATCAGTACCGGTAAATGAAAATAATTTCCCAAGTTCCCCCTCGGCGTATCGTGTTTTTGCGTCACCCATGTGTGGTTTCCTTTGTGTCAGTAGAATAATTAATATGGCGAAGGCACCTGGAGGGAGTATCGAGGCCCAACAGGCTGACTTCTCTGTATATCAATGTGCCCCTTCCTATCAGCGGGGAGCAGTGTAGTGTACACGGTTTATCTGGAAACTCAAAGCCTGAGCATCACCACCGGATGCCAAAAACCGTGCGTTACACGTTAAACTTGAAATGGCAGACATCTCCGTCTTTCATGACATATTCTTTGCCTTCCGAACGAATCAGGCCTTTCTCGCGAAGCGTCACCTCGGAGCGATGTTGATCGATATCTGTGAAGTCGTAAACATCCGCCTTGATAAACCCTTTTTCAAAGTCTGTGTGGATCACGCCCGCAGCTTGAGGGGCTTTGGCTCCAACGGAAATCGTCCAGGCTCGGACCTCTTGGGGCCCGCCTGTGAAGTACGAGCACAACCCAAGGGTTTTGTAGGCCGTGACAATGACTTTCTCCAGGCCACTTTGTTCCATGCCGAGATCTGTCATAAACATGGTGCGGTCTTCACCAGACAGTTCGGCAATTTCGCTTTCCAGTTTGCCGCAAATCACCACGGACTCCGATCCACGTTCTTTGGCATTAGAATGAAAGTCATTGATGACGGCTTGGTCTGGGCTCTCGTCGGTATTGCCGATATAGAGAACAGGCTTGGCCGTTAACAGGAAAAACGGTCTCAGCACTTCCTCTTCAAGGCCCAATGCTCTGGCTGGCTTTCCTTCTTCGAGTCCATTCTTCAGGGTTTCGAGTATGACAAGCGCCTCCTTCGAGGCTTTATCTCCTGTCCTGGCCTTGCCAGAGACTTTGTCAAATTGCTTGGTGAGACTTTCCAAATCCGCGAGCATGAGCTCGGTTTCAATGACGTCAATATCACGCTTGGGATCGACGCCCCCCAAGGTATGTATGACATCAGGATCCTCAAACAGGCGGACCATGTGCAGAATGGCATCCACTTCGCGGATATTGGCCAAAAACTTGTTGCCGAGGCCTTCACCACTCGCTGCGCCCTTGACCAGACCGGCAATATCGACAAAACGACAAGAGGCTGGAATGGTTTTTTGTGGTTTGAAGAGTTCGGTGAGTCGGTCCAGACGTGCATCGGGCACGGCCACGACCCCGACGTTGGGCTCAATCGTGGTAAAGGGATAATTCGACGCGGCCGCACCGCCTGACGTCAGCGCGTTAAAAATCGTCGATTTGCCGACGTTGGGAAGTCCGACTATGCCAATTTCCATGAGATTCCCATCCTAGCAAATCTCATCTCGACCAGGCTAGTGCGGATTTGGAAAATGGAGGGACTTGGTATTGATAGGGAATGAAAATCTTGGGGCGTGACCCCAAAGGATGAGTGATGGTTAGGCTGGAACGGGTTGGGCGATTTCTTCAGCAGCATGGAGGAAGATGGCCACATGGTGCCGGCTTAACTTTTCATGAACTTTGGGGGGGAGCTCATTGGGCCGTAGCACCTTCTCGATTTTTAGATGTTCATTTTTTGCGAGATCAATGATCGTGACCTCGTTGTTAATTTCTTGCGGCGTATACAGCATGATCAATGGATGAGTCGGGTCTTTTTGATTGATACTGGTCACGACGCCGATTGATTCATCAGAAAGTTGTACGTAGGTTCCCGGCGGATACACAGTCAACACCCGAATAAGTGCTTGTACCACTTCCTCCGAAAATCTGTGGGAATCCGTGTTCATGAATGCCCGAAATAATATTCCCAAGGCTTGATGGGGGGTGCGTCGGTCTTCCTTGCGAGGGGCATTGCACATTTCATCATATTCGTCCGCCACCATCACGATTTGCGCGGGGAGTCCAATGTCTTCCTGAGTGAGGCCTTTGGGATACCCCGTACCGTTTAAGCGTTCATGGTGCTGCAGAATAATACTCAAGGCTTCAGGGGGAAACCCTGAGAACTTTTTCAACCATTCGCAACCTTTTTCCGGGTGCATCTTGTGCAGCGAGACATCGGATTGCATCTTCATGCCCCCTTCCATGAATTTCACTTTCATGGGTACAAGCCGCTCACCAAGGTCATGAAAGAGCGCCCCCAGTCCTAAGAGCTGGAGATCTTCTTTAGAAATTCCTAATTCATGCCCCATCAATAAGGACATAATACTCACATTAAGCGAATGCGTGGAGAGTCCCCATCCTAATCCATTGCTTCCCAACACTTCCATCAGCGTCATTGACACCGCCTGGTGGCGAAAGACATCAACCATCCCTGCTACTACCTGCTTCGCTGCCTTAATGCTTTCCGGCCGACTGGCGACCAGATTATTAAAAATGGCTTCGCTATCCTTAAGAACTTTGGAATAGGTTCCCTCCACCTTTTTCAGGTGGGTCATCTGCTCCTGAAAAATCTGACTTCGCTGCTTTTGGAGGAGTGCAGCCTTTTCTTTGGTATCCGCGATCGAAGCTTCCGCTGGTTTGGGTTCCGATTCTGATTTAACTGTCATCAGATCATCTTCATCTCCGGTTTCGAGGGGGACTGGTTCCACTTCTGCTTCAGATTCACCTTCAGATTGGGTCGCGGTGATGATTGGTTCTTCTTCATCAGAAGGTTGGGCATTTTGATCAGGGTCTGATCGCATTGGATCATAATACAATTTCACCCGGGTCAAGCCGCGGAGCGTTTCTAATTCCTTGGCAGTTTTAATTTTAAAGGAGCTGACGGAAAAGGGGTGACTGAACCAGGATCCTTTGATCTTGATGAATAATCCAAGGCGAAGCTGGTTAATGTCCCCAAGTAAAATTAAGGCCATGATAAGAATCTCAGGGAAGAAGGTATATGGTCATGGGTACTACTTCGGGGGCCTACCAAGGAATCTTAAGACGGGAAATTATTCAAAAACCTTCAGGAATGAGAGGAACGGGAAGGAATGAAATCTAAGATAGCGAGAAGTAAGAAGCTGCACGATGCAGGTTCTGAAATTAGGTGGAGAATACGATGGGCTACGTTTCCTCGCCACCATCGAGGCAGTTCGTGCATTCATCCAATTGTGGATCTCCATGACGGCTGCAAAAATGCCGGGAGCATTGGGCGCACACCATAAAACTCATCCGAATTCCATCAGCGGCCTCACACACATAACAGTTTTGTTCTCGTTTGGCTTTCGGCATATCGCTCATTTCTCCATCCGTAACAGGTAGTGGCACTCTTAGCCCGATGGGGCGTATCTCGATCTTCCGACTTGGTCAGGACCCTTCCAATGCATTTTCGGTCGAAGACTTAGACACCTCGGTCGGCGTGGAAGTCAGGGATGGCGTTCATCCTGAGAGAATACGCGGGGTGTGATGCTTATCGGGAATAGGAAGAGTGGAGACTACATGATGATACTCGCCTATGGCAAACGATGGGGCCTCAGCCTGATGGACAAAATTTTAGCTCCTGTTTTGAGCCTAAACCAGGGTATGGCCTTGCCATTCACTGATGGGTTTCCTCTGTCAACACTAGGGATCTAGAGGTTGATTGCCAAATTGTGTTGGTTTGGGTATCTCTATAAGGAAATGTTGGAAAAAGCCGTCAGCGGCGTTCTCGCCATTTTGCCGTGCTCACGTACGGAGAGTACGCTCCGCGCGTCAAAATGGCTGCGGCCTTGCTGAGCGGACTTTTTTGAACATTCCCTCTCAATGGTATTAGCTAACTTGCTGGTACATTTATGGGGCATGGGCATGAAAGTTTCATCAGGTCCCTATAGAGGCCATGTCACGGATGGAGTGGAGTTCCTCAGGCAAACCGCATAGTGAATGTGCCGAAGCGCCTCACCGACCTAGGCCGAAATCAACCCAGTGAAAGCGTGGAATGCAGTTACGCCGACATCAACAAGAGTTAGTAGACATTTGTGACGCCGTGCTTCAGGGGCGTCCGCTGACGGATATTATCTGCGCGGTGACACCGGGTGGGGGGAAGAGTCTCTTGCCACAGATTTTGGCCTCACGATTGATTCCCACGATTGCTGACGCCCTCTGTTGGGTCGTGCCTCGGCGAGTGTTGCAAGACCAAGGCGCGCGTGGTTTTCAAGACCCCAGTCATCGGGCGATGTTAGGGCATCGGCTCGAAGCGATGGTGAGTACCAATCAGGAGTATCCCACTCGAGGCTGTGCCGCCTATGTCACGACCTATCAAGCCCTAGCCGCCGACATTCGCAAGGTGAACGCCAAAGAATTTCGTCGGAAACGCTATCTTCTAGTATTGGATGAGCCGCATCATATGGAAGCGGATGGCATGTGGCACCAAGCCATTCAGCCGTTGTATGACCAAGCTGCCTTACGAGTGCTCATGAGTGGGACCTTTGAACGAGGTGACCGGATGCGGATGGCCTTCATGCCCTATGCATCGTCGCATCAGTTGGATGACATTGATTGGGAGAACACGAATTCTCGAGCGGTCATTCGTTATTCCTTGGCCGATGCCATACGCGAACATGCCTGTATTGACCTCACGGTCCACTATGCGAATTGCCAAGCTACCTGGTTGGATATTCAAGGGGTGGAACATCATGTAGAAAGTTTGGCTGAAGCAGGCAAGAAGACTTCAGAAGCACTCCTCACAGCACTAAAGACTGAGGCGGCGTTGGAACTCCTTCATACTGGTGTGAAGGCTTGGCAAACTCATCGTGCGACGCATCCTCGCTCAAAACTGCTGGTGGTAGCGGCGAATATTGAACAAGCGCAAAAATATACGGCGTGGCTTCAAGAGCGAGGAGTGCCTGCGAAGATTGCCACGAGTGATGATACCACCTCGGCCTATCGAACGATTAAGGCCTTTAAGCGGCAGGGAGCCAGTGCGGTGGACTGTCTCATTACGGTGGCCATGGCCTATGAAGGATTAGATGTGCCCGCGATTACCCACCTGATTTGCCTCACGCATATTCGGACCAAGCCCTGGATCGAGCAAGTGGTTCACCGTGCGACGCGCATGGATCCTCTCGCTGGACCGTATGAAGATCAACGCGCCTATATTTATGCGCCTGATGATCGCCCCTTTCGGGAATGCATGGGGTATATTTTGGCGCAACGGCAAGTGGATCTCCGTTCGTCATCGAGGGATGGGACTCAGGATGATGTCAGCCACGATGGATCTGGACTCTTGCCCTTTATGGAGAGAACGGAATTGAGAATGGAACCCTTGAGTTCAGGGGTGCTCGGCATGCGTCAACAGGGATTATGGGCGAATATTTCAGGTCCCACACCGGTTGAAGATCCACAGGAAACGCCGAAAGAACGACTCGATCGGTTGCGGCTTCAGATCGAAAAACATGTGCGCGCGCATGAGCAGTCCCGAAGGTTAAAGCATGGGACGGTCAATGGTGCGGTCTATCGGCATTTCAAAAAATCGCGCACCTCCATGACGGAAGCGGAATTGGATAAAGTGTTGCGGTGGGTGGGTAAGGCATTTCCGTTGTAATCGAGGTTTTCATATGGTGATACAGTGGTTTCCCGGTCACATGAATAGAGCGCGAAGGGAAGTGGCCAAGACCATGGAGGCGATTGATGTGGTGGTCGAACTCGTGGACGCGCGCATTCCAGAGGCCAGC
The DNA here is from genome assembly GCA_029261305.1 of Nitrospirales bacterium. The sequence goes on from JAJDBO010000092.1 coordinate 7,473, forward strand.
AGTAATCCGATGATTGCGGACCTGCGACAGCAATTCCATCGTCCTTGCCTCAAAGTGCTCAATAAGGCTGACCTTGCGGATCCTGTTATCACCAAAGCCTGGGTGAAGGCTTATCAGCAGCAAGAAGGCGTGAACGCCATTGCTATATCTGGAAACCTTGTAGGGCAGGCGGTGAAAGTGCCTGCCTTGTGTCAGCCACTCGCCTCGAATCGCAATAGTGCTCTGAAGCCCCTTCGGATACTGATCCTGGGAATTCCAAATGTCGGTAAGTCGACGTTCATGAACACCTTGCTCAAGCGCCGTATCACTAAGGTAGGCAATGAACCGGCTGTCACGAAGAAACAACAACGCTATAAATTAAGCGATGACATGACACTCATTGATTCGCCAGGTCTGTTGTGGCCAAAAATTCAAAACCCAGTCGTTGGTTTTCTGCTTGCGACCATTCATGCAATTGGTGCCAATGCGGTCGTCGATGAAGAAATTGCTGAGTTTCTCGCCAACACTCTCCAAGCACGATACCCGGAGTTGCTGACGAGACGCTACGGGATTGATAGCGATGAACTGGATGGTGAGGGAATTCTCGAAGCCATCGCCATCAAACGCGGGTGCTTGCGAAAGGGAAAAGGCGGAGAACTGGATAAGGAGCAAGCCGCTAGGATATTACTCAAGGAATATCGTAGTGGGGCTTTGGGTCGCACCAGTCTCGAGAGCCCTGGCAAAATGGACGGATGATGAAAAGGAAGTGTTGAATATATGAAATCAGCAATACATGACAAAACCATGGCGGCGGAATTAGGGATCGCTATCAAGCAAGTGACCGCCACCGTGGAACTGTTGGATGACGGCGCAACTGTGCCATTTCTCGCGCGCTATCGTAAAGAGGTGACGGGTGGGTTAGATGAGGTCGTCATTACTTCTATTCGAGATCGTGTGGCTCAACTTCGAGAGTTGGATAAACGTCGAGGCGTGATTGTGACCTCGCTCGAAGAACAGGGGAAACTCACGGACAGTTTGAAAGCGCAGATTGACGCTGCAACCACGATGACAGAATTGGAAGACCTGTATCTTCCGTATCGACCAAAACGACGCACACGAGCCATGATCGCCAAGGAACGAGGGCTGGAACCGTTGGCGCAGAGCCTTTGGGGGCAAGATCCACTATTGAATGTCGAAGCCGAAGCGGAGAAGTTTCTCAATCCAGAACAGAGCGTGGAGTCGGTGGAAGGCGCGTTGGCTGGCGCGCGCGATATAATGGCGGAATGGGTCAACGAAGATCAGCAGGCTCGTGCCTCTATGCGTGCCCTATTTTTTGAACAAGGGGTGTTTAAGACCACAGGCGCGCGGGGAAAGGATGTGCAAGGCAGCAAGTATCGAGATTATGTGGAATGGGAAGAACCCGTGTCGACTGCGCCGTCTCATCGTGTACTGGCTATGCGCCGTGGAGAACAGGAAGGATTTCTCAGTTTTCGCGTAGTCGTTCCGGAAGCGTCGGCTTTTTCTCTCTTGCATCGCCTTTTTGTGAAAGGGAACAGTCCGGCATCAGACCAAGTGAATTTAGCCATTCAAGATTGCTTTGGCAGACTCTTGTACCTCTCGATGGAAACGGAGACTCGTCTACAGACAAAGACTCAAGCAGATCAAACAGCCATTGAAGTGTTTGCACAAAATGTTCAGCAATTGTTGATGGCCTCGCCATTAGGGCAAAAAAATGTACTCGCCATTGATCCAGGGTTTCGCACCGGATGTAAAGTGGTATGCCTCGATCGGCAAGGAAATCTTCAACATACGGAGACTATCTTTCCACATCTAGGGGCAGGGGGTGTCGCTAAAGCAGGTGAAACGATTGTGGCACTCTGTGCGCGTTTCAAGATTGAGGCCGTTGCCATTGGAAATGGAACCGCAGGAAGAGAAACCGAGACATTTTTGCGCACCTTGTCTTTGCCGTCTGAGATTTCTCTCGTGATGGTGAATGAAAGCGGGGCGTCGGTGTATTCCGCTTCGGCGGTCGCGCGAGAAGAATTTCCAGATCAGGATGTGACCGTGCGTGGGGCGGTTTCTATCGGCCGGCGGCTTATGGATCCGTTAGCGGAATTGGTAAAGATCGATCCCAAAGCTATCGGGGTTGGGCAGTATCAACATGATGTCGATCAAGGCATTTTAAAACAGCGGCTTCAGGATGTAGTGATCAGTTGTGTGAACCGAGTTGGGGTAGATGTCAATATGGCGAGCCCGCAATTGCTTACTGCTGTCTCAGGAGTGGGTCCACAACTTGCGACGAATATCGTGGCTTATCGACAAGAGAATGGACCCTTTCGAACTCGGACTGCATTAAAAAAAGTCCCTCGCTTGGGAGGGAAAGCGTTTGAGCAGGCCGCAGGATTTTTACGCATCACTGATGGCGATCATCCCCTTGATGGGAGTGCCGTGCATCCTGAGCGGTATTCCGTCGTGAACGCAATGGCCAAAGACTTAGGCTGTACGGTAAAGGAGCTGATGAAGGACGTTGAGCGGCAACGCACCATCGATATCATCCCATACATCACCGACGAAGTGGGCAAGCCCACGCTCACAGATATTCTCACTGAATTGGCCAAACCCGGGCGTGATCCACGTCAGCAATTTGAAGCCGTACGATTTGATGAAGCCGTGCAATCTATTGAACAGGTCAAGCCCGGCATGGTCCTCACTGGCATCATTACTAATGTCACAGCTTTTGGCGCTTTCGTCGATATCGGGGTGCACCAAGATGGTCTGATCCATATCAGTCAGCTGGCCAATAAGTATGTCAGTGATCCCAACACAGTAGTGAAAGTCAGCCAACAAGTGAAGGTGAGTGTCTTAGAAGTGGACGTCCCCCGCAAGCGTATTTCGCTTTCCATGAAGGCTGTTAAAAGCGAGACGGCCTGAATGTGCTCGTTGGGTGATTGTGCGATTCAACCGTGAATATTACAGGCCGTTTATTCCTGCCACGTTGAACCATGCACTCTGATATTTTGTTCCTTTGGCGGAAGGGAACAAGACATTAAATCCAATTGCATTTGCTAGTGGCGGGAATCGAAATTTTTTCCTCTTGCGCCTCCGACATGTTCTCTTGCCTGTGTGCAGACTCTGTGTTATCGTGAAGAAATCGTGTAAGACCTCTTCCTTCTGGGGCGACAGACCCCGAGATTGAGAAAAAGGATCTTACGCGATTTTTTTGTTCAAACCCTCCTTGTGGCCTCCTGAATTCAGGAACAATCCAGCAAGTATCCGGGAGTTTTGTCATGGGACAAAAATTGGCGTTGGCCTAGGCTGACACCTGAACGTGTCTCTTGACATGTCCATATTATCAAATGTGAAGAGGTTATTTCGTGATTCGAAAGAAGGTACATAGATGGTAAATGAGATTGTGGATAAAATTCGTGGGCTGATGAATGTCCGCAACGATTTGCTTGCAGGGCTTGTGGTCGCATTGGCCTTGATCCCAGAGGCGATAGCCTTTTCCAGTATCGCCGGGCTAGATCCCAAGGTGGGGCTATACGCATCGTTCTGTATGGCGACTGTGATCGCATTCTCTGGCGGTCGTCCGGGGATGATTTCAGCGGCCACCGGTGCGATGGCGCTCCTTATGGTCACACTGGTCAAAGATTATGGTCTGCAATATCTACTTGCAGCCACAGTCCTGACTGGTGTTTTGCAAATCATTGCGGGCTGGCTGAAGCTGGGTTCACTGATGCGCTTTGTATCGCATTCAGTCATTACCGGTTTCGTCAATGCACTCGCCATTCTGATTTTTATGGCGCAACTCCCAGAACTCATCGGTGTGAGCTGGCATGTGTATGTGATGGTGGCTGCAGGCTTGGCTATTATTTACCTTTTCCCGTATATCACCAAGAGCGTGCCGTCCCCATTGGTGGCTATCGTGGGCCTCACCGCAGTAGCCATGGGCCTGGGTTTAGACATTCGTACGGTGGGCGACATGGGCCAACTCCCTGACAGTCTTCCGATTTTTCTACTGCCCGATGTGCCGCTGAATTGGGACACCTTGCGAATCATTTTGCCGGTGTCGGCGACGCTTGCTGTTGTGGGGTTATTGGAATCGATGATGACAGCATCCATTGTCGATGACCTGACGGATTCCTCGAGCAACAAAAACCGCGAATGTGTAGGGCAAGGTATCGCCAATATTGCTTCGGGTTTTATCGGCGGCATGGCGGGATGCGCCATGATTGGACAGTCAGTCATTAACGTAAAGTCGGGTGGCCGCGGGCGGCTTTCGACGTTGGCAGCAGGGGTGTTTCTGCTGCTGATGGTGGTGTATATCGGTGACTGGGTGGCTCATATTCCGATGGCGGTCTTGGTCGCCGTGATGATCATGGTGTCTATCGGTACCTTCCGATGGTCCTCGATTCGCGATTTGCGTGAGCATCCGAAAAGCTCCAGCGTGGTGATGATTGCAACCGTGGTAGTCGTAGTGGCTACTCATGATTTGGCGCAAGGTGTGCTCGTTGGCGTGCTGCTATCCGGTTTCTTTTTTGCCCACAACGTCGGAAAGATCTTACATATCGGAAGGAAGTCGGCGGACAAAGGTCGCCTGCGTATCTACACCGTGACGGGACAGGTCTTCTTTGCCTCGGCTGAACGCTTCGCTAATTCCTTCGATTTCAAGGAAGTCATCGAGAAGGTGCGAATCGATGTGAGTCGTGCCCACTTCTGGGATTTGACCGCAGTCAGCGCGTTGGACAAAGTCGTCATCAAGTTCCGTCGTGAGGGAACGGAAGTCGATGTCATCGGGCTCAATGAAGCCAGCGCCACGATGGTGGATCGCTTCGCTGTCCATGATAAACCCGATGCGGTCGAACAGGTGATGGGTCACTAAAAGGAATGTACCTGATGAAGAACGAAAAGAACGTGCTGGCCTGTGTCGATCAATCGCATTTTGCGAATTATGTCGCTGATTATGCCACCTGGGCGGCACGCCGCATGGAAGCACCACTGGAATTTCTACACATCATCGATAGACATCCTGAGATTGCTACTGGGAATGACCATAGCGGAGCCATTGGCATTGATGCGGAAGAAGTGCTGTTGAACGAACTCTCCGTTGAGGATGAATCCCGCAGTAAAGTGGCGCGCGAACAAGGCCGTCTTTTTCTCAATCATTTGCGGGAACGAGCGATTGAGGCCGGGGTTGAGTCTCCCGATGTGCGCCAGCGCTACGGAGTGCTCGTAGAGACCTTGGTGGAGCAGGAAAAAGGCGTGCGCCTGTTTGTGTTAGGTCGCCGTGGGGAATCAGCCGAAGCGACTCAACGTGATTTGGGGCGCAATGTTGAACGAGTGGTGCGCGCGCTAAAAAAACCAATTCTCACCGTGACCGATGACTTCACGGAACCGAACCGGGTGATGATCGCGTTCGATGGTGGCATTGTCACTCAGCGTGGCGTGGAGATGGTGGCGAAGAGCCCCCTCTTCCAGGGCTTGCCTCTGCACCTGTTGATGTCAGGGAAGGAAAGTCAAAACGCCTCCAAGCAGTTGGAATGGGCAAAGACTACATTGAATACCGCAGGCTTTGAAGTCACCGCTTCCCTGATCCCTGGCGACGCGGAGAGCGTGATTGCCAAAGCTGTCCGTGAACAAGGCATCGATATGTTGATCATGGGAGCATACAGCCATTCCCCTTTACGCAGCTTGTTATTTGGTAGCAAAACCTCAGACTTGTTGCGCTCAGCAAAAATCCCAACCTTGTTGCTTCGATAAAATCAAAACAGATGAATCTTCCCTTTGCTCCTCTTCCTTTGTACGGAAAGGGTGTGTGAGGTAGAGTCTTGGACATGAACATAGACCTCATCCTTCGGATCAGTGTGTTTGTTGCCATCTTTGCGGTGGTGGCCGTGTGGGAATTGATTGCGCCACGTGGTAAGGGGCAGACGCCCAAAGCCCAGCGCTGGATGAACAACTTGGCGTTGGTGGGGTTTCTTTTCCTAATCTTTAGGGACGGCCATTTCAAGTATGGCTGGTAGGGTGTTCAGCAGTTATGGCTGGACCGTGTCATTTGCGGGGCACCTCTTAGCAAAGGTGAAGTGCTCAACACGAGGGTCCACAATGTCGAGATCGTTATGGCGACAAAGAAGCTCCAAATTCTCCAGAGCGATATAGCGCCATTTATCCAATTTATGTTCGTAGCGTGCAAGACCGTGTGAACTGGTAATCTTTTCAAGAAGCTCCTGTAAGTCTTTCGGGGCTTTCATGTCTTTAAATTGAAGAATCCCAACTCCACCAGGATTCAGTACGCGCGCGATCTCGGTAAAGTAGTTGACCACAAGTTCAAGATCCATATGAAAGAAGGCAGAGAAGGAATACACGCAGTCGAAACTCTCACTGGCAAAGGTGCCCAGATCATAGCCATTCGTCATTTCCACGCGGACATTTTCGCAAATGGCAAGGTTTTGCCTTAACCCCTGAATAGACTGCTCGTGAATATCCGTGCAGGTAAGTTGTCGGCAGGCTGGTGCAACGAAGCGGCTGATTCGGCCCAACCCGGCGGCGATTTCCAATACCTGCGAATTTTTCGAGATAAACGGTAGCACGCATCCATCGGCTTCTTGTTTGCCCTCAACGCCTCCCTTGTGGAGGAGCTCACGAGAATCGACGCCCTGTCGTTCGGGCCAATGCCAAAAGCCGTCGAAATATCCTTGCCACTGGGTCTGTTTGTCGGTCTTCATATTTGCACCGCGGAGCATCTTGTTCTTCTCACGCCATCTCAACAATGCCAGTGTCATAATGTTGGATTTCAGGTTCATTGTAGGTGACGTACAGTTCAGTATCTGCCAATAATTCGAATTCTTAGCAAACTGCGCCAATAAAATCTATAAGGCCGATCGTTTCTGGACTCAGTTAAAGGGCAATGTTACGGGCGGCTTCAAATAGGGCATTACACTCGGATTCCAAAATGCCGCCAATGATAGTGGTGTGTCGAAATGGAGTTCGGCGAGACACCTCTTCGGCTCGGATATCGATTTGACTCCATCCGTGTTGTTGGAGAAAAGGAATCGACGTGCCAAAGTACACCGTAGAAATTCCCGCCCACTCGATCGCACTCTGACACATGGGGCAGGGTTCAGCCGTCGTATATAAATCGAGTTCCGTCCAATCGATGGGTGAATGATCGGCCGCACAACGATTGATGACGTCGATCTCAGCGTGGAAGGTCGGATTGAGAGAAAAACGGTTAAACCCTTTCGCGAGAACTTCGCCGGTGGTTCGTCGAACAATCACCGCGCCAAACGGATACTGAGGGACATTCTGCGCCATGGCAATCGCCAGGCGCATATAATCTTCAGGACTCATGTGCGGTGAACTGTTTTAATATCATACTAGTTGTCCAGCATGGGTTCAGGAATCCCACCCGTCATCGCAAGAATCGCCCCAATCAACACGGCCTGAACAATCCATCCTATAAGGCAAACTCCTATGGCGCGGTAGGTGCTGTGATAATCCAAGGCTTGGCGCACGGCAACCACCATGGCGACGAGCATCCAAACC
>JAJDBO010000093.1 GCA_029261305.1 Nitrospirales bacterium
TCGGCGCGACCTGGAAATTCCTCCCATCTACCCAACCCGTGAAGATCGCGCTCATGACGTGATGCGGGCGGTCGCGAGTAGCGAGGCCATTAACCAAGCGGTTATGCATTTTGGTGAGACCTGGCAGAAAGTTCAAAGTTAGGAACACATAGGAAGGGAGAATGGCCATGGATTCCAAAATAAATTTTTCTAGATTTCTCTCGGTATTGGTTGGCATGCTTCTAATCGTTGGATGCCAAAGTCAGGCTCCACCACGATTGCCTCTTTACATAGGACAAGTGGAGGGGCTTCATGACGCACAAGGAAATCGTCCGCAGTCTCTTCCCTCACCCCTTAACCAAGTAGGAGTGATGGTGGTTATGGATTCTTCTTTGCCTAATGCGGCTCCCCCTTTGAGCCCTGCCATGTTAGAGATTTTAGAAAACCGTCTTGTCAAAAAAATGGACGAGTACTTTGCCCTTCAAGTCAAAGCCATTCGATCTGACCAACCATTTCAAGCGACTGGAGATGTGACTTCGGTGACCCATCTCGCCAAGTCTCACAATTTCGATTTCATGCTGTTGACGATTTTGTCGAGCACCGAGATCGAAAGCCATATTGAAATTGGAGAAGAGACCATGATGACACGGATGTCTGGAGTGGAAATCGAGAACACGGGAAAAGCGGAACTGGCCTTGCTCCATGCCGATTCAGGGCAGATGGCTCTCCATGCTGAGGGAGATGGGGCCAGTAGCATGGAACAATTGGAGGTTCCGATCGGGGGCGATTATCCAAGAAAGGAAGATGCTAAAGACATCTTACGAGCCAATGCGGCTGAGAAAGCCTTGGACCAGGCACTCCTTTCTTTGCAGCGTCAATGGGGGCGAAGCCTGGTGCTCGGAGGGTGAATGGCGGAAGGCATGATTATCGAAAATTTTCAAACTGAAGATCGATTCCGAAATCCTCTTGCTTGAGAAAGGTAATGACGGTCTGCAATTCATCTTTGCTTTTACTTTGGACCCGAACTTGGTCCTCTTGAATTTGGCCTTGGGCTTTAAACTTTTGTTCCTTGATTTTTTTCACGATGGCTTTGGCTTTGTCGGTGGGGATTCCGCTTTGAATTGTGATGTTTTGGCGAACCGTTCCACCAAGAGCTTCGTCGATCTTTCCATAGTCCAAGGCTTTAAGAGACACATTTCGCTTGACGCATTTGGCTTTTAAAATTTCCAACACGGCCTTTAATTTATAATCGTCATCCGATACGACTTCTAAAATTTTATCTTTCTCCTTTAAAGTCAGGTCTGACTTTGATCCTTTAAAATCGAATCGTTGACCTAACTCCTTTAAGGTCTGGTCGACAGCGTTTTTCATTTCCTGCATGTCAACGGTTGACACAACATCAAACGAAGATGTATCTGCCATCGTTTCTCCTCCTCCTTCTTAGTGGAAAAATATACGGGTTTAGCAGCACGGTCCTGCTGGTATTCGAATACCTTCCCCCTCGACAATTTCTGTGCTCGTGTATGGTCGCTTCAAGACAACATATCCGTACCATCTGATCACACTTTCAATGAGTACGATAATAGCTAGGATGGACACTAAGCTTACAAGCCCGGCGTTGATATACATGGTGATGGATTGGGCAGGTTCAGTAGCCGCCGCTGCGCGGTCCAGAAAAATCCACCACAGTTCATAGCATCCTGCGAGAGTAATGACGCCAACAAAAACCATGGGAATAGCGGTCACCCACATATATCGGGATTTCCCCATTTTGATCAAGAGTGTGGTGGCAATGCATAGTGCTAGTGTGCCGAGAAGCTGATTGGCGGCGCCAAACATGGGCCAGACCGTCGAGATATTTCCTGTGGCGATTAAATAGCCCCAGGCTCCAACTACGAGGGCACTACAAGAAAGGACCCCGGGCCACCAATTAATTTGACGAAGGGGTTTGTAGAAATGCCCTCCCAATTCTTGTACCAAATAGCGCGCGACTCGCGTGCCGGCATCGATGGTGGTCAAGATAAACAGGGCTTCAAAGAGCAAAGCAAATTGATACCAGTACGCCATCAGCCCGGACATGCCAGGCAAGGCCGAAAAAATCCAAGCCATGCCAACCGCCAAGGACACCGCCCCCCCTGGACGTCCACTGACATCGACTTCCACGAGTTGTGACAGCTCATGAATTTTCCCAATGGGGTACCCCATTGCGGCTAAGGCATCTGCCGAAAGGTGTGTGTTAATGGCAAAATAATCGCCAGGGATGAGAAGCCCAGCTGAGATGAGGGCAATGACCCCCACGAAGCTTTCTAATAACATGGCACCATATCCGACCATGGCTTGGGATTCCCGTGCAATCATTTTTGGTGTTGTGCCGGACGACACCAATGAATGAAATCCAGAGATTGCGCCACATGCTATCGTGATGAACAAAAATGGGAAAATTGGGCCGGGAATAATTGGGCCACCTCCATGAATGAATCCCGTGACTCTGGGCATTTGCATATCGGGAGCTAGAACAATGACTCCCACCGCGAGAAGTGCGATGACCCCCAGTTTCATGAACGTGGAAAGGTAATCTCTTGGAACGAGCAACATCCAAACCGGCAGGACCGAGGCAAGAAATCCGTAGCCTGCAAGTATCCAGACTAAGGTGTTTCGATCAAAACTCAACCATTCCCCGAATGGTGATTGGGCCACACTTCTACCAATTAAGATGGTGATAATCAGTAGCACAAGGCCGATGACCGACATCTCGCCGACTTGACCAGGACGAAATTTTTGATGATAGAAGCCCATCAGAAACGCAATCGGGATGGTCATGGCTATCGTGAAGGTCCCCCACGGGTTATGAACGAGGGCATTGACCACTGCTAGCCCTAAGCCTGCTAAGGCCACGAGGACTATGAAGAGCACAGCCACGGCAGTGGCCGTACCAGTGACCCATCCAATTTCTGCTCGGGCAATCTCGGGTAATGACTGTCCATTACGGCGAAGGGAGCCAACCAGAATGACAAAATCTTGAACAGCCCCGGCTAACACGGCTCCGATGACAATCCAGAGAAAACCAGGCAAGAAACCGAATTGAGCGGCGAGCACTGGCCCTAAAAGCGGACCGGCTCCGGCGATCGCCGCGAAATGATGGCCAAAGAGCACGTATTTATTGGCTGGATAATAATTGGTGCCATCTTCCAATCGATAGGCGGGGGTAGGTCGTTGGTCATCGAGTTCCATAACAGTGTAGCCGAGAAATCGACCGTAAAATCGATAGGCGAGCACGTAAAAGCATCCTGCTGCTGTAACTAGCCATAGGGCATTGACCTTTTCCCCTGGATTGAAAATTCCCGTCACAAAGGCAAAGGACACCGCGCAAAGAATTGAGATGGCGATCCATCCCAGTGGGGTAAGTTTATTCATAAGGGGCCTATGCTAACGAGGGACAGGATTTCTGTAAAGGGTGGTGAAGAAATTGAGAAAGATAAAAGTGTTGAGACTGCTTAGTACACTTAGGCTTCAGTATGACGGTGCATGTGGCGGATCAAACGGTGGCTTGCTGCATTTTTCTCGAATCGCGTTCATGGCTTGGAATATCATCGGTTTCGTTAGCAGGGTATGTTCTAATTTGCGCTTTCCCGGGAAATCGAGCAGGGATATGCCAATGACCATCGTCAAGATCCCTTGTCCTGGAAGAAGAAGCATGGCAATGCCGGCAAGGAGAAAAATCAGCCCTACGACATTTTTGACGATCAATCCCATATTTCTTAAGAATGGGTGGTAGCCTTCCATCCATACGTGTTCCAGATCATGCTGGAAGTAGTTTGCTGGCAATCGGCTTAAAATGATGGGAATGGCAATGATGGTTCCGACAAACATGACCGCTGAAAACAGGCCGACGGCAATGAGGATTTCTCCTGAAATGACCGAGGTCAGGCTAGTATACCAACCCTGGAATGTGTCGATGAGTGAATCCATAAATAGTTTGGGAGAGATACCATGTTCCCATGTTTTGGCACAAATATTGGGAAGTTTTAAACTATTTCAGGTTCGCCATGTCGCCAAATTTTAGGTCCTTTTATTTACGAGTTTGGATGGATTGAAGGGTGGGGAAGAGAAGCGGTAGGATCAGGTAGTTTTTACATGAAGAATTGGAGGCGCAGAATTCAATGTCGTCCTTTTGGCTCTTAAAGTCCGAACCCTCAGTATTTTCCATTGATGATTTGGCCAAATCTCCTCGTCAGACAACTTGTTGGGAAGGTGTCCGAAACTATCAGGCCAGAAACTTTTTAAGGTCTATGGCGATAGGCGATCAGGTATTTTTTTATCATAGCAATGCCGACCCTCCCGCGATTGTGGGGATTGCCAACATTGTCAAAGCCCCCTATCCCGATCATTTTTCATGGGATACAAAGAGTAAGTATTTTGACAAAAAAAGTTCGCCCGACAATCCGGCTTGGTCCATGGTGGATGTCAAATTCTCGAAAAAATTCCCTGTGCCCTTGCCTCTTGATGAACTGAGAGCAATCAAAGGCCTCGAAAGCATGGAGTTGCTACGAAAGGGGTCACGGTTGTCCGTTCAGCCAGTACGAAAAGAGGAATGGAAGATAATTCTTAAGTTGGCTCAGGCTTAAACAAAAAGTATTGGTCGGTCAAGAGGAGGAGGTGGGCTTTTGGCAATGATTGAGCCTTCAGCGTCTCGTAAAAGATCTTTTATGATATGCTGTTTTCAGGAAACACTTGCTTGAAGGGATGAACCTCAATTCGCTCAAAAATACCTTCGATCACATAGGGGTCTTCCCGAGCAAAGGCCTCAGCTTCCGCCAATGAATTGGCTTCGATAATGATGAGGCTTCCAGCCTGGTCATCAAAGGGGCCGGCACATATCAGTTTTCCCTGGTCTTGGACCTTTTTTAAGCGTTCGAGGTGTGATGGGCGGTGGATAGGGCGTTTTGTTTGACCCTCAGGTCCATCCCAGCCGATGATGACAAATTTCATAGAAATTTTTGACCCATTATTTTCAAGTCATCACCATGGTTTCTTCGCCCTCGCCGCCTGAATGGAAATTGCCATGCTTGGACAGTCTGGCTACTGTGCATTTTTTGGAATGGCCTGTCGGCCTGAAAAACCTGAGGTGATTTCATGCCACCATTCAATTTTGTCTTCACCCAACTTCCAGCACAGATAGACAATTCGATCATTAAGAAGAAATGGGAAGTCACAAAGGCCTGATTCTAGGTCCTTCACGATGACACCCATTTCTTGAATCGTCTGAAGGCTTTCGTGCATGTCTTCCAGCGCCGTCACATATTGCGGGCCGACCACCGTTCCCCCTCCATATTCAGCGTTGGCGCAGGCTTTCTTCACTTCATCTTTGGTGTGAATGAGCACCATTCGGCCGTCTTTCGCTTTTGAAAGAACGATTTCAAGCTGAGGAATGAGCGCTGTCGCTTCAGCCAGTGTGAAAAGACGGCCTTCTGAAGTGTCTTCGTCGTGTTGGGCCATGAGGAAACCAATAAGAGGTTTAGGCAATCGCCAGCGATGGCGTATCAACTGATACCTTCATGTAGCATAACCGTTTCTCACTCGCAAATAGGATACCCTGGAATGCAAAGTTGAAAAAAAATGTTGAGAAAACCTTTTTAAAACATGGATTTATTCGATCTTCCCGTGTAGCGTTAATTGCGTACCTCGGGAAGAGGAAATTAGAAAATTTGGTAAGAACCACTAGAATTTAGATTAAAGTTCCATTAACGAATATCCGAAAGAAACTATTGACAATAAGGAGAGTCATGGTATACAAAATATTTATACCTTCCATCTGGGTTAAAGGAATCCACTTCTCCCTACATGACTTTCCCTTTCACTTATTAAGTAAACTCTCGTTTTAAAATTTTATTACCACCAACATTTCCTTGCTATGATAATTGCTTTACCGTTTATGGATGATACTTGTCTCGTACGTAGAACCTTTTTGGAAAAGGGGCAAGGGTGACGACGTCGGTGTTAAAATGGTTTCCTCCCTTCTTTTGTAATTGCCTGGCTCCGTAATCTTCATATACCCCGCATACCAAATTTATTGTTATTCAAAAACGTAGAAATGTTCAATTGCCAAAATAATTATGGAATTTAAAATTGAGAGGCGTTGTCGAAAAAAAGAGGCGCCATTTTTTATCTGAGTGTTGCCAAATAACTGAAAGGGCGATCCCTGCTGAGGATCCAAACCAGGACGGCATTGACAAGACCATCCTACCCATTTAATCCCCACCCTAGGAGAAGGATATGCACCTCGCCGAATTAAAACAAAAGTCCATTGGTGATTTAGCCGAACTCGCGCGTTCGTTGAAAATTGAAGGGGCGGCTAACTTACGGAAACAAGAACTCATCTTTGCCATCCTCCAAGGCCAATCAGAAAAAAATGGTGTGATTTTTGGAGAAGGTGTTCTGGAAACCCTGTCAGATGGTTTTGGGTTTTTGCGAGCACCGGATTCGAATTATTTGCCTGGACCTGATGATATCTATATTTCGCCTTCACAAATACGTCGATTTGGGCTTCGAACCGGCGATATTGTTTCTGGCCAAATTCGACCACCAAAAGACGGGGAGCGTTATTTCGCATTGCTCAAGGTTGAAAAGATCAATTATGACGAACCGGAAATTCAGCGTGACAAAATCCTCTTTGATAACCTCACGCCTTTGTATCCAGAGGATCGGCTCGAAATGGAGTTTGACCAGGAAGAGTACTGTACCCGGGTTATGGATCTCACGACTCCAATTGGCAAGGGCCAACGTGGTTTGATCGTAGCTGCGCCTCGAACCGGAAAGACCATGCTTCTACAGGCCATTGCCCGTGCAATTTTGGCGAATCACCCTGAAACCTTATTGATAGTTCTGTTGATCGATGAGCGTCCCGAAGAAGTCACCGACTGGCAACGGCAGGTGAAAAGTGCTGAGGTAATTAGTTCGACGTTTGATGAACCAGCCCAGCGTCATGCGCAAGTGGCAGAGATCGTCATGGAAAAAGCCAAACGATTGGTGGAGCACAAACGGGACGTGGTGATTCTTCTGGACAGCATCACACGTTTGGCTCGTGCGTATAATACTATTTCTCCACCGAGTGGGAAGGTGTTGTCTGGTGGTCTTGATTCTAACGCCTTGCAACGCCCAAAGCGGTTTTTCGGTGCGGCTCGGAATATTGAATTTGGGGGCAGTCTCACCATTCTGGCCACAGCTTTGGTCGATACCGGGAGCCGGATGGATGATGTGATTTTTGAAGAGTTTAAAGGGACAGGGAATATGGAAGTCCATCTAGATCGACGTTTGGCAGATAAGCGGATTTTCCCGGCTATTGATATCAGCCAATCCGGCACCAGAAAAGAAGAACTCCTGGTAGATCGGGATCGATTAAATAAAATGTGGATATTGCGAAAGGTGCTGAGTCCGCTTGGGACTATGGAAGCCATGGAATTCCTCATGGATAAGATCGGGGGCACGAAAAATAATCAGGAATTTTTGCAGTCCATGAATCGCTAGGGAGATCCTGGCCGTTTTTTGCCAACTGCTCGTCATTCATGGTACATAGTAATGGGTAAACCCCAATTTAAGGTATTTGTGTAAGGGAGACCTTTTGTCATGAAAGCAGGCATTCATCCAGAGTACCAAGAGGCGACGGTGAGTTGTGCATGTGGTTCGAAATTTCAGACTCGATCCACAATTGGAAATTTCAAAGTTGATATTTGCTCCAGTTGCCATCCTTTCTTTACCGGGACCCAAAAGATTATGGATATTGAAGGGCGTGTGGAGCGGTTCAATAAGAAATACGGGAAAAAGACCAAGGCTTAATCCCCTCAGATTATTCGAGATCTCAGCTCCTCGTTAGGTTTTTGCGTCACCACATCTAATTCTACCCAACAAGTATTATGTCCGGAGATCAGAAGGATGATGGCCAATCGGAAGGATGGCTTTCCCAATGGGAAGCTGTGGCCAATCGGTGTGAGAATTTAACGCATCAATTGGCTGATCCTGCTGTCTTGAATCAGCCATTACTCTTGGTTTCCGTCAATAAGGAACGAGCTGAGCTCGAAGAAACGAGCGATCTCTTCCATTGTCACCAAGCCCTCCTGGAAGAAATTCAGAACACCAAACGTATGCTTGCTGATGTCCAGCTGGACTCTGAGTTGCGGGAGATGGCAGATGAGGAACTTCAATCCTTACTGCTACAACGTCAGGAAATTGAACATAAAGCCCTGGAGTTACTCCATCCAAAAAATGCCGAGGATGATAAAAACTCCTTCGTGGAAATTCGAGCGGGTACTGGCGGGGAGGAGGCGGCATTGTTCGCCGGGGCTCTCTTACGGATGTATGTTCGTTACGCGGAGAAAAAAGGGCTGCGTATTGAGATGGTCGATTCTAATGAAACGGGCATTGGTGGAATCAAAGAAGCGGTATTTCTTGTTGAAGGAAAAGGGGCCTACGGATGCTTTCGGTATGAAAGTGGTGTCCATCGTGTCCAGCGGGTACCAACGACTGAGGCTAGTGGTCGCATTCATACGTCTACGGCGACTGTCGCTGTGATGCCAGAGGTCGAAGAGGTTGAGGTGCACATTGATCAAAAGGATTTGCGAATCGATACGTTTTGTTCCTCGGGTGCTGGTGGTCAGAGTGTGAATACGACATATTCTGCGGTGCGGATTACTCACATTCCCACTGGCGTGGTCGTGTCCTGTCAGGATGAGCGCTCCCAATTAAAAAATCGGGAAAAAGCCATGCGCACATTGCGATCAAGAATTGGGGATGCAGAGAGGGCTAAGCAGGACGCGTTGACATCCGAGCATCGACGTTCTCAAGTTGGAACTGGGGAGCGGAGTGAAAAGGTCCGCACCTATAATTATCCGCAAAATCGAATCACCGACCATCGAATTGGTTTGAGTCTTCATAAACTGGAAGCCATTCTTGATGGTGACCTTGATGAATTGGTCGGCTCATTAAAAGACGCAAGTGAAGTTGAGTCTCTTCGGGCAGACAACGTGGCCAAAGCCTAACACTATGATGGCTTCAGACATTATTTTGAAATCGCCGGATCCTGTTCTTCCACAGGAAGATCTCATTACCCATGCCTCAGCCTATCGAAAAGGCCTGGCCTTGCTATCGAGGGCCGGGGTATCGAATGCCACGAATGAGACGCTCTGGTTGCTTGAATCGGCCTTGGGTATTTCTAGATTAGATATTCATGCCAACCCCGATGCTGTTGTGGCGCACTCGTCTTGGGCTTGTGCCAAAGACCTATTGCTCAGGCGTACAGGGGGAGAGCCTCTTCAGTACATTCTTGGCACTCAAGAATTTCGCGGACTAGAAATTGGGGTGCGGCCAGGTGTCTTAATCCCACGACCAGAAACAGAACTGGTTATGGAAGAGGTCCATTCGGTTGCTTCTTCTCAGGGCCGTTTCGCAATGGCTGATGTGGGAACCGGGTCTGGCTGTCTGTCCATTGCCTCGGCCATTGAGTTTCCTAATGCGAGGATCTTTGCAACAGATTGTTCTGAATCGGCGATTGAAGTCGCCAAGTCGAATGCTCGTCGACATTCGGTTCAAGATCGCATCAGGTTTCTTTTTGGAGATTTGGTCGGGCCCTTGAAGCAAGTCCAAGAACTTCATGCAGGTATTTCCGTAATGGTGGCGAACCCTCCATATATTCCAACTCGAGAACTTGCGACGCTTCAAAAAGAGGTTCGAGATTTCGAACCACACCTGGCGCTCGATGGAGGAGCCGATGGTTTGACTTATTATCGGAGGCTCCTTCGTGAGGCTCTATTGTTTTTAGCGCCTGGAGCATACCTGATCATGGAAATGGGTGAAGGACAAGTCGCACATATTTGCGAAGAAGCTGCACCCCTATCGACTTGGCACATTCGGAAGATTCGACAAGATGATGCGGGTATTGACCGTGTCATCTCCTTGGAGTGGAAGGGCTAACCGTTTCTCGAATCTCATGACCAGAATTACGATTACAGGTGGACGATCCTTAAACGGTCGAGTGCAAGCAGCTGGGGCAAAAAATGCGGCCTTGCCCATTCTTGCGTCTACGCTCTTAGGTGGAGGCGAATGCCATGTGGCTAATCTTCCCCTGGTTCGTGATGTGGCCACTATGAGTACGCTGCTCAGCCTCTTGGGAGCCTCCGTGAAGCAGGAGGGAAATGGTGTGGTGATTAAGGCTGACTCGGTTCAGTCCCTTGAAGCTCCCTATGATCTTGTCAAAACCATGCGGGCCTCCGTGTTAGTCTTGGGTCCTTTATTGGCTCGATTTGGTGAAGCCATGGTCTCGCTTCCTGGCGGGTGTGCGATTGGGCCACGACCGGTGAATCTTCATCTTGAAGGTTTCAAAAAACTCGGGGCGACGATTGAGCTAGAGCATGGATATATCCGTGCCTTTGCCTCGAAGCTTCAGGGGCAACGGATTGATTTGGAAACTCCGACGGTCACGGGGACGGAAAATTTGATGATGGCTGCATGTTTGGCAAACGGGACCACAATCATTAATAATGCGGCCATGGAGCCGGAGATTGAGGATCTGGCGAATTTTCTCAATGCTCGCGGCGCGAATGTTTCTGGGGCCGGGACGAGCCATATCGTGGTTGAGGGGGTATCCCAACTTCATGAAGCGGAGTATCGGGTGATGCCTGATCGTATTGAAACGGGAACATTTTTGATTGCTGGCATGATTACTGGGGGGGATGTTGAAGTCAGTCATTGCATCCCGGGACATCTTGATCCTCTGATTTCGAAACTTCGAGAAAGTGGGGCAGAGGTCAATGAAACACCCGATTCGATAAGAGTGAAAGCTCCTCAAAAGGTTCAGGCATTGGATGTGCAGACTTTTCCCTATCCTGGATTTCCCACTGATCTTCAGGCGCAGATGATGGCGATGATGTGCGTAGCCGAGGGCACCAGCGTCATTACCGAAAATGTCTTTGAAGGTCGATTCCTGCATGTGCCTGAGCTGCAACGAATGGGAGCGTCGATTACCGTGGATGGGGCGCGAGCAGTGGTGAAAGGTGTGCCACAATTAACGGGAGCTGAGGTGATGGCCTCAGATCTTCGCGCCAGCGCCGGGTTAATCTTGGCCGGCTTGGCGGCCGAAGGCGAAACCCAGATTAACAGGGTGTATCATCTTGATCGTGGGTATGAACGCATTGAAGATAAATTACAGGGTCTTGGAGCCATCGTCCATCGGGAGCCTGCATCAGGATGAGTGACACCGTAATCGTGGCCTTGTCCAAAGGGAAGTTGCTGGATCCGACTATCGAACTCTTTCGTCAAGCTGGATATGCCGGGCCGAATATCTCTGCTGACCCACGACGACTGATTTTTGAAGTGGCGGAGTCTCGACTCACGTTTCTCATTGTGCGGCCTACTGATGTGCCGACTTATGTGGAATATGGAGCCGCGGACGTTGGCATTGCCGGAAAAGATTTGCTTCTTGAACAGCAGAGTGATGTGCACGAACCTTTGGACTTGCGCATTGGTGGGTGTCGTATTGCCGTGGCCGGATTGCAAGACTGTGAAGGACGGACACGCCTATCCTCAAAATTGCGTGTGGCTACCAAATATCCAAATATTACTGAACGGTATTTCAACCAACAGGGAATTCCAGTAGAGATTATTAAATTATACGGATCCATGGAGTTGGCGCCGGTCGTAGGGTTGGCAGATCGCATTGTGGATTTGGTCTCAAGTGGGCAAACATTAAAAGCCAATAATTTGAAAGAGACTGAAATCATAGAGTGGTCAACAGCTCGGTTGATCGTGAATCGCGCAAGCCTCAAAATGAAACATCAGGTGATTTCTCAAATGATTGAGCGGTTAAAAAAAGTTCGGCCGAAGACGATGCAATGCTAAAATTTCTCGTGAAGCAAAAGAGTCAGTTGACGGCTATCAAAAATCTATTATGAAAATCATTTCACATAACGACCGAACCTTTAAAAAAACACTCGATCAGGTGTGCCGTCGAGGCTCTCAGCAGAATGCCAAGATTGAGGTTCGGGTGAAACGGATACTTCAATCCGTTGAGCGAGGTGGCGATGCGTCTGTCAGTCGGTATGTAAAACAATTCGACGGTCTCCGCTTGCGTCCCAGTGAATTCAAAGTACGAAAAGATGAGATCGAGCAGGCCTATAAGCATATTGGCAAAGAAGAACGAAGTGCTCTTCGGTTTGCCGCGAAACGCATTCGATCGTTTCATGAACGCCAACGTGTGGCGACGTGGGTCCATACTGAAAAGGGTGTCAAGCTGGGTCAGCTGATTACGCCACTGGATGTCGTAGGAATCTATGTGCCCGGAGGGAAAGCCTTATATCCTTCGACCGTGCTCATGAACGCGATTCCAGCCAAGGTGGCTGGTGTTGGGCGAACTATCATGTGTACCCCGACGGCTAGTGGAGAAATCCATCCCTATTTATTGGTAGCGGCTGACGTGGCTGGTGTGGATGAAATTTATCGTATCGGTGGCGTCCAGGCTGTTGGAGCAATGGCCTATGGAACCAAGACCATACCAAAAACCGATAAAATTGTTGGGCCTGGCAATATGTATGTGGCAGCCGCAAAACGTGTAGTTTATGGCACTGTGGATATCGATATGATTGCAGGACCCAGCGAATTGTTAGTGGTTGCGGATGAAACTGCCAACCCTGCGCATTGTGCGGCGGACTTGCTATGCGAAGCCGAGCATGATGAAGAAGCGCGAGTGTATTTGGTGACAACTTCCGCTCGATTAGCTAAGGCCGTAGTCAAGGAAGTTGCCAAGCAACTTAGCAAGTTAAGTCGAAAGCCGATTGCTTCGCATTCTGTGGGGCAGTATGCTATAGCCTTTGTGACTTCCACGATGGACCAGGCGTTTGACGTGGCGAATGCTATTGCTGCTGAGCATCTCGAATTGTTGCTGAAACGTCCGTTTGATGCGTTGAAAAAAGTTCGGCATGCTGGAGCGGTGTTTGTCGGTCGGTATACGCCGCCAGCAGTCGCGGATTATGTGGCTGGCCCGAATCATGTTCTCCCAACGGGAGGGTCCGCCAGATTTTTTTCCGCGTTATCTCTTGATGACTATGTGAAGAAAACCAACATCGTGGCGTTTAATAAGGAACAACTCAAGGCGGTTCAACCTTATGTCACTTGTTTGGCAGGAATGGAAGGGCTCCAAGCCCATGCGCGTTCCATAGAAAGTCGGGGCTTATAACCATGACGAAAAAATCTCGCAGTGCCAAGGTGGAACGAACGACTTCTGAATCATCCGTTTGTGTGGATTGGACTTTAGATGGGACTGGCGTAGGGAACATTAATACTACGGTTCCGTTCTTGGACCACATGCTGAATCTGTTAACCAAGCATGGGTTGTTTGATCTTATGGTGGAGGCTAAGGGAGACACTGAAATTGATCACCATCACACTGTGGAAGATATTGGGATTGTATTGGGGACAGCCCTCAAAGAAGCGTTAGGTGGGAAAGAAAAAATCCGTCGTTTTGGGTGGGCGATTGTCCCTCTTGACGAAACGTTGGCGGAAGTCGTGGTTGACCTGAGTGGTCGGCCCTATATGGTGTATAATGTCGAGTTTTCTCATCGTCAGGTGAAGGATTTTGATCTAGGATTGTTCGAAGATTTTTTTCAAGCCTTGGTGAGTCAGGGTGCATTGAATCTTCACATCAACCTGAGGTATGGACGAAACCCGCATCATATTATTGAGGCAGTATTTAAGGCGTTTGCCAAAGCGTTGGATCAAGCAACCACAATAGATGATAGGGTTTCAGGTGTGCTGTCGACGAAGGGTTCTTTGTAAAACCGTGATGCGAACAAGATTAAGATATAAAGCACATTTTCGACATGCTGTACTGGTTACAAAATGATCGCCATCGTTGACTATGAAATGGGAAACCTTCGGAGCGTACAAAAAGGTTTCGAAACTGTTGGACATGATGCGGTGGTGACAAGAGACCCAGCAGTCATTGACCGTGCCTCTCATGTGGTTTTGCCGGGCGTTGGCGCGTTTGGCGATTGTGTGAAAAATTTAACTCAGTTTGAATTGGTTGAACCTCTTCGCCGCTCTATCTCGCAGGGGAAACCGTTTTTAGGGATCTGTCTAGGCCTGCAAGTGCTGTTTACGGAAAGCGAAGAATTTGGCTTTCATCAGGGATTGGATATTTTTAAGGGGAAAGTTAAACACTTTTCTTCTGGCGAACATCAGGACAAAGGATTGAAAATTCCTCACATGGGATGGAACACTATTGACATTCAAGCACCCAGCCCTCTCTTAAAGGAGATTGAGCCTGAGTCCTATGTCTATTTTGTACATTCGTATTATATCGAGCCGGTTGAGCCAAATATTATTTGTACGGAAACCACGTATGGGATTCCCTTTGTCTCCAGTGTCGCTCATGACAATGTGTTTGCATGCCAATTTCATCCTGAGAAAAGTCAACGTATCGGCCTTCAACTTCTCCGAAACTTTGGAGCATGGAATTGATCAATTCTTTGACACGTCACATCGCAAGTTCCTGGTGGAGGACGATCATTGGGCCTTGCCAAATTTTCTGTGTCTTGGTCTTTGGGTTAATCGGGTGCGCTCCCGATACGGTGACGGTCAACACTCATCCAACGTTTTCTCCTGGGACGATCACGACGATTGGCGTCGTGCCCTTTGCCGCAGTCAAAGGGTCGCCCGGGGTGTACCAATCTCTTGGAGAATTGGCATCACCTAATGTCGGGTCATCCGAGATTCGTCCGTCTTTTGGAGAATCGGTTGGTCCCGTTCCTCATCGATCCCATGCAAAAAAAGTTTCAGTTCCGACTGGTGCAGAAGAAAAAGTCACGGATATGGTCTATGCCAACTTGAGACTTCGCCCTGGCCTCCAAACAATTTCTCCAGGAGAGATCAAACAGGCATTGAGCCGAAAGGCCATCCGTCCGTCGAATACAAGCAATCAGCAACTCGCGCAAGAATTGGGGAAGGCCTTATCGTTGGATGCGGTGGTCGTTGGCCAAGTTCGAGTTTACCGTGAACGGGATGGGCAAAAGTATGGAGCTATTCCTGCGGCAGTAGGATTTGATGTCCAAATTATTAATGCAAAAAACGGAGTGGTGATTTGGATGGGGGATTACTTTGAAGAACAAAAATCCTTCACCGAAGATTTCAAGGGAATGTTGGACCGAGGGGGGAAGTGGGTCACCGCTGAGACCTTGGCACGCTCTGGAGTCAAGCGGGTGATGGAGCGGCTCCCCTTGGGAAGGCCATAGGGAAATAGACATATGGTTATCATTCCAGCAATTGATTTAAAAGATGGACGCTGTGTTCGTTTGCGGCAGGGAGATATGAATCAAGAAACCTCTTATTCTCAAGATCCGCCAGCCATGGCTAAGCATTGGGAATCCTTAGGTGCGCAACGGCTTCATGTGGTTGATCTCAATGGCGCGATAGATGGTCGACCGAAAAATTTTGATCATGTGTTGGCGATTACTCGGGCCATTGGTATTCCGGTGCAGGTAGGAGGTGGCATCCGTTCTCTTGAAACCATTCGGGAATACTTATCTTCCGGAGTAAGTAAAGTTGTCCTTGGAACTGCTGTATTGGAGAATCCTTCCTTATTGGAAGAGGCGAGCCAAGAGTTTCCGGACCGCATTTTAATTGGGGTAGATGTGAAAAATGGAAAGATTGCTGTTCATGGGTGGACAAATGTGTCGGAGTATACACCTGATGAAGTGTTTCATAACCTCAGATCCTATGCTTTGGCAGGGGTGATCTTTACGGAAATCAGTCGTGATGGCATGCTTGATGGACCGAATTTGCTTGCCTTGGAGCATGCGGCGAACATATCCCCTTTTCCTGTGATTGCCTCCGGAGGTGTGACGAGGGTTGATGATATTCATGCCGTGAAAAAGTTGGGTCCGAAAATTTCCGGTGTCATCGTAGGCAAAGCCCTGTATGAGGGAACCATGACGTTGTCTTCTGCGCTGGAAGCTGCTGGTTCTCCTGGCTCCGTTCCATGCTGACCAAGCGCATTATTCCCTGCTTAGACGTCAAAGATGGCCGGGTGGTGAAAGGCGTATCTTTCGTCAATCTTCGTGATGCGGGTGATCCTGTTGAAGTAGCTACCTTTTACGATCAAGCCGGTGCTGATGAGCTCTGCTTTCTTGACATTACGGCCTCTCATGAAAATCGTGGCATTCTTTTTGATGTGGTTTCGCATACTGCTGAGCAGGCCTTCATGCCACTTACCGTTGGTGGCGGAGTTCGAACTCTAGACGACATTCGGCAATTGTTGAATGCGGGGGCCGACAAGGTTAGCATTAACACGGCGGCGGTTCGAAATCCTGATTTTGTTACCGAAGCTGCCAATCGGTTTGGGACACAATGCATTGTGGTAGCCGTGGATGCCAAACAAGTGACTCCACCAACTGAGAAGCCGCCACGATGGGAAATTTTCACGCATGGTGGGCGAAATCCCACAGGGCTTGATGCTATCGAATGGGCGAAGCATATGGAGGCCAAAGGGGCGGGGGAAATTCTCCTCACGAGCATGGACCAAGATGGTCAGCTAGATGGATATGATCTTCCTTTGACTGCGGCCGTGTCGGATGCAGTATCGATACCGGTGATTGCCTCAGGGGGCGCCGGAACTTTAGAGCATTTGTACGATGCGCTTGCGACGGGGAAAGCCGATGCCGTATTGGCTGCGTCAATTTTTCACTTTCGGACCTTTACTGTTGCGGACGCAAAAACGTATTTAGGGAGTCGGGGCCTTCCGATTCGACAGGTGAATGGTGATGAATAGCGATTCAAACGTGGTCAACGAAAAGATGTTGGGAACGCTCCAATTCGATGCTGAGGGACTTTTACCTGCGGTGATTCAGGATTGGAGAAATGGCACGGTGCTTATGCTTGGGTTTATGAACCAGGATGCCGTTATTCATACATTGCAAACGCGTCATGTACATTTTTGGAGTCGCAAGCGAAAAAAATTATGGAAAAAAGGAGAAGTGTCGGGGAACTTTCTCCAAGTGAAACGATTGTTCGTTGATTGCGATTATGACACTCTTCTTATTAAGGCTGAACCTGTGGGTTCAACCTGTCACACCGGGAGTCGGTCCTGTTTTTTCTCTGAAATACTAGACAATCGTATTTCTTCAGAACCAGAGAGTGAAGAAGCCAACGGAACGATATTTGATAGTCTCTATGAGATGGTGTTGAAACGAAAACAGGATTCCCAAGCAGGCTCTTATGTAGCGTCCCTGTTGAAGGGGGGGGATGATCGAGTGCTTAAAAAAGTCGCTGAGGAAGCTGGGGAAGTCTTACTGGCGGTGAAAAATCATAACAAAGAGGAAATTGTCTACGAAGTGGCAGATCTCTTGTTTCATACCATTGTGACGCTGGGGCATTGTGGTATTCCCGTGACGGAAATTCAGCAAGAGCTAGGTCGACGGTTTGGACAATCGGGTCTCAAGAGTAAGCAAGAGCCCTGATATATAGAGATTCAGGTCAGCATATGAAACCTCATTCATAATTTTTTTTTGAAATCCTTCCTCATTTGACTTGTTTTTGATCCCTTGCTATAGTCTGAAAATTACTTCTTATTTTACAACGGCTTACAAAAAATCTACCCTTCATAAACCTGGTTAGCAGAGAGGCCTTAGGGAAGAGCCTTGGCAACCGATCGGGGTGGAATTCCACCTACTACCATCCAACAAATCCGTGACACC
>JAJDBO010000094.1 GCA_029261305.1 Nitrospirales bacterium
ATGCTTCTTGGGCTTCGCGATACTCGAGGTCAAAAAGAATGTGAGAGGAAGACAGGTTCATGAGGGGAGTAGGAAATCAAGAAAAAAATGTTCACAGGATGTTACCTTTCATACTAGCAAGCTTCTTTTAGGGTAGGCAAATCCTGAACGGGTTAATACGTATAAGAAGGAGACTCATGCCATTTGATTTTCAGAATTTACGAGCGGGAGCCGCCGCCGTTTCGGCTGATGACCAGTTTGCTCAAGCTGTGCTTGAGGGCTTATCGAAAATCCCTAAACGTCTGCCATCGTGGTTGATCTACGATGACCAGGGCAGCGAAATTTTCACCGAGATTACTCAACTGCCTGGATATCAACCCGCTCAATGTGAATTTGAGATATTTCAGACGCATAAACAGGCGGTGACCGATATTCTGTCGAAGACCCCGTTTCGAGTCATTGAGTTGGGTGCGGGAGATGGAAAAAAAACTGAAATTCTTCTTGAGCACTTTATTCAGAGCCAGCTGACCTTCGAGTATGTGCCGATTGATATTTCCGAGGGGGCGATCAAGAATCTTGTCGCTTCTTTGGAATCGAGATTTTCAACCAGTACCATGTCGGTCACAGGATTGGCCGCCGATTACTTTGATGGACTTCGTGCGGTTAGCCAAGACTCCAATCAACGCAACATTGTGCTCTTCCTGGGTTCGACTATCGGAAATATGGAGTTGCCAGCAGCCGAGCAATTTGTTCGGCAGTTGCAGGAATCCCTAAACGACGGGGACTACGTCATGATTGGGTTTGATCTTATGAAGCACCCGAAGACTTTGTATGCTGCCTATAACGATTCTACTGGTGTGTTTGAACGATTTAACCTTCATCTACTTGATGTCCTGAATCGAAAACTTGGTGCGAATTTTGTGAAAGAACATTTTGTTCAGCAGGGGCAGTATCATCCGAGATCTCATGCGGTTGAGAGCTTTGTGTATAGTACCCGAGAGCAGGTGGTTCGCATTGAGGCATTAGGGAAGGAATTTACTTTCGATGCGTGGGAGCCGATGCAAACCGAGCATTCCTACAAGTACACCCGATCAGAAATTGAATCGTTGGCAGTGAATAGTGGGTACCAGATTGTTAAGCATTTGTTCGATGCCCAGGCTCACTTCGTGGATTCGGTGTGGGAGGTAAAGAAATAGTTCGGTCCGGTTACTTACCTTGTCTGCATAAGGAGAGGATCGTCGGCGTGATGTTGTGACGTGCGTGTAGGCAGAAGGCCTTATCGATAGTCCTGCGCTTGGGATTCAAAGAGTTCGGCGTAGGGGCCTTGTTTGGTGAGCCATTCGTGCCGGGTGCCACATTTCATGATGCGGCCGTGATTGACGACGAATATTCGATCGACCATCTTGACCGTTGATAATCGATGGCTCATGAGAATCGCCATTCGGCCTTTGGCGAGCTTCGGATTTGTCGATTCTTTCCCTTTAAGGAAAAGGGAATTTTTAGGGCACTGTTCTTTTGAATCATGGTGTTACTTTGTCCCCGCAGTTACGCAGGTGGTTCCGTCAAAAATATTACAAGTTGAACCACCGCTCGCCAATTTCCACGACTTAATAATGGGGGGATTGGGTTGGCCTTGAAATTCGATGATAATATCCAGTAAGCCTCCAACCGGTAATTTCCCAATGTGGGGGAGAGCCGCTTCGCTGGCTCGGACCCATAGGACCCCACCGTTTGTGCTGATCATGATAAATCCTTTATCCGGTACCACTCGGATAATGGGACTATAGAAGCTTCCTTCTTTGCCCGGTTCATCGGTAAAGGTGAATCCTATTGTGGTTATTGACACAGTGAGAAAGGCAAATAAGGAAAAAATGAGTAGATTGCGGTGGTATGAGGCCATGAAAATACTCCTTGGTCAGGGCGAGGAAAAGTTTATGCATTATCGCAGCCTAGGAAAAAGATGTCTAGGAAATGATGGGAAAAAGTGAGGGTTTACTGTCGTTGGACAGGGACTTCGGTGGATTGAGAATTTTGAATGTGGTAGGCGCGAAGAACAGGATGGGACTTATCTTCTACTGAAATGATGAGGTGCAGAGGTTCTGGAAAGTTTAACTTTTCCCGCATGTCTTCAAAATCCATCGCTTTCTTAATATCAGTTTCTGATGGACGGGCGGGGCTGGAGGTGTGTGAATGGTAAAAAATTGGAAGGGTCAATTCTTTTTGACGAATGTCCTTGACGGCTGAGGAAAACTCCATCGTATCCATGATAAAGGCAATATCTGCGCGTTCATCAGGAGAAAGATTTTTTAGGTCGGACAACTTGCCCTTTTCAAAGAAGGTGGCAAGTTCATCTTCCGTCATGTTGGCCAAAATGTTGGTGATGCGATATTGGGCTAAGATCACGCCATCTTTGCCGGCGAGCACCCCACAACATTCATGTGGGTCCAATTCGCGGGCATGAGCAATCAGGTCATCCCAGATCGTCGCAGGAATAAAAATCATGGTGCCTAAATGCTACAGGAAACGTGATGCTCTTCAAGCGTGGTAATCGTGGGGTTCTCGCTGCACAGGGGGCATTTCGGGTCCTTGGGTCGACCGACCTTGCGGAATTTCATTTCGAGTGCGTCGTAGATCAGCAATCGATCTGCAAGGGTATCGCCCAGTCCTAGAATTTCCTTGATGGCTTCGTTGGCTTGAAGAATGCCAATGGTGCCAGCCAGGGCGCCGAGTACTCCAGCTTCTTGGCAATTTGGCACTAACCCCGCAGGCGGAGGTTCTGGGTATAAGCAACGATAGCAGGGATATCCTTCATGTGGCTTAATCGTCGTCAGTTGTCCTTCAAACCGAAAAATGCTTCCTGAGATGAGCGTCTTCTTCGCAAAAAAACAGGCATCATTGACAAGAAATCGTGTGCCGAAATTATCTGATCCATCTAGGACGATATCGTAGTCAGGCAGGAGTTTCATGATATTGTCTACGCCAATATTTTCTTGATAGGTGTTGACGGTGACATCAGGATTTAATGCCGTTAAGAGGCGGCGTCCCGATTCAACCTTCGGAACTCCAACCGTTTCCGTCGTATGTAAGACTTGCCGTTGCAGGTTTGATAAATCAACGACATCACCATCAATGAGTCCAATCGTGCCGATGCCAGCAGCACCCAAGTAGAGGGCAATCGGTGAGCCTAAGCCTCCAGCGCCCACCAGAAGCACTTTGGCCTCTAGGAGTTTTTGCTGTCCCTTTCCACCGAGGTCTGGAAGAATGATCTGGCGGCTGTAGCGTTGTATTTGTTCTTCCGTGAAATTCATAAATCTCTCTTATTATTCGACCACGTTCAATTCAATGGGATCGACGAGGACCCCTTTCTCTCGCATGCCATCTACGGCACGTTCAATTTCTTCAATTTCTCCAGAAAATTCTACATCCATCCAACCCGTGGTCTCTCGAACGTCGGCCCGACGAATACTGGTCACGACTTTATATTCATGACCAATTTCATAAATAACCGGAGACGGAATTTTTTCTTCTGGAAAGCGAATGTGGTATCGCAATTTAGCCATGGGATCCTCCCGCAATCGCAGGAACGATTGAAACTTCATCGCCATCTTTCAGGGGTGTTTCTTTTCCAGTGAGAAAACGGATGTCTTCTTCATTGACATAGATGTTAATAAAGCGGCGTACCTCACCTTGCTCATCACAGATGCGATCTTTGAGCCCGGGATGTGAACCGTTCAAGTGATCAATAAGTTCAAGAACACTGCCCCCAACTGCTTCAACTTCTCCCTTGCCGCCAGTCATGGGGCGAAGTGGCGTGGGAATACGAACCGTAATCATGCTTCCCCCTGTTTTCCAAACGTTTGTTCAAATTTTGCCAGGCTTGGTGGGATTCTGAATGGACGCCCCACTGAATCTACAACGGCCTCTTGGGTTTTGAGCCCATTGCCTGTGATATATGCGACGGTGACATCATCTCGCTTGATTAACCCTTGTTTGGCTAATTTCCGAAGGACGCCAATGGTGACCCCTCCAGCCGTTTCGGCGAATATTCCTTCAGTTTGTGCCAGGAGTTTAATGCCTTCGACCACTTCATCATCCGTCACAGCGTCCATGGCTCCGCCACTTTCAGCCACAGTTTTTAATGCATAGTACCCATCTGCAGGGTTGCCAATGGCGAGTGATTTCGCAATCGTGTTCGGCTTGACGGGTTTAAAGAAGTCTCGCCCCTCTTTGTAGGCCGTGGCAATCGGCGAGCATCCTTCAGCCTGGGCGCCATTGACTTTGGTGTGGACTTCATCAAGAAGTCCAACTTTCTTAAACTCATTCAGGCCCTTCCAAATTTTTGTGAGCAAGGATCCTGAAGCCATGGGCACAACGACTTGGTCAGGAGCACGCCATCCCAATTGTTCAGCAGTTTCGTAGGCTAGCGTCTTTGACCCTTCGGCATAATAGGGCCTGATGTTCACGTTCACGAAGGCCCATTGCCGTTCTCCAGCAATCTCGCTGCACAGACGATTGACATCGTCGTATGTGCCTTCAATCTCAATGACTTTGGGGCGATAAATGAGATTGCCTAAGACCTTCGCTGCTTCCAGATCACCAGGAATAAACACATAGCATTGCATGCCAGCTTGAGCAGCATGAGCAGCCACAGAGTTCGCCAGATTTCCAGTTGAAGCGCAAGCTGCGGTTTCGAAGCCGAGTTCTCGTGCGCGAGTGAGTGCCACGGCCACGACACGATCTTTAAAGGACAGAGTCGGATGATTGACGCAGTCATTTTTTATATACAGTTCGTCAATGCCTAAAAATGCGCCTAAATTATGAGCCCGAACGAGAGGGGTGTAGCCTGCATGCAAACCGACCGTTGGTTTTCCTTCAATAGGAAGAAAATCTTGGTATCGCCAAAGACTTTTGGGGCCTGCTTCAATCGATTCTCGTGAGACCTTGGCTTTGATTTCATCATAATTATATTTGACCTCTAAGGGGCCAAAGCACAGTTCACAGACGTGAATGGCTTCGGTGGGATATTCCTTCCCACATTCTCTACAGACTAAGGCTTTCATTTTTGCCATGGGAGCACCTATTCAAAGAAATGTTACGTAACGCCTACTGTGCCAGGCGTTCGGAGTTGGCAAACTTCTTGTTCATGTTCAAACAACTTCGTGATTTCTGGTGAATCACCACATAAAGGACACTTGGGATTCCGTTTAGTTTTGATCTCACGGAAGGCGGTCTTCTGGGCATCAAAGTCCAGTATACGATCTGTCAGTGGCTGACCAATGCCTAAAATAATTTTCAGTGCTTCGGTTGCTTGAATCGTACCAATAATACCAGCGACTACGCCAATAATGCCGGCTTCCTGACAGCTAGGCACTAGGCCGGCTGGGGGTGGTTCTTTAAAGATGCATCGATAACACGCGGACTTTTTGGGAAGGATGGAAAACACGCGTCCCTCAAATCGTAGAATGCCGGCGTGCACTAATGGCTTGTCCGCGAAGTAGCAGGCATCGTTGATCAAAAACTTTGCAGGGAAATTGTCGACACCATCGATCACCACGTCGTAGGGCGTAATGAGCTCAAGGGCATTCTCTGCCGTGAAGCGCGACTCATGGGTTTCAACCTTCACATCAGGATTGATCGCATGAATCTTTTCTTTTGCCGAAAGTACTTTTGCTCGTCCAACATCTGGAGTGTGGTGCAAGACTTGCCGTTGCAAGTTCGACATATCCACCACATCACTATCGATGAGGCCGATGGTGCCAATCCCTGCGGCAGCCAAATAGAGTGCGACGGGAGACCCAAGACCCCCGACTCCAACCACGAATACTTTAGCCTGGGAAATTTTCTTTTGCCCCTTGCCCCCAACTTCCGGGAGTAAGATGTGCCGGCTATATCGAGTGATTTGATCTTCAGTGAAACTCATAATGTTCGTCCAGGTAAAGCGAAATAATTGAAAAGTGAATTAGATATGAAAATATTTTTCGATACTCAAATATCGTTCACCTGTATCACATAACACGGTGATGACGTTTTTGCCAGGGCCCATTTCTTTCGCGACATGTTGAGCGGCAAAGACATTGGCTCCGGAAGAAATTCCCACCATGAGTCCTTCTTTTTTGGCCAACAACTTCGTGGTTTGATACGCTTGGTCGTCCGTGACTCGAATGATATCATCTAAGATGGAACGGTTTAATACTGTTGGAATAAACCCTGCGCCAATTCCTTGTATTTTATGCTGACCTGGTGCCCCACCAGATAGAACTGGTGACCCTGCAGGCTCAACGGCAATGATTTTTATTGAAGGATTGCGCTCTTTAAACACTTCTCCGCAACCAGTAACGGTCCCCCCAGTTCCAACTGCAACGACAAGGGCATCAATTTTTCCATCCATTGCATCCCAGAGCTCAAGCGCCGTGGTTTTTTTATGCATGGCCGGGTTGGCGGGATTAGAAAATTGATTTGGCATAAAATAATCAGGATTTTTCGCGATGATACCTTCCGCTTCTTTAATAGATCCCTTCATGCCTTCAATGGCCGGAGTCAAGATCAGTTGGGCGCCATACGAAGAAAGCAGGCTCGCTCGTTCCTGGCTCATACTCTCGGGCATCACCAAAATGAGTTTATATCCCCGGACAGCTGACACTAAGGCAAGTCCGATCCCTGTATTACCGCTTGTAGGCTCAACAATTGTCCCTCCTGGCTTCAGTTGACCGCTTTTTTCTGCCTCATCAATCATGTTGAGGCAAATGCGGTCTTTGACACTTCCCCCAGGGTTATGAAACTCCACCTTGCCAAAAATGGTAGATCCACCTTCTGGGGAAAGGCGATTCAACCGCACAAGGGGGGTGTTTCCAATACCCTCAGTGATTTTTCCTAAGAAGGAAGGGGTCACCGGCCTCCTCCCATGAAAAAGAGTAATTCTAATTTATCTCCATCCTTCACCTGGGTCGATTCCAGTTGATCCCGTTCAACAATTTGAGTATTCAATTCAACGGCGACCATATGGGGATCTACTTCCTTATGCTTAAGCACTTCCATGACGTTTCCCGCTTGTACGTCTTCGGATTTACCATTAATTATCACTTGCATAATTTGCTCCCTGGTTCAGGCCTTGACGATAAACAAAACACGGTAACAAACTAGGCGGGACCTAGTCAAGAAGATGTGGAATTACAATGGCTTATGGCAGTAATTGTGGTAACAGATCCTTGGCGCGCCCTTGAATGGCGATATCGACTAGGTCTGAATTTGGGGTTGGGTCAAGGTTCAACTCGGCGACAAAGGCTCCACGGTCTTTTGCGACTGGCCCAAATGACGCGGCGGGATAGACCATCCCAGAAGTGCCAATTATAAGAAGGACCTCGCA
>JAJDBO010000095.1 GCA_029261305.1 Nitrospirales bacterium
TTTCTAAATGGCTAATGCAGCCAAAATTGCCACACCTGCACCAACCACATAACTATTGGGGTCCTTGAGGGCAACAATGAGTGGGTCATCATCCAAGCTGCCTCGATGGGCCAAAAGCCATGTTCGACTAATCCAATATAGGAGTAATGGGCAAATGAACCATAAATAGTTCGGAGTTTGGTATATTGAAAAAACTTCTTTGCTATTGATGTATAGAGCTAGTACTAACACTGACATATAGCCGCTAATCGTTCCCATAGTTCCGACAATTTCTTTGTCAGCGCCTAGATAAGCTCTTCGTTCAATGCCTTGAAATTTATCAACTTTTCGAAGCTGTAATTCTGCGTAACGTTTTCCAAATGCTAAACTGAGAAAGAAAAATACAGAAAAGGCTAACAGCCAGGCTGAGATGGGAACCCCAACGGCAGCACCACCTGCAATAATTCGTAAGGTATAAAATCCTGCAAGGACTAACACATCGAGAATGGCAACCTTTTTTAGATAGGTCGAATAAAAAATTGTTGTCAGTGCGTAGCTGACCAAAATAATGGAAAAGAGCTTCGGTAGTGTGAGAAGCGAAATGGAAAAAGCTGCGCACAAAAGTAATGGGTGAAGCCAAAGTCCTGCTTTTATAGAAAGGGCACCGGATGCGAATGGTCGGAATTTTTTCTTTGGGTGCCTTCTATCAGCGGGAAGATCAAGAAGATCATTAAAAATATACAGTCCTGATGCGCACAAGCTAAATGCCACAAATGCCAAACTGGCTTGCAAGAGGAGGTCGATATTGAAAAACTGATGTGCTGTGGCAATGGGCAAGAAAAGCAGAATGTTCTTAACCCATTGATGGACACGTAGAGCTTTCAAAATAGTAGGAAACGTATGTTTCTTTTTATGGTTAAGAACCTGTTCCGATTTAGAATACTTATGGTCCTGACCCACATGCGCAAGTGATTCAACCAAAATTAACTTTTGTGATGCATTCGCTATCTGGCGATCGATCTTGCCGTTGGCCATGTATTCAAAGCCAGGTATATCACACTGGGGCTCTAGTGAATTTTGGGCTTGCGATTGAGAACGTTGCTGGAAATCACTTCTTGCGATGATTCGTGAAAAACAGTTGAGATGATTGCCCACAGCTTGTGCAATTTTTAAATTCCATCCTGCAAGCAAAATTAATTCTCGACCTTGTTTTGCTTCCTCCTGAAGATAGGCGACGACATGTTGACAATAGGGAATATTGCTAACATCAAGTTGGATTCTTTTGGCAATCTGTTCCTGAAAATATTTAAACCCTCTAATTGCCCAAACAGGGATGAGGAATAGGAAGATTGGATTTCTTTTGAGCAAGAGTAAAAGGGACTCCAAAAACGAGTCTGTGTTTATCAGCGTGTCATCTAATTCTACGCAGAGAGGTAGGAGAGCCTTACTCAAAGGTCTGGATTGGGACCTTTCAATGGGTACTTCAAGAACTGGCGTTATCATAAAACCCTCTCGTAAATTCCAAATTCCTTCAAACAATCCTCTTCGGTCATAATTAAACGAATATCTTACATTCGTCCGATCTGTTGGTTGAGGCCCAACATAAGATTTTGCTCGCTTTGTTCTGCCGGAGTGTGTTCTAGAAGCGAAGTTCTCTCGATATCCCAATCTAGTAGAAGACTCACCCAAAGGGCCACAGTGCTCCAACAATAAATGGATCCAATGGTGAAAGTTACCCATACCCCAGGCTCGAAAAGAATTATCATTTGGAGCGGAATTATGTAGCCCACTACCGCAAATCCCACGAGTCTATTCCGAATCTTTGTTCGGTATATAGACGGAGGGTAAATAATCTTCTCCCTATTTTTCCCCCAATGATAAATAATTGCGGTTAGTGGGCCAATTGGGAAAAATAGATAATAAATCCACCCCAGAGGGGAAATGAGAATGGCTGCAATTATTAGGAGCGCAAAGGCCCTATCTATGGAATGCTTCGAGTGGTCTTTGAAAAGTATGTAAAAGGTTATTGTGCCGATGACTCCCGATAGCCCAAACCATAAAAAGTTTATGGAATTGGGGGCGTGAAATATTGGAGCAAAAGTTGGGTTCTCTTGGAATGTTCGACTGAGGAGCCCATGAACGGATGCATTCATTGATGCCCAGGACCAATCCACGAGAAACAGTTTTTCGATCCATTGCCAATAGATCTGCTGCCCAAATGCCAAAAACCCAGCGATGTAGGCGAATATGCAGATAAATATAAGGTTAAAAAATGCCGAGTACTTTTTCTTTATCAAAAAATACGGTGCGAAAATGAGTAAGAAAGGCTTTATGGCACATGCCAATCCTAAGGAAACCCCTGCTTTGGCCCAGTGAGTATTTCTTGCTTGAATCCATGCGAGGGTTATGGGCAAGAGAAGAAGGAATGAGAGTTGTCCAGTTAAGAAAAAAGCCCCAGTTCCAGAAAAGGCCAAAAATCCTAAAAACAAAAATCTGCTTTGCCAAAGGGTTGGACTCAAGTTTAGTTCTTTCCCAATCAAGTAAAAGGTTGCCACGAGAGCGATGAGATTGAGGGAAGCCCAAATTGTTAATGCAACTTCTGGCGAAAGAAGTCCAAGAGGTAGAAGTGGTAAGTGAAAGTGGGGGGGATTGAGATTCCAAAATTGTTGACCAAACAAAGGGCTTAACGAAATAAATGTGCCTGGGTTAGGTCCATACATTTCTCCACCTTCTAAATATGCAACGATAGAGTAGAAAAATTTCCCAAAATCATTCATGTGAAGTTTGTCAAACATCAAATAGGTGAGAATTACATTCCAAAGAATGAGGAACGAGGCCACCAAGCTGAATCCTAAAAAGGTCAAAACTCGAATCTTACGATTAGAAGGTGTCAGTGTGTTTTCCATCATCATATTTGTGTTAAGACCAATATCCATTTGATTTGTCTTTTGCCATTCGCTGTTGAAAGTTGAGGATGATTTTCTATTCCAAATATAGAAAGTTGTATTGTAAGTTAAATTAATCGGATTCCACGGTGTGCTGGAATATTGTCTATAAGACCAAATGGTCTTTGAATGTGGGCAATGGTTTCACCCACTTGTTTGATATTTTCTTTGTCTACAGGACCTAACCAATTGTTCGCGGTTTGAAGGTACTCGATCTTATGTGGGTTTATGCCCATGATTCGGCAGCAGGTGGCATCCACTGCTGGTAAGTTTCTTCCCATGACTAGAGCTCCCACCGAAATGGGAGTTCCCATAATTGGACCATCACCCTCCATTCCTTCAATGCCGTCAACGATGGCAAAGTGTGGTTTCAATGTTGCGTTGATGTCCAAAATAGAATTCATGATGCCAGCTTGATGTAGGACGTTCTTTGGCCAACCGTAATAAATACCTGGCATGACTCCAAACAGGTTTTTCATGGATAATGTTGCTCCGGCCCAATGGTGTGTTTTGAGTTTTGCAAGGGAAACGATCCAATCCACTGATTGAAAGACTCCAGGAAAAGTTAGTTGAGACAATCGAGTTCGTCTCCCTAAATTAGCGACGGGAATTCCACTTTCATAATTCAAGTTCAAAAATTGAATCTTATCCTCGTAAAGAATTTCCCCCAGACCGGATGTTTCAATGACATCAAGTGTGTCACGGCGATGACCTGGCCCTTCTCCTACCATAACTTTTTGTGCCCCCAAAGAAAGAAAGGCCTCGATGACCCCTCGAACAACTAAGGGGTGGGTATTGATATGAGTGGTGCCTAGATGGGTCTCCACCAGATTCGGTTTCAAAAGGATCCGTTTGCCTTTGATCTCAGACGCGGTGATTCCCAATTCTCGAAATCCAGAGATAATCACTGAACGAATATCGGCATCATAGGTACTTGCTTGACCAACATAAGTTTTCGCGTGCAGTGTTGGCCGATTGACCCACTCAGCGAATGACAGGCCAGTCCCAGCGATCAGCCCTCCAGCAATGATCGTGCGTAGGAGTTCCCGTCGAGTCCAGTGGTTTGAGCTAAGTGCAGCGAAAGACATTTATCAATTTCTCACATGCTCGCCATAGTGGCTGTTGAAGTTTGAGAGGGAAATTCAGCAGTGATGAGATTATTCAGGCCAAACGGGGCTATCAGTGGAGCCAATAACAAACATAAGGATGGCGTATCGTACCCTCCAAAACGTTGCCCACGAATCCATGTTTCGTGAATACGTGTTGGGGCATCAGGAGGAGTTTCATTCCAAGCGTTAAGACCGAGGAGACTCCATCCCAAGGAGATAGGTGTCCGAAGTCGAGCATATTCGGAATGCAAAAAATCTAGGCTTTTGGCAATATCCAATTTTTCAATCCTACCTGCGAGAGCTGAAAGGGCCACACCAGTATCTTCAGGGGAGGGTCTGAGTTCTTGGCCAAACACCAAGGTATTCCCATAATTCCATCCCCCATGAGGTAATTGGCGATCCAATATCATCTTGCTGGCTTCCATTAATCTAGGGTGACCGGAAAGCCCAACATTGTGTAATGCGGTCATGGCCATGGCTGTGGGCTCGACCCAAGAATGGGTATGGTTAATCCAAGGCCACCCTTTTATTGATGGATCATGGCCTAAAGGTGTCTCAGGATTTTTTGTCCAATGCTCTCCTGAAGAATTTAGTAGAAATTGAATGGCTTTCTTTTGCATCGCATGATGAGGCTTCGACGTTCCCCAAGCTAAAATTGAAATTGGGGTTGGCCAAATAGATTCTGGATGGTCAGCGGACAGACTTACGCAACCATTGTCTTTTTGATAGGTCGTTAAATAATCACGAGAACCCTTAATGGTATTTTCCTCGTAACCAGAGTGGCTCAGGATGATGGTGCCCCAAGCGGTCGCGTCCGGACGATCCTTTCCATGAGGAGTAAAGCACAATCCTCCATTTGGTTGGATTCTAGAATGGAGGTCATGAAGATACGCTTCCATAGAAATACTCCGCTGGCTTCCTGAGATTTGGATGTTGTGCCCTTACTCAGGATTTTGGAATGGCATGAGTTCTTGGTGGAGAACGTTTTGGCTCGACCCGGGACCGAGGTCAAAATATTGAGTAAAGTCCTAACTCTGGTAATGGTTTTGTCGGTAGAAAAGGAAAATGTCTTTATTTCGTGAATTCTGATATTCGAAAACTAGAAAATTTAGTGTTATTTTCTAGTTTCATTAGTGCGGACATTCCCTTTGTAATAATGACGACTGAAAATGCCCATGTTTTCAGTCCAAGAATTGTGAGCATTGAAGGAGAAAATGAGCAAAGAAAACACAATGACCACCCGAGTTCACTCTAATGGCCAGGCTTGTCAAGAAAGACGGAATGAAGACGATAAGGATTACGTAATGGAACAAAGCTTGGGGAGAGTTTAAGGTATTAAAGGGGAAGTATATGAATAAGATATTATGCTCATCCCTATATATCCGCGTAAATTCATTAGTTTATGTCGAGCACAAGTTTTTAAAGTGACAAACCGATAACTAGGGTTGTGAAGACGTCTAGAAAAATTTAAGAA
The DNA here is from genome assembly GCA_029261305.1 of Nitrospirales bacterium. The sequence goes on from JAJDBO010000095.1 coordinate 5,508, forward strand.
TTGAATCGAGAACTCCTTCTCGAAATGGCAAACCTGTCGTGAGGCAGGGACGCAAAGCCACGGGTCAGAAAAACATCATCTGACAGCCGGGTTATCGAAGGAAGGGATGCAGTGCCACCCATAGGGTTGGAGTTCTCCTGCTTGATCAAAGGGGAGATTCCTATGACCACTGGGTATTGGTTGCTACCTGAAGATAGTCCCTGTGAATTCCACAATAATCAGTGGAACCACTCCTCTTTCCTACATTCTATCTTAAAAACGAATTCTTCAATTTTAAAGCCTTGGGCTTTCATTGGGGTAACGCCACGACATCGTGCGTCGCACCCTTATGACACCTCTATGGCTACTCCCGTGCGTCAAGATCAAAAACGTAAATGGGTGTCATCCGATCATGGATCCTTTGGTTTGGGTTGTGGAGTGAGAAATGCAGGTGCGATTCCTCCTCCTAAGCAAAGATTCTTTGCACAGCCTATGCCCAGTACCCATGAGACTCAACCCCAAGCCAAACGAGATTTACGCTGGCAGCGGGAACATATAATTCTGACATCAAAACATCTTCCTAGTCGGGCTCCCCTTCCCGATAAAGGCAAACCCGTCGTGAGGCGGGGGCGCAAAGCCACGGATCAGATCAGCGATCTGAGAGCCGGGTTGCCGGAGGAGGAATAGGAAAAGGGGATAACCGATG
>JAJDBO010000096.1 GCA_029261305.1 Nitrospirales bacterium
AGAATACCAACCAAAAACAATATTGTTGTCTTATTCATGATTTCACTTCTTGAATCCCTTACATAAAGGGAATGTTGAAAAAAGCCGCCAGCGGCGTTCTCGCCCTTTTGCCGTGCTCACGTACTGGGAGTACGCTCCGCGCACCAAAAGGGCTGCGGCCTTGCTGGACGAACTTTTTTGACCATTCCCTCTCATTGATAATGCTAGACTCCTCTGGCGCTTTTATTCGCTATTGGCGTGAAATATTCAACAGCCCCATAAATTAATTGAAACCTCGGATTTGGAGAAACGATTGCCCCTGTCCTAGTATACACTTCAGGTCCCATCAAGCGCCAAATTTTCAAATCCCGATAACAGCCGAAGGCCTGGGCATCTATACCCGACTTTTTCTCAAAATTTCCAACGGATAAAACGTGCCTCGCCAAGTGATTCCACCTTTCCAAAGAGTAAGGATCGTCGCCCGGCATTGGATATAGACTAACAAACCTATGGTTAGTGGGAGCAGCAGCCCATGCCAAGGTTTAACTCCGAAGGGAGCCATGGCGATTCCGAAGCTGCCTACCATCATGACCACTGTGAGGGCATATAGCGCTTGGGATTCTCCCGTAGCCACCCACATCCCGATCCAGGGCCAGATATGGATGAGCAATGATGCAATCGTCGCCAGAATCACGAACGACACACGATATTCCATTCCTGCAAACATATTTTTCATCAGACCTTGAACCAGCTCGGGTACGGATCGATACCATTCTACTGCGACCATGCCTTGGCCAATCAGCACATCTGATCTGTAGCCGTTGCGCTTCACGAGTTTTCCAAATTTGAGGTCATCATCTGGCCTGAGGGCGATGGCCTGGTGGCCGTCGATTGCGTGATAGGCCGATGTTCGCACGAGATTAAAGGCTCCGATGCCCAGGTATCGTCGACTTTTTGGATTTCGCGCCTTCCATGGTTGAAACAAGATGAACAGGAATATCCCAAATGTTGCCGAAAGCGCTCTGAGAAAGAACCCTGGCATGGTGTCTTCCGGCACGATAGTCAGATGATCCAACTCATTGGCTTGAACATGGCTCATGGCTTTTCTGAGTGCCATGGGATGAAACACAATATCGGCATCAGTGAATAGGACGAATTCTCCTTGGGCCTGTTGCGCTCCCCTGTGCAGGGCATGGGTTTTCCCTAGCCAGCCTCCAGGAAGCGATTCGATATTCAGGAGTGTGAGCCGCTGATCCTGTTTCGCCATATCTTCGAGAATGGCTCCGGTCCCATCGGTGGATCGATCATTCACCACCACAATCTGCATTTCGGGATAATCCAGCCCCAATACCGACTTCAGTGCTTGCTTGAGATTGCGTTCTTCATTTCTCGCTGGAATCACCACTGTGACCTTGGGCCAAGACTGTGTTGACCCTACTGCCACCGAGGCTAACCCCTCCAACGCATGGCGCTTCAGGATGAGAAGGATGCCCACAGGCACCCAAAATCCTGCAGCTAAGATGGCCATACTGAGATAGATCGTGTCGGTTTCCATGACTCCCGTTGCCAAAATTGTGACTCTTTTTTGTCGCTCGAATGTCCGATGAATTCTTGAGCAGGAAGAGGTCCGCTAGGCATCCATATTTCGCATCTCAACATTTCTCAGACCTAACAAATTATTTTGGTATGACCCTTGCGTAACTCTTCCATAAGAAACAATTCCACATTCTAACATCCAACTCACAGGAAACTATTATGACATTGGATCCACGCACACAACTGGCCCAGACTATGCTGATGGGATTAACGAGACATGATGAGTCTGTGATTCGTCAAAAGCGAGAAACATCCAAAAAGCGAAAGAGCCGGCAGTTGGAACAAGAACGGCGATCCATGGAAGCGTTGACCCAAGCCTTATTGGATCCCTGCGCCACCGTTCAAGAGGCCGTCCTGAATTCCTTGGTGCAGCGTGCTGAGGTGGATTCGCCAGTAATAAAGGGAAAAGACAGATTTTCGGGATAAGATATTACAACGATGGCCATCACCTTCTGGCCTATCAGGTCTTCGCATCTGGTGGCGCCAGGCGTTTTACCAGCTTTTCCATGGTTAACCCTTGCACCACAATTGAGAACACCACCACCGCATAGGTGATGGCCAAGATCACATCCCGTTCTGGGCTTGTGGGTAAAGATAACGCTAGCGCCACGCTGATGCCTCCACGCAACCCGCCCCAGGTCATGAGCCAGACAGCACCAGGGGTAAAGACTCGCACCCGCCGAAGCATGATCATGGGCAGCCCAATTGCCACGAGGCGACACAGCAAAATTAATGGGATGAGCGCCAAGCTTGCGAGCAAGTATTCTTGAGTAAAGGTGAGGACCAAGACTTCCAAGCCAATGAGCACAAATAAGACGGCGTTCAAAATTTCATCCAGCAATTCCCAAAATACATCCAGATGTTCTCTGGTTTTCTCGGACATGGCAAATTTACGACCTTGATTCCCAATAACCAGGCCTGCCACGACAATGGCAATGGGCCCCGACAGATGCAACGCATTCGCCAGGGCATAGCCGCCGGTCACAAGGGCCAACGTGATAATGACCTCGACCTGATACTGGTCGATACTTTTAAGAAGCCCATAGCCCAGCGCCCCCAGCGCTAACCCAAAGATCGTACCCCCAAGGGCTTCTTGGGCAAACAGTCCGACAATATGATCGGCGGTGGGCTCATGTGTGCCCGTGGCGATTTCGGCTAAGACCAAAAAGATGACGACCCCCACACCATCGTTGAACAACGATTCCCCAGTGATTTTGACTTCCAAGCTTTTGGGGGCCTTGGCATTTTTCAATATACCCAAAACAGCAATAGGGTCGGTCGGAGAAATAAGTGCTCCGAACACAAGACACATGATGAAGGGAAGATCGACCCCCAAAAGACCTAGTACCCACCAAGTGATGGTCCCGACCAAAAATGTTGAGACGACAGTCCCAACGGTCGCTAAAGTTCCAATGGTCCATTTTTGATCGTGCAGATCATCGAGTTTAACGTGAAGGGCTCCCGCAAAGAGGAGGTAGCTGAGCATGCCATGGAGTAAGGTGGCATTAAAATCAATGGTAGAGAGCCAACGTGCCGCATGGTCACCGACATGAAACCCAACCAGATCAATAATTTGAAGGAGAAGAGAGGCTAGGAGCGCAATGACCATTACCCCAATGGTCACGGGCAAACCGATAAACCTGTGATTCAGGTACGCAAAGCCCGCAGTCAGGCTAATAACGATGGCAAGGATATCAAACAATTCCATAGGGGAGTGGAAGGATCGGGTCGGCCTTTTGAACGCGTCTGCTTAGGGAGTCACAAAGATTTCATCGAAAAAAAGTTGCATGTGTTTCCACGATCGTTCATCCGCTGGCTGGTCATATTTCAAGGCATCCATGCCACGCGCATCTGCACCGGGGTCAGTGAAACTGTGTCGGGCACCAGCATAGAGTACCATCTGCCAATCGACATTAGCTTTATCCAACGCATTTCGGAATTTCCGAATATGTTCTTCTTTCAGAAAGGGATCGGCATTGCCATGGGCAATGAGCATTTTGGCTTTGACCTTCTTGGCCTGTTTACCCGTGGGTAACGGTAGGGCGCCATGAAAACTCACTACGCCATTGATCTCTTCTCCACTAAAGGCCAATTGAATGACTGTAGCTCCTCCAAAACAATAGCCAATGGCAGCAATGTTATCGGTATCGACCTGATCCTGACTGCGTAGGACCGCCAGTCCTTTGATTGCACGCGATTGCCAATAGCTCACGTTGGCTTGCACCTTTTTCATCCATGTCCCAGCTTGATCTGGATGCGTCGTGATCTTTTCCTTGCCATACATGTCCACCGCAAAGGCGACATACCCTAATTCCGCAAGTTGCTGTGCACGATCCTTAGCGTAATCATTCAATCCCCACCACTCATGCACGACTAACACTCCCGGACGTTTTCCGGTGATCGCATCATCCCAGGCTAAGACCCCTTCCAATTGCACTTCGCCATGTTGATAGGGAATGACCTTGGTTTGCACCTCGCCAAAGGCATGTGAAGCCCACACACATAATCCAAGCATACACAGGAGAGCGACTCGCATAGGAAACTCCTCTTTAAAGAACATCTTCCAAGATACAATACCATAATGGCTTCCAGAACCGAGGTATTGCGTATTGGTCTTGTGGGGTTATACCCAAAATTCAGGATTCCGACAATATGAAGGTTCTCAAATACACGATGGGAGGAAAGGCTCTCTTCAAAAATTCTATTTCGCCCCTTTGAAAGTTGGCATAAAAAAGGAGCCCCATCCCTTTCGGAATGAGGCCCCTTACTCAAGGAGGTTACCCCCAGGCTAGGTTCTGGGGGGACCATATTTTTGTACCATAGGTACCATTTGCCTGTCTGTGAAATACCTTACAAATGAGTCGTTTTCATTATGAAAGAGCAAACTGGGAATCAATTTACCTTTTCATATTTACCTTTTTCAAGAGAGAAGGTAGACTCCCGTGAGTCTGCAAATGACATAAGACTTTTTTGAGCAACCTATCGGCAGCTCTTTATAAGCCCCGCAACTCGTTTCAACACTCTTATGGTCGACGGGTTTCTTCTTTGAGTAAACGAATTCTTATTGGTTGCTACCAAGTCCCTGGCTATGGCGGTGTCAGTTCCGCCAGCTATCAACTATTTGAACAGTTGCAGAGGGATGGGCTTGACGTAAGCTATTTGACTCTTATCGATGAGCGGGATGAAGAATTC
>JAJDBO010000097.1 GCA_029261305.1 Nitrospirales bacterium
CAGAACTTTGTAATTGTCAGGAACGCCCAATAACTCTCGGACATCTTTTTCCGCCTCGGCATGCACCGACACAAACTCTTTCCCCCGGTGGCTCATTTCCATAATGGAGGCACCAGCACCATGCCAATCTGGCAATTCTTCCTGAGCTTGCTTTAATACGGCTTCCGGCAACATCGCCGGCCCAGCACTAAAATTATATTTTCTGGCCATTACTTCACTCTCCCGCTTCTAAAAAATACTGAAAATTCAAAAAATTTCGTGTTTGACACCGCATCCTCATTCCCTTCGCTGGAAGGAACGGTGTCCGGCCCCCAGCGCAAAAAACACCCTTTGATCAAAATATTCTTCCCCGTATTCGGCCTGTGGAACTGGGAGGTCAAAGTGTCGTGTTCACGATGAAGTTTGGAAGGGACCTAAGCTATCACTCCGTCCTACTGAGGGTCAAGGAATTCAGTGAAAATACGTATCAAAGGCGGGGTTTCGCCCCCGCCGACGAGGTCCTTTTGTTTCGGCAAAAGGACCCAAAACCCTGTCCTCCCCTCTGCGGCCCTTCAGAGAATGGTGGGAAAGCTTACCATTCTCTTCCGGGTGCCTCCGCCTACACCCCGAATACGATGGCGAGGGAACTCGCTCCGCTCAAACAACCTCGCCAAAAATGTCGATTCGGGGTTCCGGCTCCGCCGCATCCGAAGGCGGCGATGACCACAGAAAAAAACAACCTCAAATAGCTTGGATCATTCAAAATAAAATTTGTTTCCCTTTCCTTTTCCCTGTCCTCTCCTGCCTTGGGCGCGGCTGGGCCGCCGCCCCGAATCCTACTTCTCGGCGAGGACTGTCTGAGCGGAAAGGTGGCTTTGCACCTCGGAGCGAGTTTCCTCGCCATCTTGATTCGGGGCAGTGGACCAGGCACCCGCAGGGCCGCGCACGGGCAAGAATGGTTTTGGGCACTTTTGCCGAAACAAAAGTGTCTCGTCGCGCGGGGGCGAAACCCCACATTAAGTGCTTTGAAGAAAGAAAGACTAACCTGGATTCACGCTAAAGGATGTCGCTTGCGCGCTGAAGTCCTCTGGGGCATCAGGGTGGGAATGACAAGTTTGTTATTGTGGGTACTGCCGACGTTGCTAGTGCCACCACCCGCCTCCCTTGTCTTCCTCAGGGGGGTTTGCATACAATGCGGACCGCTAGCCTAATTGGTCAGATTCCTAGAGGAGCGATATGGACGGGTTGCGATTCGAGCGGCGTGGAGAGGGCGACTACTATAAAGTCCTGTTGCACATTGGTAGCACATACGTGCCGATCAGCGATGAGGATGTCGAGGAACTCAAAAAGCAAAGCGCGATTTTGGGCGATAAGTTGCTCGAATTTTTTCTAGATCGAGTAGGATACTCTTCCTATCTGAAGGAGCAGGTGAAAGCCGAACTCGAGAAACTCGGCGCACCCTCGAAACAAATTACTATGCTTCGACAGTCGATCTTGGAAATCTAAGAAGATCGTGAAGCGTATTTCGTGAAACGAAAAAAAATCATTTCTGCTTTTCCCTCCTCACCAATTACTCATCAAAATCTTTCTTTTTGTTTCGCTTCACGCATGACGTTTCACGCTTCACATTTTAGTCGTGATACCCACCGAGAATCTTATCGATAAAATTCAAAATTGCGGTTTTCTTCGATGGGTCTTTTTCTAACTGCAACGCATGCTGATAATGCGTTCCCGCCATATCAGGCATCCTCTTCAAATCATAGACCCGTCCCACGCCAAAGGTTGCATGAGCATCTTCAGGATTGGCTTTAATGGCTTTACTGAAATAATCCAGCGCCTCGTCCACTTTACCTTTCTCGAGTAATATCCAGCCAACTGCCGTGGCGGCAGGTGCCAGGTCCTCGTTCAATCGGAGGGATTCCTGGTATTCACGAAAGGCCATATCTCCTCGTCCTTTTTGCTCAAACACCCCTGCAAGGGCAAAATGCAGTTCAGCATCATTAGGATTCAGGTCCAAGGCCGTTTTGTATTCCTTAATGGCCGCATCAATTTTGCCTTGTTCGGCTAGAGCACAGGCCAAATTACTATGCCCCAAAGTCTCTTCTGGTCGTAATTTAATGATTTCACGATATTGCGGGATGGCCGCTTCTAACTGGCCATGCTCTTGATACGCCACGCCTAAATTTAATCGGGCGGCAATATAGTTTGGATCCAGCTTCACCGCTTGCCGATAGGCTTTGATCACGAGATCGGTCTTTCGCATCCATTGATAGATCTGAGCCGAGAAAAAGTACGGAAATGGTGATTCAGGCAAGAGACGCGTGGCTTCTTGATAACTTTCCAACGACTGTTCCGATTGGCCAGATTGCGCGAGAAATAAGCCTCGAAATAAGTGAACATAGCCTTCGTGTGGATGCTCTTCAGAAAGACGATCGACCCAGACGCGCACCTGCTTGATATCCTCTTCTTCGTGCAGGGACTTGGCATGCATTTTCCAGGCAAGCGCAAATTCCGCCTTCAGAAGGTGCAATACATTAAGCGCAAAAAATGCGCAGGGGCCAGCAGATTCTGACTGCGACCATTCCGTGGCCGTGTCCCAGGCTGTATCCCAATCACCCTGAATAATCGCTTGTTCGACTGTACTTCCATCAGACATGTTTTGCTCTTGTTTCTTGTATGAATGTTTGAGGTGCAACCACTGGCCACATCACCGTTTTAAAGTATCTTCAATATCAGGCGGCGTCGCTTGAATCAGTTCCCCTAAGTAGGGATATTGCTCCGTCACTTTTTCTTTCATCAACCAGGCAATCGTTCGATACGACCAATGACCTTTCACCCCAGAACGTAGCTGCGAAATATATTCGGCCTCGGCATAATCCATTTTAAAGAGGCACCGTACCTTAAACCCAAACGGCAGGGCATAGATCGACGATTCCTGATCCAGCCCACGCAACTTCTCAATATCGTCTTTCACGCCATCCATGGCCAATTGATAATCACGATCCAACCCAGCATCAATAAGTGGCTGAGGAATATCATACCCGTGCACCGTGGTAAAATTCTGCTGCACTTGCTGGCATCGACGATGCCGATGCATGTCTCGCCATCCTCCACTGTCAATGAGCACATCGAAGATTAAAGGATAACCACAGCGAAACTCTTTGATGAGCTCATCGTGGGGGCCACGATTCCGATAGGCGACCTGGATAATATCTTCCTTCTCTTGTTCCGACCAGCCACGCACCACTTCTAAAATACTGCGATACGGAGCCTGACTCACGCGATAGAGTAAGGTCGTCACAATCTCATCTTGTAAATCATGAGGTTCAAGCAGATCCACCGGCTGATTGTGATGGGCCCATGCTTCAGGTTTGTCTAAGCCGGCCTTTCGCAAGGCCTTCTTCGCATGTCGCTGAAGATCTCGATACACCTCGGTTTGATAGGCATTAGCATCCGCATGACGGGCCAAAGTTGGTGCCAACGGCTCTATCCCACTCGTATCGCTGCCACAGAGCTCGGCCCACACATCAGATGGCCGTTTAGCACATGCCGTCTTCAAATCATCACCAATCATCTGCAACTCAGGCAGCTGCGCGGAAAGGAGTCGCGTGATTTGTTTTTCCAAGGTGCGGATACTTACGACTTGCCCAACATTCGTTTTGGCGGCTAGAGGAAGAAGATATCGCGTCACATCAAATGTACGGGCCGCAATGGTTCGATCATAGTCGCCCTGCTTCATGGCATCGGGTTTGGGCGCTTGCTCACGCAGAAACTGCTGCAGCGGGTCATGGAACGCGCGATACAGGTTAAATAAACTTCCCAAGATCCCACGATACAAGGCTTCGGTTTCCGTCCCTCCAATATTCGAGGGCATGTAACACCCAGAGACTGCAAAGTTTTGGTATCGACTCGACTTGGCTTGCCCATCCCATAAAGGCTCGTCTTCCACACGAATCGCGGCAAGTTCCGAAATATTTTCCAAGGAAATCGTGACATGACCAAGATCCGCAATCGACCCATGGCCATAGGCAAAATAAAATTGTTCCCAGAATTTTTCCGAGGAATGCCCATGCACCCATTTCAAACTCTCTTCAATGGAATCTGGGGAGCGGCTATAACGTGCCAGAGCATATGCCGACTTTTCTGGAGGCATGGGGGCAAGAACGACTACCCGTCGTGCGTGTTTTTCCTCATCTGACATCTATCAATTCTCTCCTTCTACAACTTAGCTTCATCATAGTTCTATAAGGGGATTCACTATAATGAGCCGAAGACCCGATCTCAAGTCGATACCATCCTGCCCCGATTCATATAAGAAAAAACCCTTGAAACCGTGTACGCTGACGGCTACACTCCGCCGGCTAGAGCCAAAGAGAGCAGAAAGATTGAAAGAATCTTTCCTCGCCACTTCGCAAACCCTCAACACCATTAAGATGCATTGACATGCTAAAAAACGACCAACCATCGATCCACGGGCAATGGTCCTCCCGATGGACCTTTATCATGGCGGCTACCGGAGCAGCAGTAGGCCTTGGGAATATTTGGAAATTTCCGTACCTCACAGGGATCCATGGCGGAAGCGCGTTTGTGTTGGTCTACATCCTCTGTGTCGCAGCCTTGGGAATTCCCATGATGATGGCTGAGGTCATGTTGGGCCGTCGAGGCCGACAGACCCCAATCAATTCCATGCGAACTCTGGCTGAGGAAAACAATGCCAGCCAAGGCTGGCAACTCATCGGGTGGGCCGGCACCTTAGCCGGGATGCTTATCCTTTCCTATTATAGTGTCATAGGGGGGTGGACCATTGGGTATATTGTTCATTCAGCCACAGGTAGCTTCTCAGGCCTTAGTGGGGATGGGGCTTCAACCCTCTTTGGAGAGTTTGTCGGAAATCCCTGGATTCAAGTTGGCTGGCACACATTATTTATGGTTATCACGATGTCTATCGTGGCCCGAGGCGTGCAAAGCGGCTTAGAAAAAGCTGTGACCTTTCTTATGCCAGCGCTCTTCGTGCTGCTCCTGGTGCTCGTGGGCTATGCCATGACCACCGGCTACTTCATGAAGGGACTGACCTTTTTATTCACGCCAGACTTCAGTCACTTCTCTGGAACAAGCATGCTCACCGCCATGGGCCAGGCATTTTTTAGTCTGAGCTTGGGTATGGGCACCATTATGATTTATGGCTCGTATGTCCCAAAAGGGACCTCGATCGCCAGTACCTCCATCATGATTGCTATTGCCGATACAGGGGTCGCACTGATCGCAGGTATGGCCATCTTCCCAATCGTCTTTGCCAACGCCCTCGAACCTGGGGCGGGACCTAGCCTGATTTTCGAAACTATTCCCGTGGCCTTCGGCAATATGTCCGGAGGAACATTGTTCGGCACCTTCTTTTTTGTGCTACTTCTCGTCGCAGCCTGGACTTCATCCATCTCGTTAATCGAACCCGCCGTCACCATGATGATCGAAAATTTCACCATGACTCGGAAACAAGCGGCCCTGTACACCGGCCTGGCTACATGGTTGCTCGGATTCGGTACGGCTTTTTCGTTTAACATCTGGGCAGATGTCAAAGTCTTTGACATGACCTTCTTCGATCATCTCGACTTTCTTACATCGAATTTAATGCTACCCTTGGGCGGAATTTGTATTGCGATTTTTGCAGGTTGGTTGATGACCAAAGAAACCAGCAAAGCTGAGCTCAACATGAAGAGTGAGGTGGGCTATTCCATCTGGCAAGTACTCATTCGCTACATTGCCCCCATCGCCGTCTCCATCGTGCTGCTTCATGCCATTGGGGTATTTTAATTTTCTGCTCACCCTACCGTGTAATAGTCCAACACTTTTTCGGCCCCAACAGCTTCTAAGACTTTCTGGCTCGGCAGGTTTTCGGCTTGAACTCGAGCACAAATCAAGGGAATCTCGTCAAGGGCCATATGTTGTGAGGCTAAGGCATACAAATGTTTGGCTACCCCCTGTCCTCTGAGATCATCACGAACAAAGATATACGGGACGTTCCAGCATTGCGGGATGAGCAACTCGGCTTGGCTGCCTTTACGCCAAGAGACATGAGCAGCCAAACCCTGATGATCGTATAGGTTTACAATTCCGCCAGTTCGCAGGCAGGATTCCATGGCCCTCTTTAGTGAAATGACTTCATCCTCCGACCTCTGCCCCACACCATCCCGATTCAATGCCCGGAGAAAGTCTGGCCACCAGGCAATCAACTCTTGATTCGTTGAACAAGTAAACTGGCTGAACTTCGTCGCCGACAGCACCTCTGGTTTGGAACAGCCCCAATCAGCAACATACACACATTCTTCTAAACGAGCATTCTCCCAACCAGCGAGAAACGAAGCACATCGATGGTCAGGACAAAGGGGTATCCATATCGCGTCAAAAGGAAACGGCCAATGTTTTTTTACCGACTCGACCACCAAGGTTAGGTCCTTGGGGTCAGTCACAAACCAGTGCTCAACAAAAGCAATGGGCGTACCTGTGGCAGTGGCAACTCGGGGGGACACAATTGCGCCCCGCTGTTCTTCCTCCCCAAGATATTTCGGAAGGAGGTAATCAAGAGAGGGAACTTGATAGAGATTCAACATTGAGTCCCGAAGTTCAGGATCAATCATCTCCGGGGGAGGCGCGATCGAACATTGAAAGAACACCTCCCAACGTTGGGCCAGTGAAACCTTGGAGGCGCGGGTAATTAGCGGGGAAATAGAGGCGAGATATTCTTCGCAGAACTTCTGAATGATATGTTGGTGCAGAGTCGGTGGATTCATGAAGCTCTTCTCACCTACTTTTCATGAAAAGGGAGGCTTGGCATTTACTTACCCGTTGCGTTTTGGACGCAATAGGTCAGCAACAGTTGAATTTCTTTCATTTGAAGAACACGCAATTCCGGTCTCAGTTCCGGCGCTTGGCCCGTCTCACATTCCAGACAGAGATCAATGAAGGAACCCGGTTCCCACAAGCCAGTTTTTACAATTTGATCGAATGCAGTTGTTCCCGGTAGGCTTTGCCTTGTTTCGTCACCACTTAGCTGTTCAAAGATCGGATGTTGCCCCACACGTCGAAACCAATATTTGGCATTCCCCGCATCCGGTTCTCGTCGATGCACAATCCCATGCCAATAACTTCC
>JAJDBO010000098.1 GCA_029261305.1 Nitrospirales bacterium
CCTTTAGTTTCGTGATACACCGGGACGATTCGGCCAACATGAAGGAGGACGTCCTCCTCAGGATCAACAATTTCAAATTGTGGGGTTCGCATTTGCCAATGTACCCGTCTTCCGGGTGCCACACTGACTGTCCCGTTCAACACGACCCGCATCCCAGCCTGAAACGTTTTTTCTAAATAGGGCTGATTGAAAAAAATTGCTTCCATCGATCCAGTCTCGTCCCGGATAAAGACGGAGACCAGAGTCATATTGCGTCGAGGAATGCGTCGCAATGTTGTTCGATCAACAATACCTGACACGGTGGCCTTCTCCCCAGCCACTAGAGTAAACATTGTTGAAATGACCGACCGATCTTCGTACCGCCAAGGTAATACCCACAAGGCATCTTCAACGGTCCGAATCCCCAGCCTCTCGAGTAACAGGGCACGCTTGGGCCCTACGCCTTTGGCATACTGAATGGATACTTCATGAAGAGGTCGGCCCACCGTCCGGGGTTGAGGCTCAACGTCCCGAGCATTGCTGCATGACCTAGCGGTTTTTGTTTTAGATGGTATTCCATCGCGCGATCCCACCAAGAAGCCAATTCGGTCCAAAATGTTTTTGGCCTGGTGCAATCGATTTAACTCATTGTTTCCCGGCAATTTTTCCTGGGTCTGAAATAAGGAGCGAAGCGTCAGCAACTCTGTTTCGATTTTTCGTGGAAGGACTGCATCACCCAAGGCACGGACAATTTGATCCGAAATAAAGCTATCGAGGTTTTTTATGGAAGCGTTTTGTGCTCCTCCCCGCTGATGGGCTAGCTCAATAGGCCGCCGCAATCTCTGAAGGAGCCCATGAAGATGATACAAGGCATCGGAGGGTAAAATAGCCATATAGAGGAAAGTTATACTGTGTAGACCTCTTCCAGGCCAAATAGAAAGGAAATTTACCGAAGATAGGGTTGTCAGAATAGCTGAGGGTATGGTAACAAGAGAGGTTGCCGGTTACAATTATGTGATGGAGGATTTTTAGTCATGGCATTTGCATGTACAGTTTGTGGAAAGAAACGCATGTCGGGAAATAACGTGAGTCATGCCAACAACAAAACTAAACGAGTCTTTCGCCCAAACCTTCAAAGTGTGAAAGCGTTAGTCAATGGCGCAGCTCAAAAAATTAAAGTCTGCACGCGGTGTTTACGTTCTGGTCTTGTAAAAAAAGCCGTCTGATCTCGTTGACCTGATCAACGAAGACTCAGACGGCTTCCAGTATTTCTCCCCTAGCCGTTCACTTTTTCAAACATTTCTCAAACTACATGAGATTCCCGTCCTAGGGTTTTAGCCTTCTTGTCGATTTAATTCTTCGGCAGGCTTAAAGACCAGTGCCGCTGCATTAATGCAATATCGCAACCCGGTTGGGGCTGGCCCATCATCGAACACGTGGCCTTGATGTCCACCACAACGTCTGCAGTGCACTTCGGTTCGAGGGTAGATGAGTTTCCAATCCGTTGTGGTCTCTATGGCATTGGGCGTAATCGGTTCCCAAAAACTTGGCCATCCAGTTTTACTATCAAACTTTTCCTCCGATGAGAAAAGTGCCAGGTCACATCCTGCGCAATTGTAGTCACCCTTGACCTTGCTATTATGGAAGTGGTGCTGAAAGGGTCGTTCCGTCCCCTCTTGCCGAAGGACGTGATATTGCTCTGGTGTCAGGATAGCCTTCCATTCTTGATCCGTTTTGACCACCTCAAACTTCATGCCAGACTCTTTGGCTAGGGCATGACCGAATCCTAGGCTTTTGGCAATAACCCCTAGTCCCATTATAGCTCCTACCGCGAGTAATGATCGTCTTCCCAATTCCATGTCAGCTCCTTTTCCACTAAAGAAAAAAGTCACCTTTATAAATTACTGTAACAAATCCGCAAGGTGCTATGAGAGAGTCTTAGGATGCAAGAAAGTGTTACAGATGACTCGAGGGAGTGGTTCTGCCCAGACATTAGGCAATCCATAGTTGCTTAATGTCTGGGCAGAATTCAATTTCGGGATTAGTAGGAAGGCTTCTGCTGAAGCAATCTGGCCACAGGCGTTAGACTTTAAACGTGGAAACTATGCCTTGAAGGTCTTCGGCCAAACCACGCAATTCGTGGCTTCGCTTGGCAGACTCTACTGCACCTGAACTGGTTTCTTCTCCAACCTGAGTGACGGCCTCAAGGTCTTTGGCAATTTGGTGAGTCGTCGTGGATTGTTGTTCGGCCGCTGCCGCGATTTGCTGAATCATTCCGGCTGTTTGCATCACAAGAGATTGGATTTTGGTTAACGCGTCACTCGTTTCATTAGCCAACATCACCCCATTGCCGACTTTCTGAGTCCCGTCTTCCATCGACATCACAGCAGTTTTCGTGTCCGCCTGAATTTTCCGAATCATTTCTGCAATTTCTTTAGTCGCTTTCGTGGTTCGCTCAGCGAGTTTTCTCACCTCGTCGGCTACTACGGCAAACCCTCGGCCTTGTTCCCCAGCTCGTGCGGCTTCAATCGCGGCATTGAGGGCTAACAGGTTTGTTTGATCCGCAATGTCCTCAATGGTCCCGACGATTTCACCAATTTGATCAGATGATTTTCCTAGGGCAGTAATCACAGAAGTAGATTGCCCCACCGCTTCGGCTACCAGCTGCATACTGGCCACCGCTTCAGTCACAACTTGCTGCCCAGTTTTGGCAGTATTCGAGGCTTCTTGTGCGATGCCGGATGCCTCCTGGGAATTTCGGGCAACCTCACCAGCCGTCATGGTCATTTCTTCAACGGCTGAAGCCGATTGCGTGATCTTCATCTTTTGAGTATCAACACCCTTGGCCATTTCATCAGCAGTTTCGGTCATTTGTTGAGAGTCAATCGCGACTTGGTTTGTTACCTCTCCAACTCTGGATATGGATAGTTGAAGCTTATCAATGAATTGGTTGACTAATTGTCCTAGCTGGCCAATTTCATCACTGTCCGTAATGGGAACCCGTTTAGTCAGATCACCTTCCCCTTGGGCAATATCTTCAACAACACTGGTTAAGCGTCTCAGCGGCAGAATCACCATTTTATGAACCAGCCATTGCACCATAACCAAGGTGGTGACGATGACGGCAAGTAAATGACCAAAAGAGTGCAACCAGTCCTGGCCTGATCCAACCACCACATACAATTGGATACTTGACTGAATCAGAGCAATCGCTCCCAGGACCACCCCGATCTTGATCCCAATTTTAAAATTTTGAAATCGCATGCTACCTCCTCAAATCCATCAAAATCGAAACCCAAAATTAAAAACGCAGAGGTTGTTTCCTAACACTACTAGAACTTCTACGCCTTCGTCTTGAAGAGCCCAAACGTTTCTTCCCGACAAGATGGATCAGTCCGTGGCCTAACACCGTAAGTTTTTGTGTGTTGTAGTTTGAGTCGGTATCTTTGGGACTAGTCTTAAGAGGGAAAGTTCTCCATTCACCTCGAATTAGGCATTGAATGGGTAAGGGTGTTAATGCTCAGAGCAATAGCCCTCGGTGAGCCCAAGAGAATTGTTTTCAACAATGTTTCCGGGAAGGGTGGTGAGAAAAATAAGAAAAGGAAGAGCAAAACGAAGAATCGTAAACAATCGGGGATTATGATGACAAAACTGTCACCAGATCTTCAGGGGTCTCACAATAGAAATCAGGATTTAGAGCTAGCACCTTTTGGCGATTTCCATAGCCGTATCCAACGGCACAAGCTTGCATGCCAGCTGCTTGAGCCGCTCGTACATCGTTGGTGCTATCTCCGACAAGCACAGCTCGTTCAGGAGCGACACCTAATTGATCCAAGATTCGAAATAACATGCCAGGGTCAGGTTTGAGGTCGGTGGGATCTGTTGGGCATTCAATAGCCGAGAAGGTATCTCGAACGCCTAATCCATCAACAATTCTTAATGTGTACTCCAAGGACTTATTGGTTGCGATGGCTTTGGTGGTATTTCCTAGTTTGTCGAATACCGCATCAAGGCCAGCGTAGTATTGCGTAGAATCTAGGCAATGGGCCAAATAATGCTCTCGAAAGATGGTCAAGGCTTCTTCGTACCGTAAGTCCTGGTCTTCGCCTACAGAAAGTTTTAATAGTCGCTTGACGCCATCTCCGACAAAACTAAAAATTTCTTCATGGGTCCGGGTCGGTAAATCCATGTCAGCTAACGTTAAATTGACCGAGGAAGCGATATCGAATTTTGAGTCGATGAGGGTGCCATCAAAATCGAAAATTACTAGTTCAAATATAGAATTGGGCTGATTGGCATTCATGATTTAGCATCTTTCAATGAGGTGTGGAGTCGTTTTAATATGCTCTTTCGCTCTTCATGGCTTTCTTTCAACATGGCGAGGCGAACAAAATCTATTAATCGTTTTCTTCCAACATGAGGCGGAAACATTGGAGCAGTAATTCGCCAATGGTTTAACACCGCTCGTACGCGAATCCCAATCGTTTCAGTCCTTTTCTCAAGTAGAAATGTGGCAGCTTCCCAATGCATGAGGCCTATGATTTCAAAGGTGACTGGAATTATAGCCTCGGTGCTACTAATGACGTTCCATTCTTGAATATCATTGCTTACGGAATAGTCTAGGATCACAACGACCTGTCCCCAAGAAGGCTCTTCTTCCCATTCTACATATGGTCGAATAGCTTCATAGGATAAAGCTTGTAATCGTACCCCTTTTTTATCCAAGGAAAGGTATTTTTTTACAATGCCGGCAGGGTCGTTCGTTAAATCACCAGTTAATGCGACGGCTTGGCCAGAGAAAACTATTGTACTCAAGCCAAAAACTAGGCCAAGGGCAAGAATAGAGTTTGGGGTGGATCGCATGCGTCTATCCAGGAATAGAAAAAACCGTTTCATGGGAAATGAGGAATCAATCCAGATGCTCCATGCCTAGAGAAGAGGGTATCGTTGTGAGGTGGGTGAGCGGGTACAAGGAAGAGAAATCAGCCCGGCCATAAGTGGGAACGTCGCAAAAGACTATTAGCCTTTAATTAATATGACGAGAATAATCCCAAGGAGTAGCCAAAGCGGGATGGATAACATGAGCCCCCAAGCCAAACCTTGTGCGGTTTTCAGTCGTCCCTTTAGGGATCGCTTTTCTAAAGCCTTCTCAATCCGAAGTTTGACATCCTCTAAATGAAAGGGCTTGGTAATATAATCTTCGGCCCCACAACTAATTGATTCTACAGCTGTTCCGATCGAAGGATGCCCTGTAATCATCAGAAAAATGACATCTTCATCAACCTCGCGAATGCGTTTCAGTAACCCCATTCCATCAAGGTTCGGCATCATCAGGTCCGCCAGGATGATCTCGAAATCGCCCTTTTGATATTTATTCAGGGCATCTTCTCCATCCTCTGCTGTCACGACTTCAAGGTCTAAGGTATGCAAAAATTGCGTCAATGCATCCCGAACACCTTCATCGTCATCGACTACAAGTATGCGTCCTGCCACGGTTCCTCACTTTCCTGATGTTTAAGGCTCTGGCGAATATAGCACAGCCAGCCAAACTGACCCAAAAAAATGCCATCTTCCAGGAGAAATTGTGGGAACGTATGTTGGAATGCAGTTCCTCAACCTTGAGGAAGAACATCTTCAACGACCACAACCCCTTCCGGTGGGTCCAATGTAAAGACTGTATCGTCGATTCCGGTATTCGCCTTGACGTTGGTGAAGCGAAAAGTTGAAATATTTCCGCTCATTTCATGAAGAGCGAGCGATCGGATAAAGTAGGTGTCTGGTTGGATTTCCGAAACAATTTGGGTTAACGAAGACGAGCCTGGCTGTCCATGGTTTTTCGGGATCAGAGTGAGTAAGGGCAGGCCCCCCTTGCCAGTTCGACCATTTTCAGTAGGTTGGACCTTGAAATGTTCTGTCAGCTTTCCCATTCCCTGCAGTAAATGGAGTGGAGCTTTTGTGGCCACCATCATCGTCAGGTTGCCTTTGAGAATTTGATTATGTTTCGGCACATACATTTGCAGTTGATCATTTTCTATATAAATATGTTCAACTGAAGGTTTTGTATAATCCCATCGTAGGTAGCCGGGTTTTTTAATATAGACTCGGCCAGATGATTGAAGAGGTGTGTCAAATCCTTCAATTCGAGTTTCTTGAATAAAATCAGCTTGAAAATCTTGAGTGGCCGCGTAACGAGTGTCCACACGTTTGACCAAATCCTGGACCTGTTGTTCCATCGTATCCTTCCCGTGACTGTGAACGGGAACTAGAAATAGGGTGATGATGAGACTGGTAAGAAAAAACTTCATCCGGCCCTTTCTTGCATCATAGATTGAGGTCCTAGAATTTCACGTCGTCCGTCACGGCCAGGGGCACTCACAAGCCCTTCTTCTTCCATTTGTTCGATCATGCGCGCGGCTCGAGGGTAACCAACGCGAAGCCGTCGTTGAAGCAAAGAAGCTGAGGCTTGCCCAGATGTTAATACGACTTCTCTGGCTTGTTCATAGACCTCATCTCGTTCTGCCTCTTCTTCAAAGACTTCGGGGTTTTGAAATGGGGCTTCATCGCTATACTCTGGCCCTGCTTGTGCTTTGACATATCCTACCACACGTTGCACATCCTCATCTGACACGTAGGAGCCATGGAGCCGAACCAATTGCCCAGTTCCCGGGGCCAAATACAGCATATCACCAAGACCCAGAAGCGCTTCTGCGCCGTTGGCATCAAGGATGGTACGTGAATCTGTTTTTGAAGATACTTGGAAAGCAATTCGGGCCGGGAAATTAGCTTTGATCAATCCGGTCACCACATCGACTGAAGGGCGTTGTGTGGCCAAAATCAAATGAATGCCTGAAGCTCGTGCCATTTGGGCTAAGCGCGCGATCTTATCTTCGATTTCTTTAGGAGCGACCATCATTAAATCTGCGAACTCATCGATGACCACAACAATGTAAGGAAGGGGTTCAAGCGTCAGTTCCTCATCTTGATCAGGGTCTTCAGTCTGGGATGCATGAGTAGGCATCCTATTCTCTAATTCGGCTATTTTGTCATTGTAGCCCTGAATATTTCTCACGCCATTCTCGGCCAGCAAATGATAGCGTCGTTCCATTTCTAGTAGGACCCAACTGAGACCCCGGGCTGCGGATTTTGGATCAGTTAACGCTGGGCGAAGCAAATGTGGAATGCCATCATAGACTTGAAGCTCTAACACCTTGGGGTCAATGAGCAGTAGCTTGACTTCATCAGGATGTGCTGAAAACAACAAACTCAACAACATGCTGTTTAAGCCAACGCTTTTCCCAGCACCAGTAGCACCAGCTACCAAGAGGTGAGGCATTGTTCTAAGGTCGGCAACAAATGGCCGACCAAAAATGTCTTTTCCCAAGGCCATGGTGAGCTTTGACCGTGAGCGGGTATAAGCTTCACTCGTCAGCACTTCTCGAAATGTAACCATTTCTCTAACTGGATTTGGTACCTCAATTCCCACGGTCGATTTTCCAGGAAGAGGAGCGACAATGCGGACCCGTGTGGCTTTGTGAGCCATGGCCAAGTCATGCGCCAAATTCACAATACGAGCGACCTTAATTCCTGGTCCTGGTTCAAACTCAAACATGGTGATCACCGGTCCTGGATGGACTTCGGTGACTTTCCCTGGAATCCCAAAATTCTGAAAGGCCCCGGTCAAGACTCGCGATTGCGACTCTAATATGTCATCGGTCTGTTGTGATTTGGTAACAGGAGGTGGATCAAGAAGTGCCATGGGATCAGGTAAATGGTATCCCTCCGAGACTTTGCGGGTGCGTGGAAAGGTTTGCCGAATCGGAAGGGCTTCAGCCGCTTCGTTTCCGTCCAACTCCAATTCATCCTCAAGAATATCGGGCTCTGAAAAAGATTCATCTTTTCCCAATAAAGGTAAGCTTCTACCCCGAGTATCCAGACTTCGATGGATCTTTACAGGTTTATTCGCCGTTGGAATTCGTATTCTTGTTGGAAACGATGGCCAGCGAAAAGAAAGATTGGGAATACGGTCCTTGATGGAAATAAAACATCCAGGAATATTTCCAACTGCGGTGGCGACAGAGAATGGAGCGATTAATAACACGGACACCATGACGATGGAGCATAAGGCAATGATGCTGCCGACCTCTCCAAACAGGGGTGATACAAGACCGACACACCACTGTCCCCAGGATCCGCCTATCATCCCGGAAGCTATGAGACTGTTTGAAGCCTGTCCTGAGAATTGGAAAAGGGCGCTGAGACAGAGTACTAACAGAATTCCGCCACCGAGACTCCGTAATTTTGTCTGAACTGATTCTTCTTGAAACGACCTGATGCCTTGTAACAGGATTAAAAGAGGAATGGCTAAAGCTGCTGATCCCACAAGCCAAGCTAAACCCGCTGCAATGGTAGCCCCCACCATCCCGACCGCGTTTTGAGTGGTTTCAGAGGGTGAAGAAGAAATTCCAACCCATGATGGATCCAGTGCGGAATACGACCACACACTTAAAAAGACCAAAAGGCCGAGCGTGAGAAGGGCTATTCCAAGAATTTCTCGGCTCAGTATAGAGGGGGCTAGGGTGGTCTTTTTGGCGGGTTTCCCCTTAGACCTAGGGAATATACTCATAGAGGAAATCCTAGCATAGGGTGGGAGGTTAATCAATTAAAACCCTTAAGGTTCGCCTAACACTCAACACCCATACCTTACCAAAATATTGAACACGTCGTTCCCGACATTTTTTATCGGGAACCCAGGTTGGTTTTTTCTTTGACGATGGTGGGTTTCTTGAGGAGTTTTATATGCAGGGTTTCGCCCCTGCATGACGAGGTCATTTTGTTTCGGCAAAAGGACTCAAAACCATTTCCGCCCGTGCGCGGCCCTCCGGGAGACTTCGCCACGAAACCAAATTTCATGGCTCGGAAACTCGCTCTGCTCAAACAGTACTCGCCAGAATAGTCGAATTTGGTTCCGCGGCGAAGCCGCGCACAAAGGCAGGAAGAAGCTCACGAAACACATACCCATTTCAGGAGGATTGGGGTGGCATGCCCTACTAAGACTACCCTCATTCGGTGGGCCATTCTTGTCTTCGCCATTCACTTGCATTGGGCGCAGCTGGGCTGCTGTCCCGAATCGACTTCTCGGCGAGGACTGTTTGAGCAGAGCGAGTTTCCGAGCCATCTTATTCGGGGCGGTGGACCAGTTCCCCATAGTTCTGCGCACACGCAAAAAATGGTTTTGGTCACTTTTGCCGAAACAAAAGTGACTCGTCGCATGGGGACGACACCTCGTAAAATAATTCTTAGCTCTCGAATTGATCTCGAATATTTTGTGACCGGGTAAGGAGTGCGATCTGGATCTACGGGCAGGTTGGTCTATCGGGGAGCAATGGTTTCGTCAGGGGTGTGTTGGCGAAGGGCGTGGGTGAGGGCGATGAATTCTTGGAGGGCAATGGTTTCGGCGCGGCGTTTGGGATCGATGTTCACTGCGGCTAACGCGTCCTGAATCGTGGACGTTGGCCAACCCGAGTCGCGAAATGAATTCACTAATGTTTTTCTTCGGTGCGCAAATGCCGCACGAACCGTCTGCATGAAATGTTGATCGATTGCATCATTCTCCTGTGTATCAGGATGCATCGTAAGTGTGACAACTGCCGAAGCCACTTCAGGTCGTGGGCGAAAGCATGAAGCTGGAACTTTGAAGGCTACCCGAGAATCAGCACAGTATTGGGTTAACACGGATAGGGACCCATAGTCGCGGCATCCTGGTTTTGCGGCTAGGCGTTTGGCCACCTCGAGTTGTAACATCACAACCATCCTGCTGATGCGGGATCGGTGTGCCAGCAACTGAAACAACAAGGGGGTCGAGACATAATATGGTAAATTCGCGACGACTACCGTTCCCTGTGGCAAGGAGTGGTAGTTGAACTCTAAGGCGTCGCTTGCATGAAGCTCCAACTTGGATTGATGGCAGGTGCTCGATAGGTAGGTCGCCAACTTCTTGTCAATTTCGACCGCAATGACCTGAGACGCCACGCTACACAACGGCTTCGTGAGCACCCCACGTCCAGGACCGATTTCGAATACGGTTTCATGGGGTTGGATGGCCGCTTCGTGAAGAATCTTTCTGACGATATTGGGATCGATCAGAAAGTTTTGGCCAAGACGTTTGAGTGGTGGA
>JAJDBO010000099.1 GCA_029261305.1 Nitrospirales bacterium
ATTCGTTTCTGATATCGTGGCATCACTAAATCGATGCCAGGCTTCATGGTCAGCCACCGCAACCGCGGTGTCATTGGTTTCATAGACCACGTCTTGGATCCATTGTGGATAAGGGGTTACATCAACAAATGATGCGGTCGCGTTGAGTGTCATCAATCTCGTCTCCTTTTCGTTAGGTCAAATATATGGTTACTTTGTTTATTTCCTAAGCAAGGCTGGATAAAGTTGAGTATGGAATCATTTCCATGACCAAACCTTGTCCCTGCGTCTTGATGCATCTCATAGCAAGATCTGTCCACAATTTTCACAAAGGGTGTTAGTGAGATTGAATGCTATGAAATTTTTGAGAAAAATTGCGTGTTTTTATGGGGAGAGTGAGCGAATCTTTTGTGATACACCCTGTGCCGTTATGACAACAACATTGTCATAAAATCCTTAGCTGTATATATGGTGCACACTGACCAGATACGAATGAAAGCATTGAAAAGAATGGGTATTTTGAATGCCGATCGTTACCTATTGGACAATTGGCAGGATTAAAAAAGAGCAGCGTTGGTTTTAGAAACTATCGTACGGGAGGGAATGGAAAGGAACCATTCACACACCAAAAGGCGGCAGACATTTTGAAATTTTTTAGAAGGAATAATCGAAGAAAAATTGGATAGTGGCTGGGGGACCAGGAATCGAACCTGGGTTCTTAGAACCAAAATCTAATGTCTTGCCCCTAGACGATCCCCCAACCAGGGCGATACTCTATCCGGCTCTTCCCTAATTCGTCAAGAGTCTCATCTATTGCTTGCCGCTCATTGCTCCTCACTCAGGGAAATGGAAAGAGCCTTGATATCAGTCAGGCTAAAACACCCGGCCAGTGACGATCCAATGGCGATCATCGGGCACATCGATGAGCATTCGGCTATGATTCATTTCTGCTAAATGGGCGGCCACTTCATCTTCGGTGAATGCGGCCAAGAGAGAATTGTAAAAGTCCCGACGTAACTGCTCGGGTTCATTGGCAGCATACTGATCCACCAGGGCTTGGGCGTCTTCGATTGTCTCCGGGCGCACTAAATCCATCACAAGCACCGGCGACCCAGATTTGGCCAGCTGTTTCAGGGCATACCAAAATTTAAAGGGGTTGGGTATATGATGTACGAGGCTATTGGAGATAATGGCATCCACCGGTTCTGGCAATTGAAGGTCCTGAAATTTTTGACTGATGAATTGAATCCGATCGGTGAGCTTCGCTTCCTCCACAGCAGCCTGAGCGCGGGTGATCATCGGTTCTGACGCATCAAGGCCAATGAATTTCATTGATGGACAAGCCCGGGCCAACCGAATGAGAATGTCCGCTGGCCCACAGCCTAGATCGAGAACAACCCCTTCTCGAAAATCGGAAAAGTTATTGAGAAACTGATCGACAAACCATTGGTTTTCTTGGGCAAAATCCGCCTGGGCATAGGCTTGGACTTGTTCCTCCCCATCCATGATCTCTGGTTCAAGCACTCGTTCCATAGGATATTATTTCCTTCCACGCAAAATTTTTCTCAATCACCCATATACCTTCGATCCTATCGCCAGCTTTCAAGGTGGTCAACACTCAGGGTCAACACGCTAGAGCTATTGCATGCCTCTACGGTTCACGCTATGGTCAATTCTGCTACCATTTTCAGAGGAGACGATTCCCATTCATGGCCACCTACGCCATTGGCGATATCCAAGGATGTTTGACGTCCTTTCAAAAACTTCTCCGCCAGATTTCCTTTAATCCCAACACGGACCGCCTCTGTTTGGTTGGCGATTTGGTCAACCGTGGGCCGGATTCTCTTGGAGTGCTGAGGTTGGTCAAAGACCTTGGTCCTGCTTGCGTGACGGTGCTTGGCAACCATGACCTTCATCTCCTTGCCATTCACGCCGGCATTACCTCTCTTCAAAAAAAAGATACACTTCGTCCCATTCTTGAGGCACCCGATTGCGAGGACCTGATTTCTTGGTTGAGGCAACAACCGTTGTTACATCAAGAGGGTAATTATGTCCTCATTCATGCAGGTCTCCTTCCGCAATGTACAATCAATCAGGCGAAAGAATTGGCCAATGAGGTTGAAATGGCTCTTCGTTCCGATCACTATCAAGCCCCACTCGCAGGGCTCTATCAAAGCACTGCCTGTGAATGGCGTTCCGATTTTTCTGCAGACGAGCGCCTAGGTTTCACCACCAATATGTTAACAAGACTGCGAGTCTGTTCTCCTAAGGGAGAGATCAACCTCACGTTTAAAGGCAAACCCCATAAATCTCCAGAAGGATATTCACCGTGGTACCTCTTGCCCCCTGTCTGTCCCAGATCGGAAACAATTATTTTTGGACATTGGTCAGCCCTTGGAGCGTTAATCACCGAAAAACATATTGGGATTGATGGCGGCTGTATTTGGGGCCATGAATTAATAGCCTTTTGCCTTGAAGACAGAAAGATCCATAAAGCTTCCTGCGCGTCATCCATACTCTGACTCCCCAAGAATAATCTGACACCGCCTCACACATTGTATCTTGATGGATACGGCTTGTATCTAAAACGATACAATTTTTCATCTCTTTCACTCATATCCATACACAAAACTTCAATCCCTATCACATGACTTTATAGTCAACAAAACAACATGTTATGAATTTTACCTTTGCCTCCAGCATTTAATTTTTTAGTGGCATAATCTTTGCTGTTCATCTATAAGAGAAACATAAATTGGGTTACCAACTTGATCACGCACAGTAGAATCCTTGTCAACTTTCCTCAACAGAAATTACTAACTTGACATTAGGGTTAATATCCTAGGATTATTCCCCTACGAACATGAATAGTTCTTTTTCAAAGAGTGATACACATCACAGACCACTTGAATACATTTCGATTACAAAGATACGAACACCTCTGTTACGGCATGAGGCCGTTGTTCGAAAGATCGACTCCACACGCGCCAACACAACCACAAGGAGGCCCCATGAGCGTGAACGCTTCGCTAGGGAAGGCAAGGCAGAACAAACGGTCCGCAAAGCAACCCACCACTCGGGTACGAATACGGCCTGTTGTGGCATTAGCCCCATCCGGTTCGATGGAACATTGCCTGAAATGTCACGGTTGGATTGTTGTCCAAGAAATCGATCTGTCCAAAAAACTCGAAATGCGGTGCCTAAATTGCGGATGGCAACCCCAGTACGGCGAACGAGTGATTCGGGAGACGGAGGAGGCACGTTCGATTCGGCGATTTACCGCAGAGATGTTTGGTGTCACTTCCAATGATCTCCCATCGACCCCTTTGGAGGCATCATTTCAACAAATCGATTTCTCGAAACGCGCCAAACGCCGTTAAATATGGAATCGAATCTCTCTTCTTTTTGAAAAACAGCTTTGGCTTGCCCAATGGCTTTTCTCCTTTTTCTTCTATGGTGAAGAATTGGGCTCTCAATTTTCTCACTCAGTGCATCAAGGGCACTTCCAGGCGTCACCTACCCCTCCTACTAATTTGGAGCCGGGAAATGTCAGAGAAAGACACAGGCGTCCCAGAATTCCTCACCTTTTCCACACCTGACCGTATTAATATTTCTGACAATTATTGCCATCCCTCTCACATTTCATGGGGCAATTGACTCTTTTGATGATGGGAAATTTATTTGTCTTGTGATAGCCAATCACGAAGAAGATCATCGAATTATTTTTACGTCCTGGCATCCAGGGTGACCTCTTGCGCTGTTCTCCTCGAATAAGCCCCACTCTCCTATTCATCATTTTGACTTTCTGGCTTGTGTGCCTTTTCACACTTGCCAGTCCAATGGGAACCAATACCCGAGAAGCCGCTTGGGGCCAAGACATCATCTTGCTGAAATCCGCAGACGTTGGCGCGTATAACGCGGCGGCCTCCGCCTTCCGGGAAAGACTGACCCCAAACGTCGAAATATTGGAATTTGACCTCCAGGGTGATATTTCCCAGGGTCGAAAACTTGGCAGAAAAATACGAGCGTCCCCCGCCCGCCTCGTCGTGGCCATCGGCCTCAAGGCTGCCCTGGCAGCAAAATTAGAGATTCTTGATATCCCTATCATCTCTTGCATGGTGTTGACTCCAGCGAAATATGACTTGCCCGGCAGTAATATGACCAGCGTTGGGCTACGCATACCCATCGATCACCAGTTTGACTTGATCCAAGAACTCATCCCTCAGGGAAAACGAGTGGGGATCTTGTTTGATCCGACAAAAACAGACCAAACCATTCAACAAGCCAAAGCTCTGGCCAAGAAACACAACCTGCAGTTCCTGAGTAGCCCTGTATCTTCTCCACAAGAGGTTCCAGACACATTGCGAGCGCTGCTGCCGAACATTGACCTCTTATGGCTTATTCCCGACAGCACGGTCTTAACTGAAGACTCTCTTGAATTTCTCTTGAGTACAACCTTGGAAGCCAGGATTCCGGTGTTTGGATTTTCTTCTGGACTAGTTCGAAGCGGAGCTTTTGCGGGACTCTATATCAACTATGCCAAGGTAGGAACACAAGTGGCAAAATTAGCCAACGTCATTATTAACGGGGGGGAAATTCCTCAAGGAAAGGCTCTTCCCCCAGAACACGTCAGTCTAGCCATTAATAAGCAGATTGCCGAATACCTTGGAATTACCATTCCCCAACGCCTGCTGAAAAATGCAGAGGAGGTGTATTAACCCCACTGTTTTTTCAAGTGACGCTGCTTATGAAACGTGATAATCACCAGCACCCACCAGCGATTCGAATGACCAGCTTACGAACGAAATTTATCGTATTCATTAGTGTCATCATTATCGCTGTATGTTCAGGGCTTAGCTGGTATGTGGTGAGTGAGCAAGCCCAATTCATGGCACAATCGTTGCGGAAAACCGGATTAGTTATCGTCAAAAACCTTGCGCATAACAGCCGGTTCCCATTGATTGCCAAAGACAGGCTGTCTTTGGAACGGTTTTCCGATGGGGCCATGAAAATCGATGAAGTGGTGTATGTGATCATGACTGATTCACAAGGTATGCCACTTGTCTCCAAAAGCAAGGGGGCTCTTCAAACGACAAGACAAACCCGAATCGCTGGAAATGCGGTGTTTCCGGATATCAAAATTGTCCAATCATTGTTGGCCACTTCAGAACCCGATCCAATTATTACTCCCTTTAAAAGCGATACGAAACCAGGTCCATCAGAAGATCTCCCCTCACCAGGGTGGAGTCTACAATTCAATGATCACACTGAACTTCTGAATGACTTTGCTCTCGCTGTTCGTGGGCGAACCTCCTCAGATATGGCACTAGGACCTTTGGTGTTGGAAGAGCAGGAGGATATTCTAGAATCGAACACGTTGCCTGAAAAGAAGAGCCCAATATATGGCATTGTGCAGGTGGGGATTAGCAACGAAAAGATGATTCAGCAACTCAATGACATAGTGGAAAAAATCGTTCTCATTACTCTGCTCATTATTGCATTGGGAATTGTTGCCACAGCCGTGTTGGCTAATCGAATCATCAATCCATTGCGAAGCTTAGCGGATGTCGCCAAAAAGGTGTCTGGTGGAGATTTTTCCGTATCAGTCACCCCCACCACCCAAGACGAAGTGGGTGAGTTAAGCAAGACCTTTAATACCATGACTCAGGCCATTCGGGATCGAGAACAAGCCATTTCGGCTCAAGTCGCCACCATCACCAGGCATGCCAACAAACTGACCACTCTTAACCAAACTGGATCAGCCATTTCCTCCCATTTGGATCTCAATACGCTCCTCAGCACAGTCTTACATCTCCTTGTTGAGAAAGTTGGGTTTACCCATATGCTCCTCATGTTGTACGACCCGGATCGTGGCATGGCACATGGAGCACAAACCGCAGGCATTTCTGAGGATCTTGCAGCCCATGTTCGAACGTTGGAAATTTCAATAGAGGAAGATAACAGCCTTCGTGCCCAGCTATTGCTTCATGGAGAAGCGTTTCTCATTCCCGATATTCAAAAGGTCCAGGATCGCGTTGACCCACAGATTCTCCCGCTCATTCAGCAACTGGGTATTACCTCGTTCGTCTGTGCGCCACTGAAAAGCCAACAGCATATTATGGGATTCATCGCTGCAGACAGCACCCCTCAATCCTGCACACAGGAAGATCTCGACTTGTTGATTACCATTGCGAACACCGTGGGCGTGGCCATTGATAATGCCAAGGCCTATCTCCAACTGGAGCAGTTAAATGTCACGCTGGAACAACGAGTCGAAGAACGCACGCACGAACTGACTCAAGCGAATGAAAAATTACGGGAGCTCGACCAGCTCAAATCGGCGTTTGTGTCCATCGTTTCTCACGAGCTTCGAACCCCAATGACCTCGATCAAGGGACTCGTGGAAAACATGCTCGATGGCTTAACGGGGGAGTTAACAGACCGACAGTCGTTCTATTTAAGTCGAGTGCGAGCCAACGTTGATCGACTGACGCGGATGATCTTGGATTTGTTGGATTTATCACGAATCGAAGCCGGACGTATGGACTTGCTTCCGGTTTCCCTGTCCCTGCCAGAACTCATCGCCGAGGTCACCGAAAATTTGCAGGGTATGGCGATTGAGCATGGTCTCACCGTCACGATTGCAAAAACCCATTCGCTCCCTCCCATTCAAGGTGACCGGGATAAAATGAGCCAAGTGTTCACGAACCTGCTTCATAATGCCATAAAATTTACGCCCCCCAACGGCACAGTCAGAATTAGTATGGAGAAAAGGGATGAACAGTGGGTTGAAGTGTGTGTTGCAGATACGGGATGTGGCATTCCTCAGGAGGAACTACAGACAATCTTTGAGCGATTTTATCGCAGTCCATCTGGACCTCACGAATCCAAGGGGGCGGGATTGGGGCTGGCCATTACGAAAAACCTTGTGGACCTTCATGGCGGGCAGATCTGGGCCGGAAGTACTCAAGGAAAAGGGACCAAATTTTTCATCACATTTCCTGTGGCCGGTACCATACAGTAAAGAATAAGCACTAGAGACAAACAGGCCTAATGGTAGGGGCGCAGACACCTTCCATGCCTTGTTCCGCTTCTGGTAGAAATTCAAGTTTATTGCAACACAAAAAAGTCGTTGAGTAGAATGGCAGATCTTCCCCTGGCCTTTTTTAAATATTAGGACAGCTAGAGTAGCAAGGGAACTTCCCAAGAGAGGGTATTGAGCACCTTCCCCAAATCAACCCAAAAACGTTTGGTTGCCACGCGCTATCACAAGGTTAGTTGAAGAATGAAGAAAAAGTTTGCTTTGTTGCTACAACAAAATAAGCAAGATTAAGGGATCTCGTGATTTGCGACCATGATTAATCGATTGAAGAGAGCATATTATTTTTTTTCACTTGCTCTGTCTCGCCAGCGACAAGCGGCTATTAACGGTTTTCTGATTCATTTGGGATCTTGGATTGTGTGTTTGACCCTTTTCTTACCTCCGCAGGCTGTTCAGGCCAATCCAGGATTTACGGACGGACTCCCAGAAAGCTCATCTGACCAGGTTATGGACGACTTACGATTTCTTCAAGAAGAAACCGTGAGCATCGCCGTCTTGCACGAACAACCGATCTCTGAGGCGCCTTCGAATGTCTATGTGATTACCGATGAAGATATCCGGCATTCTGGCGCAACCGACCTTCCAACAGTACTTCGTCGAGTTCCCGGTATGGAAGTCATACAAATGACGACAGCTGATTTTAATGTCAGCGTTCGGGGAGATAATCAGCCGCGAGCGAATAAACTTCTCGTTCTGATCGATGGACGTTCCATTTATGAAGATATTCAGGGTGAAGTCTTCTGGAAAATGATTCCCGTGACATTACCCGAAATTAAAAAGATTGAGGTGCTCAAAGGACCAGCATCCGCGGTGTATGGATTTAATGCGTTTGATGGGGTGATTAACATCATTACTAAATCTCCAGGAGAAATGAAGGGCGCCCATGTTCAGGTCGGAGGAGGGGAACTTGGCACTTTATCCAGCGCAGCGGTGTACGCTGGAAAATACGATAAACTTGGGTATCGACTTTCAATTGGGCGAGACCAATCGAATCAATGGGAATCCAGAAGTAGCTTGGGATTCCGCGTTCACAAGTTTAACGTGCAAACTGACTATGCCCTTTCTGATTTAGCGACATTATCAGTCTCTGGGGGTTTGGCTGATGCCAACCGGTATGATGGGCCAATCGTGTCCACGGTCACGGTTCAGGGGGAACCCTCTCAGGGCTATGCGAAAGTGGAATACAAGCGACCGGATTTTTTCATCCGTGCCTATATGAATCGTTCAGTGGTTTCCAATTTTCTTCAAACAAATCCATTACTGCCTAGTACCTTTGTTGTCACCGATCTCAATGGCAGCTCCAATCAGTCTCGGAAATGGCATAGTTACAACCTCTCTGGACAACATGGAATCACCCTAGGAGATTCCAATCGACTGACCTACGGTATGGATTATCGACATAATACGGTGTCCAGTAATTTCCTGAGTCAATTTGGTCGAGAAGATCGATTTGGGATGTATATTCAGGATGAGTGGCAAGCCACGGGAAAGTTATCAGCGACCGGAGGTATTCGGCTCGATCTTCATACCGAAATCAATCCCACCTACAGCCCCCGAGTTGCTCTTATATACCGGTTGTTTCCCAACCACACGATTCGAGGAACGATTGCTTTAGCTTTTCGTCCCCCCACCCTTTTTGAAACGCACACAAGTTCAATAGGAGGATTTTTTGGCGTAGGAACATTGACAGGATCGAAAAACCTTGATCCTGAACAGATTACGTCTTATGAATTGAGTTACCAGGGTTGGTTTTTCAAGCACAAGGTACGAGGCAGAATTGATCTATTTTTCAATCATATTTCTGATTTAATAGGATCGGTCGATGTCCCAGTAGGAAGCTCTTCCTTTGTCTTTGCCAATGGAGGGGAAGCAGATATCTATGGAGGGGAGGTAAGCCTGGAATATTGGCCTCTTCCTTGGTTAAGTGGTTTCTTGAATTATAGCTATCAACAAATTGGGCAAACACTGACCGGAGGTGTTCGGCGTGGAGGACCTCATTTTAAAATTAATGCGGGGCTTCGTGGAGAATGGGAAAATGGATTCACGGCCGAGGCGACCCTTCATCACGTGGGAGGAGCCACCTATCCTATTAATGGCACCTTTGCTGTCGGTTTCTCAGCTTTTGGTGGCTCTCCTCCTCCAAATACACGGGTTGCGAGTTTTACTCTTGTCAATCTCCGTGGAGGGTATACCTTTTGGGACGATCAACTCGAACTCGCCATTTCCGTTTTTAATGCCTTAAATGATAAGCATAACGAACACCCGCTTGGTGAAATCATCGGATCGCGTACTATGGGCTGGCTGACATTTAGATTTCAGTAAGTGAAAACCCAAGCAACTTTCCTAGGGAATCGTTCCACGAATATACCTTACAAGATGCCCCTTTTCTTAACCTTTCCAAAAGGTGGGACGTACCTAATGATGTCCTGAAAGCCAAATTCTCTCATTCCCCAAGGGTGTATCCAAAAAGATAAACCCGTGTATCCTAACAGATACAATTTCTCTTCCTTCCCTCCCTTCCGACTTTTAAATGTTAATTGGTTCCATCTCCATCTAACTCCCTAAGACCACGAAGAAAAATATCTCTCCCTGTCCTAAAAAAGTTTCAAAAAAAATTCGGTACAGATTTTGCGTAAGGAATGGGTATTGGGTCTAGTATCTCCAAATGAAGCAAGGGGACATTTGGAATTTTTGAATAGTCCTCAAGACTTTCGAGGAGAAAGAACATTAGACCTGGGGAGCAGGGCTAGCCGCTCTTTGTTTACCATTTTTATCCTTATTAACTTTTTCATTTTCAGGAGGTGCATTATGCAACCAGGATCATCCCATCAGCTCTCAATTGAAGTGGAAGACATGAATTCAGTAGAGACAGCTCTTGAGCCGTCACTGAATGAATTAGGGCTCCATAATTGGAAGCCCGGCCATGGAGTACCAGCCCGTTCTTGTGTAGGTTGTTGCACCTGTTGTGCTGCGTCTGAACAAGAATCATAGGTAAGATTTTGGGCTTTAGGTTTTCCATGTCCTTGTTTCTCTTCACCGGACAAAAAATTGCGAGGGTAATTCGCAAAAGGTTTTGTTAGTTGTAGGGCTGGGTAATTTTCAGAAATTTGGGATCTTGGTGAGTAGTGGGGGGCCCCCCACTACTCCAGATCTCAATAAAAGGGATGGGACTACCATGATTTTTTATGACTGTAGAAATCAGCTTTCCAGACGTCAGATAATAGCCATACTTTTTTTACATGAAGGATACAAACCATGATACGGATCAAAGGCGACCAACCACTTACCTGCTTGCCTGTAAAAGTTCTCCCCACCGAGCAAGGCATTATCCTCAAACGAGGTTGTACGGAAGTGCAAATTCGTGGGGAAAACGTCAGCGCCGTCATTGACCAGATTTTCTCGTCTTTAGTTCAACCGGGAATATCTAAAGATTCGCTAGTGGCTTTGTTTCCAACAGAGACTCAGCCCCTGGTGGCCAAATTGGTCGATCAACTCATTGATCGAAGGTTATTGGTGCCGGACAGTATCCCCTCTCTCCATTCCGAGGTTTCGGAAAACAACACAGACATATTTTATTGGCATTTTGATCAAAATGGTGTGGAAATCCGCGAACGATTACATACGCAAAAAATTACCATCCTTGGAGTCAATTACATTTCAAAACAACTGATCACGTCCCTTTGGGAGTCCGGGTTTACCAATCTTGAGGTCGTCGACGAACCGGAATTACGAAACCTGCGGCTTTTTGATGCTCAACAGGACCTAGCATCCTTAACTTGGCCTTCATCTATTCCGGCTCCAATTGCCAAGGAATGGTGGGAGGACAACATAGAGCCGGCTTCTTTAGATTGTGTTATTTCCACCTGTGACTTCGGCTCACCTCCTGTCCTTAGGGAATGGAACACATATTGTGTCCAACACAATCTTCGGTTCTTGCCCATCGTGTTATCCAATTTGGTCGGCCAGATTGGGCCACTCATCATTCCTAAAGAAACGGCCTGTTTTGAATGCTTGGTGACCCGACAAGACTCCCACTTGGGTAATCCAAGTGCGAAACATGTGGTGGATAGCATGGCCTTTGAATCTCAAACAGTGGTCGGATTTCATCCATCCATGGCTTCCATATTGGGAAATGTTGCCGCTATGGAACTGACCAAGTTTTATAGTCAAGCTTTACCGTTGTGGAATGTCGGGAAGCTTATCGAAGTCAATCTCTTGTCAACTCGCATGATCACCAGAAAAGTTTTAAAACTTCCTCGATGTCCGGTCTGTGGACCACTGCAAACCCACTCGGCTGTCACCACGGAAAAGCCTTATTCACAATTTACCTTTTCCCAGGCGCAATCATGATTAAGACAAAAAACCCTTCGTTTCATCGATTGGCCAACATTGTCGACGCTTTGGTCGATGATCAGGTTGGTGTCGTGAAATACGTGAAAGAATATCGTCGAGAGGCAGGGATCCCGGACTTTTTTTGTTATTACGCCAAAGCTTGTAACACCCTTGCATTCAGCCAATTTAAGAACTTTGCCAATACTGGAGGAGCTTCAGCATCGAGGGAAGTTGCAGTAGCCAAAGCCATTGGCGAGGCAGTGGAACGATATTGTTCAGCTATTTACGACAAAGAAGCATTGCCTTTGACCACTTACCAAAATGCTTCATTCCCATGCATTGCACCCCAGGACTTCGCACTCTTTAGTGATGCGCAATCTAGCCGGCCAGACTTTCTTTACACTTCCTTTTCCCATACGACCCTTGCCCGATGGGCTCCAACCATTGATCTGGCAACCGATGAGCCCTGGTACGTCCCAGCGGCCACCGTGTTTATTCCATACTGGTATGACCGAGAAAACGGAGAACATCCTATCCTCCAACCTATTTCTACCGGACTCGCGTGTCACTGTAGTTATGAGGAAGCTGCTATTTCCGCCATATGCGAAGTCATTGAACGTGATGCCTTTATGCTGACCTGGCAAGCATGTCTTGCCAGGCCTCAAATTTTGATCGAAACCTTAAGTCTCGACAACCAAGACCTTGTCAGTCGTTTCGAACGAACAGGGAATTCTGTGAGTCTCTTCCATTTGGCGATGGATCATGCCGTTCCGGTGGTATTAGCGGTGTCTCAATGTCCAGAAAACGATGCACCCGCACTGTGTTTTGCCGCCTCAGCGGACCTTGATCCGGAAGATGCCGTTCGAAAAAGTCTCGAAGAGCTGGCCCATACTCGTCGTTTGGCCCAACAATTAAAGGCTAGCGAACCGAGCATCGTAGCAGATTCCGACTTTCAGTCCGTCAATCATCAAGATGCGCATCTGAGATTCTATGGAGACCACGAGAACAGCCACTTGGCCGACTTTATCTTTTCCTCGGAAGATCGAATCGCGTTCCAAGATATTCCGAGTCCTTTCACTGGGGACCACTATCAAGATCTACCAAAACTCGTTGCCGAAATTGGCCATATACACCATCGAGTCCTTGTCGCTGACCTCACGACTCCCGATATCGGCGAGTTAGGACTTTCCGTAGTTCGAGCGGTGATCCCGGGATTTCATCCCCTCCAAATGGGACATGCTAATCGAGCACTTGGTGGGACACGATTATGGGAGGTACCCCAACTATTAGGATATCGTGGTGTGAGACGAGAGCAGGGAGACAATCCGGCTCCCCACCCGTATCCGTGAATTGTCACTCGTTGCTGGTGGCTCATATTTTTTTTGCGAACGACGGGTACTGAGAAACCAGCAACTTTTTTTTAAACAATGAGGTAACTTCATGAATACAGACATGTGGAATGAGTTGCTGATGCCCTCTAGCACCGAGAACTCAGCGTGGGAATTGTTTCACGAAAACTCGAAACTTGGAAGATATTTTGCAGCATTGACAGAAGAACAGGTTGTGCAAAAAACAAAAGAATTCCACGAATCTTTACCCTATGACGGGTATCCTCTGATAGATTTGCCAGCCCCACTAACGATGCCCAACTCATCTCTTTCAGATACGATTCTGAACAGAGTCTCAGTCAGGAGTTTTGCTCCACATTCTTACTCCTTAGAAGAACTCGCCACGGTGTTACACTATGGCTACGGTACCACGCGGGAAAATCAGGGAACCTCTTTCCCCCGTCCTTTCCGCGCCGTTCCCTCTGGGGGAGCGTTATACCCTCTGGAAATTTTTTTCCACTGCGCCGATATTCAAGGGGTCTCCCCTGGTCTCTACCATTACAATGCCTCCGGTCATTATATTCGTCGCCTTCGAAAAGGGGACGGGCGGCAGACAATTGCCGACTCAATGACTCAACCCGAATTGGGTCTTGAGAGTTCTCTTGTGATCTTTATGACAGCCATGTTTGAACGAACAGTATTTAAATATGGGGATCGAGGCTACAGGTTTACACTCTTAGAAGCCGGTCATGTGGCTCAGAACATGAACCTGGTTTCTACGGCTCTTGAACTTGGGTGCGTCAATATTGGTGGGTTCTATGACCGAGAAATCGATGAGTTCTTGGGCATCGATGGAGTAACCCATTCAACTGTGTATATGCTGGCTATTGGTGGCAATGACACGCCTTCACTGTAAAATCCTCAGATTTTTGGGAGACGACCATTGAACGTCGGCCAACTATTACCTCGAAATGGGTCTACCAAGAAAGTTCTGGTTGTCGGCGCTGGGCTAGCAGGATTATCCGCAGCCTTTGAACTCTCGCAAGCTGGACATGAAGTCACAGTTTTGGAGGCACAGACTCGCCCTGGAGGACGACTGGCTACCCTTCGGGAAGGTTTCCCGGAAGGGCTGTATGCCGAAGCTGGAGCGGAGTACTTTTATCCTGCTGATCCCGATTATGCCTTGGCGTATATCAACCACTTTGGCCTTTCCGTAACACCCCTCCGATCTGCGCAAAATGTTTCTATCGCTCACCTAAACGGAAACCGTGTGATCTGTGACCCGAGTCACGCCACGGACTGGCCTCTTCCTCTTTCCCGGGATGAGCAACAACTAGGTCTCTCCGGGATGAGCCAAAAATATGTGGAGCCGCTCCTTCGAAAGTTTCAGAAAGGTTTTGATGGAAATTGGCCAAGGGATGTCCTCACTCAGTTTGATGGCAAGACCTTCGTCTCGGCTCTCAAAGAAATGGGCGCATCCGATTCCGCTATTGAATTACTTCGTATCATGGACTGGGATTGGATCGGCGAAGGAGACGAACATACTTCTGCTATTGAGTTACTCGGAGACAGAGCGAAATTCAGTCAATTCCGTAGACCCTTCTATGCTATTCAAGGTGGGAACGATCTTCTTCCGCAGGCGTTCGCCCACACACTTTCCGGCCATATCCAGTTTGGAGCAAAAGTCACAAAGATTGAGCATGCCCGAGACAAAACCTACATCACGTATTTTCAAAATGGGGAGCGGCAGACCCTAGGAGGTGACTATCTCATTTTGGCCATACCGTTTTCTGTTTTACGGCACCTCCAAGTGTCCCCTGGATTTTCTCCTCCGAAGCACAAAGCCATCAAAGAGCTTCCCTACAGCTCAGTCTCTCGAGTCTATTTTCAGACCAGAGAAAAGTTTTGGATTGGAGAAGGAATGTCGGGTATGGCATTGACGGACCGCCCCTTTACCTACTTTTGGGATGCGAGTTGGAACCAACATGGCACTCGAGGCATGCTTCAGGGATACACGACTGGTCCTGCGGCCCGACAATTAGCGTTCATGGATGAGTCCATCAGGAATAGATTGGCAATGGACCAAGCCCAAAAGGTATACCCCAAAATCTTCGATTTTGTTGAAGCTACCAGTTGGAAATGTTGGGATTCCGACCCGTGGGCTCTTGGTGGATACAGTTGGTATAAACCAGGCACAGTTGGCTCCCTCGTCCCTCATCTTTCAACCCCTGAAGGGCGGGTACACTTTGCCGGCGAACATACGGCTCCATGCTCGTTGCACGCGACCATCCAAGGAGCTCTAGAGTCTGGTATTCGAGCCGCACGGGAAGTACATGAGTTACCCTAAACACAACAAAGACAAATATATTTTTCCAATAAGAAGTGAAATTATCAGAAGTCATGAAGAATCAATGTTCAATACCCTCTTCCTATAATGAATCTTTTGATAGAGCGAATATTCTGACGGTCGACGACGATCCAGATATCAGAATCGCCCTCACAGATTTATTAAGTCATGAAGGCTATATCGTCACCGTGGTGGGGACGGGCCAGGCGGCTCTTGATCTCAGTGCGCACCATCAATTTCAAGCTGTGATTTTAGATTTAGGACTTCCAGACCGTGACGGGTTTGATGTACTCACTCAAATGTTAGCTCGTGACCCCGACCTTCCCATCATTATTCTGACCGCCTCTACATCCCTTGAGAGATACCTGCGCCCCCAGGAGCAAAGCCGTGCCTTTGCGTTTCTCTCTAAGCCCTTTGATCGCAAGGAACTCAAAGACACACTACACAGGGCAATACAATCTCGAAATCCCCTAGAGACCATGAGGAAACTAATATAAATCGAGAGGATACACTTAATGACTCATTCCATTAGGGTCACCCATATTGACCCATATTGCGGTGTATATGACACAGCCAGCCACACTCATTCCATTTCCAAACCAATCTCAACCTAATCATGGACTGGGGTCTCTACCCCAAAATTCGGGTCACTCCTCAATTTTGGACAGACCGTTTATGGAATTCTGTCCGTTTGGCGTGACTTCCACTGGAGAAAAAATCCGGGATGTCAGTGGGATCACCGTTCAAGCGAATATTGAATTCTTAAAAGAAATCATTCATCAGACCAAGGGGCCGGAAGCCGCACAAGCTGTCATCCAAGATCTCTGCGAATTACTGAATCAACGTATTTCCGATTCGGCCTATCATGTCACTCCCTCTCTGTTGGGAAATTTGTGGAACAGTTATTCCTACGAATTCGTCTGTTACCTGGCAGAATTCTGTTGCCACCTTTCGGAGGACCCTCTGTTCCAATTTAACATGGGACGACAGAAGTTCATTTCCCCCATTATTCAAACCCTAGGCCGGCCATTTTCCGTCACGCAAATTTATACTATGTTTCCACATTTCGGAGAGAAATTTGCCAAAGGATCCATTCACTTTAGTGTAGGACCAGTAACCAATGGGTCAGCGATTCTCCGCATGAAATTTACCGACCATGTCTACCAACAATTTGGTCCCTATCGTCAACGATGTGCGGAACTGATTTGCCAATCGGCCAAGGCTGGATTAGCTGCCGTCCCCCACTTTGTTCATCATTTGGGTTTTGCCACTATTACCAATCACCAATGCATCGCCAAGGGAGACGAGTATTGCGAATGGGAGTTTCGGTGGCCCCCTCAGATTCATCAGGCATCAGCCCACTGGGCATTCCTTTCGGTTATAGTGAGCGCTTTTCTCCTTACCTACCTTCGCTGGAGACATCCCGACTTTACTTGGAGTGAATCCTTCATCTGGTCGCTCATTGGTGGAGGGACATGCTGGGTCTGGGCACATTGGATAGATCTTCGTCGCCAGGCGGCTCTACGCGAACCTCTCATCCAAGAACAGATGGCGTTTGTCGAAAAACGCCATGAAGAATTGCGCGAATCCTATGGGGAACAGGAACGCACGAGCGTTGAGTTGGAGCAAAAAGTTCGCCAACTGACAACACTCCATCAAACAGGGCTGCTCTTCAGTTCCAATCTCGATAGAGAATCGCTGCTTCAGGAAGTTTTAGAAACCATTATTCAAAAATTACCCTACGACCGCGCTATGATATCATTCTTTGACCCAACTGAAGGAGTGAGCCATGACGCCAGAATTTTGGGAGTGCCTACCGACATCGCCCAGTTCGCCCGACATTTGAAAACACCAGTTACCGACCCCGACAGTATCGAGGGACAAGTCTTGCTTCAAGGGAAACCATTACTCATTGGTGACCTGCAAAAAGAATGGGATCGCCTCCATCCATTCTCCCAACAATTGGCCCAAAGGGCCAATGTGAAATCCTTTATCTCTGTTCCATTAACGGTAAAAGGGAAAATTGTGGGTTCGCTCACGGTCGACCGATCGCAAGAACATGCGCTGACGCAAGATGACGTCAATCTCCTTACCACCATCGGAAGCCAGGTAGCCATTGCTCTAGATAATGCCCAAGCATACTCACAAATTGAGGAAATGAATGCGTCCCTTGAGTCTCGAATTCAAGAACGTACGAATGCCTTGCAAACCGCCAATCGCAAACTACAAGAGGTGGACCAACTTAAATCCGCCTTTGTTTCGATTACCTCCCATGAACTCCGTACCCCGATGACCTCTATAAAGGGTTTGGTCGAGAATTTGCTCGATGGCTTTATCGGTGGACTCAATGATCGTCAATCCTTTTACCTGACACGCATCAAGTATAACGTTGAACGATTGTCGAGAATGATCAATGACCTCCTTGATATCTCACGCATTGAGGCCGGTAGAATGGATTTAAAGATGGTCCCATTTGTTCTATTGGATCTTGTCACTGAAGTTACCGAAAGTCTGCGTCCCTTGACCGAACCGAAATCGTTAACCATCTGCACCCAACATCAGGCTGGCTTGCCTTCGGTTTTTGGGGATTGGGACAAAATTCATCAAATCCTTATCAACCTTCTTCATAACGCCATAAAATTTTCGCCGAGCCATGGGAGCATTACTATTGAGGCAAAACCCTACGATACTGAATTCATTCAAGTATGTATCACCGACACCGGGAAGGGTATCCCCTCTCAGGACCTCCCCAATATATTCAATCGTTTTTACCGAAGCCCCGATTCATCAACAGAATCTCAAGGAGCTGGGTTAGGCTTGGCGATTACGAAAAGCTTAGTTGAACTACATCACGGAAAAATCTGGGTGGAAAGCGAGAGGGGGAAAGGCAGTCGGTTGTACTTTACACTCCCGACCATAGACACGAGATCGTCACTCAATAATTAACTCAACTCCTCAATATTCTTAACTTCAATATTCTTTTGTTTCACCAATCGAGCCAGGTAGGATCGTTGAAGACCCAGCGCATCGGCTGCTTTCGTCTGATTTCCACTAGCACGTCGAAGGGCTTGCTCAACCAGATACCGACCATACTGATCCATCGCATCATGGTAGGTCAGATGCTCAAAAGCCGGCATATTCGATAAGGATTGGTCTGTTAATCGAAGGTGATCCGGACCAATCGCGGGGTCGATACTCAACACAACGGCCCGAGAGATTGCATTATCCAACTCTCTGACATTTCCTGGCCATGGATAGTTCTTCATTGTTTCCACGGCTTCTGGGGTCAGATACATTCCAGGTTTTCCCAATTCACGTGCTGATCGCTGAAGAAATAAATCAGCCAAATGAGGAATGTCATTCGTCCGTTCATGTAAGGGGGGAATGGAAAAACTGACAACATTGAGACGGTGATAAAGATCTTCACGAAACTTCCCAGTTTTCACAGCTTTCGGTAAATCACGATTGGTGGCCGCGAGCACTCGAATATTTACTCGAACAAATTTTGTACCACCGACTCGGTGAAATTCACGATCCTGCAGTAACCGAAGGAGCTTAGTTTGAAGGTCGGGGCTCATGTCCCCTATTTCATCTAAAAATACTGTTCCCCCATCAGCCACTTCCATTTTTCCTTTCTGAAGAGTGGTGGCTCCCGTAAATGCCCCTTTTTCATGACCAAAGAGTTCATTCTCCAGCAATGTATCCGCCAGGGCGACACAATTGATAATGACAAAGGGCATGGTTCGACGGGAACTCCATTGATGGATTGATCGGGCAAACAACTCCTTCCCGGTTCCACTTTCTCCCAACAACAATACCGTAGCATCAGAATTAGCCGCTCGTTTCGCCAAATCAATTAAGGAATGCATTTCAGGAGTCGTCGCCACAATGGTGCTATACCGAGACTCGACTTCCTTTCGTAAATAGGCAACCTGACGTTTGAGAGATTCCCGTTCAAGAGTTTTTTCAATGACAATCGTCAGATGATCGACATCCAGTGGCTTCGTCAAAAAATCATAGGCCCCGCATTTCATGGCATCCACCGCTCGCTGAATCGTGCCATGCGCGGTCATCACGATAATAGGCGGATGCGTAGCATCTCCTTCCCATAGCCCACTTCTCATGCCGACCTCGGGCTCAAACGCTTTAACCGATCCTCCTAACCGCTCAAGGACTTCCATGCCAGATAAATGGGGCATTTCAAGGTCAAGTAAGACCAACCCTGGCTCTTCGCTCTCAAGGAGATCGAGTGCCTGTTCCCCATCGCTGGCACTCACAGGATCATAACCCAAGGCCTCCAATCTGTCCGTTAACATCAAGACAATATCCGGATCATCGTCGACAACCAGTATTTTTTTGTTCATTGTTGGCACGTCATATTCCTATACCGACGGAGAATACTCCAATAAGACAATGGAATCTCGGGTTCAACGTAAAAGGGTCGATGATCAGAGTCAAGAAGACTAATGACCCTAAAATGGCCTTGGTTCACAAGAGTCCTTCATCATTTCTGCATGCATGCTCATACTTTCAACTCCTCAATGACTGCGGCGGCCAAGAGTGGAAGCATAATCTCATGATGGCCTGTGAGGGACAGACCTTGACCACCCTTTTGCGTCGGACGCTTAACCACGTTAGTCATGGGGCGATAATGGGGAAGAAAATCCATATTCGCGGTGGTAATATTTTTCAATGCCCGACCCAAGTTTCGGCTCAGGGTGACGGTCTTTAAGAAGACCTCAGGCAATAAGACTGCCGAACCCAAATTGAGATAGACCCCACCCTCCATGCCTGATACAACCGCCGTGAGTTTTCGAAAATCACGAAGTGACCCTTCGCCAAGCGCCGCACCATCTGCCGCTGGATGCATATGAATGATGTCAGTCCCGATGGCCACATGAACCGTCACGGGAATTCCAAGCTGGACGCCAGTTGCTAAAAGGCTGGTTTTCCAATTGGGAAACTGCTTTCGCCGCTGAAAGATATAATGTCCCACGGCTTCTCCCATACCCAATCCGTCCTTCAC
>JAJDBO010000100.1 GCA_029261305.1 Nitrospirales bacterium
AGATGTGACAGGGATTGTGCAGTTGTCGGAAGGGGTGGAGATGGTGATGCCGGGGGATAATACGACGTTTAATTGTGAATTGATTTCCCCGATTGCGATGGAGCAAGGGCTGCGGTTCGCGGTGCGGGAAGGTGGGCGCACGGTGGGTGCCGGTGTGGTCACGGAAATTATTGAATAAATAGGAGGCTGGCTCGTGGTAAGTATAGATCAGAGAATTCGTATCCGGTTAAAGGGGTTTGATTACCGGATCCTCGATCAGTCTGCTAGGGAGATTGTCGATACTGTAAAGCAGACCGGTGCAAGGGTGGCTGGGCCAGTGCCTCTCCCTACCCGAATCGAGAAATTCACGATTCAGCGCTCCACTCATGCGGATAAAAAATCCCGTGAGCAGTTTGAAATTCGGACTCATAAGCGATTGTTAGATATTCTTGAACCAACTCCAGATACCATGGATGCGCTCATGAAATTGAGTCTTGCTGCCGGAGTTGATGTTGAGATAAAACTATAGCCCTAGGTTTTTTGGTAATCTTGAATTGGGTGAGGATCTGTTGAATGGGTAGTGGCTTGTTAGGCAAAAAATTAGGGATGACTCAAGTGTACGATGCCGACCGTCGTCTCCATCCTGTGACAGTGATTGAGGCAGGTCCCTGCGATGTGACCGCAGTCAAGACCTTGGAGCGTGATGGTTATCAGGCAATCCAACTGGGGTTTCGTACTGTTGAGGAGCGGAAAATATCAAAGGCGGAAATCGGG
Organism: Nitrospirales bacterium; assembly: GCA_029261305.1. The sequence goes on from JAJDBO010000100.1 coordinate 754, forward strand.
CATCTTCGAGCCTCTGGTAGCAATAAGTTGTGGCGTACATTGAAAGAATTTCGTGGCCCGTGGGAGCGTCACCTTGGGGATACCGTTTCAGTCGATCTTTTCGAAAAGGGTGAAAAGGTTGATGTGCAAGGTATTTCAAAGGGTAAGGGCTTTCAGGGAGTGATGAAGCGGCATAACTTTGGTGGTGGCCCAGCAACTCATGGTTCCATGTTTCATCGTGCACCAGGCTCTATGGGGGCAAGTTCCTACCCTTCTAGGGTTTGGAAGGGAAAAAAGTTGCCAGGTCATATGGGTGCGGTGAATGTCACTGTCCGTGGTTTGAAAATTATTGAGGTGCGTGCAGAGGAAAATCTCTTGCTAGTTTTGGGAGCGGTTCCTGGGCCCACCGGTGGTTATGTCGTTATTCAAAAGGTGCAAAAGAAGTAAATTTTATGGCTACCATTGACGTTGTAGATACAGCAAAGAAGTCAGTCGGTTCAATTGAATTGAATGATGAAATTTTTGGGGTGCCTTTAAAGGAACCTTTGGTTCATACGGCTGTAGTCATGCAGCGCGCATCCTTGCGTCAAGGAACGGCCAGTACAAAAGGTCGTGGTGAGGTGAGTGGGACAGGGAAAAAGCCTTGGAAGCAAAAGCATACCGGTCGTGCCCGTGCTGGATCGAATCGGTCTCCTGTTTGGCGGCACGGTGGAATTGTTTTTGGTCCGCGTCCACGCAGCTATGATTTTTCTATCCCTAAAAAAATGTATCGTGGGGCCATGCAATGTGCCCTTTCTTCAAAGCAAGCTGTCGGTGAATTGTCTATTCTCTCAGCATTACCTCTCCCTGAGCCAAAGACTAAATTGGTTTCTGCTGCCTTGGCGAACTTTGGGCTGAATCGCTCAGTGTTGTTGGTTGTGGGTGAAGATAATGTTGGTCTATTTCGAGCTGCCCGCAATTTGAAGAATGTTAAGGTGGTCCATCCGGGGGCGCTCAATGTCTACGATATTATCCGTTATGAATCCCTGGTCATCTTAAAAGATCAGTTGGAAAAAGTTCAGGAGTTGTGGGCATGAAGCGTGATCCTTTTGATGTTCTGATAAAGCCTTTATTGACAGAAAAAATCACCGGTCTTCAAGACCAGGCTAATCGAGTAGCTTTCGTGGTAAGAAAAAGCGCCACTCGAGTAGAAATTCGCTTTGCCGTTGAGTCAGCGTTGAAGGTTAAAGTTAAGACCGTCAATGTCATGAATGTCATGGGGAAAACTAAACGACAGGGTCGTTTTGTTGGAAAGCGTGCGGATTGGAAGAAAGCCATTGTGACTCTTCGAGAAGGTGAAAAACTCGAGCTTTATGAGAGTGCGTAGTTCGATTTTTGCTCAGCGATATTGTAATTAGGAAAGTGGGAAGAATATGTCAGTAAAACCGTACAGACCAACATCCCCAGGCCGCCGTGGAATGACTGCGATTGTTGGTGAAAAGCTTTCGAGTGAGCGTCCTGAGAAGAAACTGATAAAAAAACAAAGCCAATCTGGTGGGCGTAATAATCAGGGGCGAATCACAAGTCGATTTCGTGGCGGTGGCCATAAACGTCAATATCGACAAATTGATTTTAAAAGAAATAAGTTTGATATCCCAGCAAAGGTGGCTCGTATTGAATACGATCCCAATCGATCAGCGAGAATTGCCTTGCTTCATTATGTCGATGGAGAGAAGCGATACATTCTTGCGCCGGTCGGTTTGGCCATTGGGGCAATGGTCCAGTCTGGAACGGGTGCTGATATTCGGCCTGGGAATTCCCTTCCTTTATCTTCAATGCCATTAGGAACCACCATTCATAATATTGAGCTTAAGCCTGGTAAGGGTGGTCAACTTGTGCGAAGCGCCGGTGCCTCTGCGCAAGTGATGGGGCGTGATGGACATTACATCCAGGTTAGGCTTACTTCCGGTGAAATGCGAAGGATTTTAGGAGTGTGTATGGCTACGGTTGGCCAAGTAGGAAATTTGGATCATGAGAATGTCAGTATTGGGAAAGCAGGCCGATCTCGTTGGTTGGGGAAAATGCCGCATGTCCGAGGCGTTGTGATGAATCCAGTTGACCATCCTCATGGCGGTGGCGAAGGAAAGGCTGGCCAGGGAAATCCCCATCCAGTTTCACCTTGGGGGCTCCCGACAAAAGGCTTTAAGACGAGAAAAAAGAAAAAGGCCTCATCCCAATTTATTATTTCACGGCGGAAAAAATAATCCCGCGCGGAGATTTGCATGCCTCGTTCAGTTAAAAAAGGGCCATTCGTCGACGATCATCTTTTAAAGAAGGTCGAAAAGATGAATGAAAATCGTGACAACAAATTAATTAAGACTTGGTCTCGCCGTTCTACGGTTATTCCTGACATGATTGGGCACACATTCGCCGTCCATAATGGGAAGAAATTTATTCCGGTTTATGTCACTGACAATATGGTTGGGCACAAACTTGGTGAGTTTTCGCCAACGCGATTTTTTAGGGGACATGGGGCTGCAAGATCTGAGAAGGCTGTTGCATTAAAGTAGGAAGAGGGGAACGGTTTATGGCAGAAGCAAGTGCAGTCCTTCGTTATGTGAGGATGGCTCCAAGGAAAATTCGGTTGGTCATTGATTTAATCAGAGGCCGTGATGTATCTGATGCGTTGACGGTTCTCAAGTATCTTCCACGAGCGGCCGCACCTGTAGTGGGGAAACTTCTTGAGTCGGCTGTTGCTAATGCCGGGCAGAAGGAGTTGGGCGATCCGGACTCATTGAAGATTGTTCGAGCATATGTTGATGGTGGTCCAGTCTTGAAGCGATTTCAGGCAAGGTCTATGGGCAGAGCGAATCCTATTCATAAGAGAACGAGTCATGTCACAATTGTCGTGGCCTCAAATAATGGGTCATAGTGGCTTTTTCGTTTTTCTTCGATATTCTTGCTTTGGATTTTTAGGAGAGGGGTAGGCGGCATTTATGGGTCAGAAAACGCATCCATATGGTTTTAGGCTTGGGTATACCAGAACTTGGAATTCTCGATGGTATGCTAAAAAAGACTATGTCAAATTGCTTCATGAGGATGTGCAGATCCGAAAAATCGTCAAAACCAGATTATATCATGCTGGTATTGCTCGAGTTGAGATTGAGCGTTCTGGTAACCAGGTGAAGATTATCATTCATACTGCACGTCCAGGTATCATTATCGGACGAAAAGGCGCTGAAGTTGATAAGTTAAAGAGTGGCTTTGAGAAGCAGTATGGCCGTGAAGTGTACGTCACTGTGAAGGAAATCAAGAAACCGGAATTGGATGCTCAGCTGGTGGCAGAGAATATCGCTTTGCAGTTGGAAAAACGAGTATCATTTCGCCGTGCCATGAAGCGAAGTGTTGCTGCTGCACTGCGGTTGGGTGCCCAGGGAATTCGGGTTGCATGTGCTGGTAGACTTGGTGGGAATGAGATCGCTAGGACAGAGTGGTATCGTGAGGGGCGCGTTCCTCTTCACACCCTTCGCGCTGATGTTGAATATGGTTTTGCCGAATCAAATACGACCATGGGGAAAATTGGTGTAAAGACCTGGATTTACAAAGGCGATGCTGAGTTGCCCTCAACGATAAAAGGGGAGCCGTCTCTTTCTCTTTTGTAATTGGGAAAGGCGTGATTAATTATGTTAGCTCCAAAAAAAGTTAAATATAGAAAAGTGCACAAGGGGCGTTCGTATGGGAAGGCCTACCGAGGGGGAGAGGTCTCCTTCGGCCAGTTTGGTTTGAAGGTGTTGGAGCCTGGGAGAATCACAGCTCGTCAAATTGAAGCGGCCAGAATCGCCATGACCCGGCATGTGAAGCGTGGCGGAAGAATTTGGACTAGAATTTTCCCAGACAAGCCTGTGACTAAAAAGCCTGCAGAAGTGAGAATGGGTAAAGGAAAAGGAAATCCTGAGTTGTGGGTGGCTGTTGTGAAGCCTGGACGTATCCTTTATGAAATGGATGACGTGACGAGAGCTGTTGCGGAAGAAGCGTTTCGGTTGGCCGGACATAAGTTGCCTTTGGCTACCAGATTTGTTGTTCGTGGAGAAATTACGATCTAAAGTTAAACATTATGAATATTCAAGAACTCAGAGGTATGGAACAGGAAGAAGTCGTTGGGAAAGTGCACGATTTAAAGCAAGAGCTTTTTCACTTACGGTGTCAGCTTGCTTTGGGGCGCATTGAAAATCCTATGCGTATTCGTGAAGTGCGGCGTGATGTTGCTAGGGCTCGAACGATTTTGCGCGAAAAAGAATTGAATTCGTCTCGCTGATTGGGGGGTAGGGTGTTAAAGAATGTCTAATGAAATACTTCGAAGGCAACGTGTTTCCTATGGAAAGGTTGTCAAGGATAAAATGGAAAAGACTGTGGTCGTTGCAGTCACAAGACTTGTTCCCCATCCCTTGTACGGGAAAGTTGTTCGTCGGGTTTCTCGTTTGAAAGCGCATGATGAAAAAAACGAATCTAAAATCGGTGATAAGGTAAAGATTGTGGAAACCCGGCCTCTTAGTAAAGACAAGCATTGGCGGGTAGCCGCTATAGTTGAACGAGGCGAAAAGTCTCAACAGGCATAGATCTTACATTCTCTGTGCAGGAGTATTGAAAAGGCATGATCCAAAATCATACATATCTTGATGTAGCCGACAATTCCGGAGCGAGAAGCGTTCGGTGTTTCCATGTTCTGGGAGGAACTAGGCGCCGATATGCTGGGATTGGCGATATTATCGTCGTGTCTGTTCGTGAAGCCATTCCTAGAGCGGCCGTGAAAAAAGGGCAAGTGGTAAAGGCTGTCATTGTTCGTACAAAGAAAAGTGCTCGTCGCGAAGATGGATCCTATATTCGCTTTGACCGAAATGCTTGTGTTTTGGTGAATAACACAGGTGATCCAGTGGGAACGCGAATTTTTGGGCCGGTTGCTCGAGAATTGAGAAAAAAGAAATTTATGAAAATTGTATCACTTGCTCCAGAGGTATTATAATGCCGCGCGGTCTTCCCAAAAAACAGGTTGGTCATGGCCCTAAAAAAGCCCGAATCAAAAAAGGCGATACCGTCATGGTCGTTGCTGGGAAAGAAAAGGGGAAAACTGGAAAGGTGTTGGGGGTATCTTCTAATGCTGGAAAAGTGACAGTTGAAAAATTAAATATTATGAAGCGGCATACAAAGCCAACTCAAAAACATAAGCAGGGTGGAATTTTGGAGCGTGAGGCACCGTTTGCCATTTCCAATGTCATGATTTATTCCCAAGCCATGCAGAAGCCATCTAGGGTTGGGATTAAAGTGTTGGAAGATGGGCGTCGTGTGAGGATCCTTCGGAAGAGTCCTGAGGAAGTGCTGGATAAAGTTTAATGGGTACGACGAAAGCAGAAACAGCAAGTCAAGCTTCTGGTGCTGGGAGGCCTCTTCCTCGACTTAAAGAAAAGTATCGAAGTGAGGTCATCCCGAAGATGGTTAGTGATTTTTCCTATCGGAATCATATGCAAGTTCCTCGTTTGGAGCGTGTGGTGATTAACGTTGGGATGGGTGCGGCCGTCCAAAATGCAAAGCTTTTAGAGAGTGCCGTCTCTGAACTCGCGTTAATTACTGGGCAGAAACCAGTGTTGACAAGAGCCAAAAAAGCTATTGCTGGATTTAAGTTAAGGGAGGGGATGCCCATCGGTGCAAAGGTAACTCTCCGTGGAAGTCATATGTTTGAATTTCTGGATCGTTTGATGAATATTGCTTTGCCCAGGATTCGTGATTTTCGTGGTGTCTCACCGAAAGCCTTTGATGGGCGAGGCAACTATACACTTGGGCTTAAGGAGCAATTGACGTTTCCTGAGATCAAGTACGATGACGTCGCATCGATTCATGGAATGGATATTACAATTGTGACTAGTGCAAACCGCAATGATGAGGCAAAAGCGCTTCTCTCCCATTTGGGGATGCCTTTTCGTTGATCTGAATTAACTAAGGAATCGTGTCGGAGTAACTTGTGGCAAAGAAATCATTACGAATTAAGGCGGCCCAGGAACCAAAATTCGCGGTTCGGAAATATAACCGCTGTCCGTTATGTGGAAGAGTTCGGGCGTTTTTACGAAGATTCCATATGTGCCGTATTTGTTTCAGATTTCATGGCCTTCGTGGGGATATACCAGGCGTGACGAAATCTAGTTGGTAGAGTGTTATTTTGATTAAGCCCCGTAATTTTTCAAGTGAGGAACGCATATGTCAATGACCGATCCTGTTGCTGATCTGTTTGTTCGATTGCTTAATGCTGGTCGGCGTGGTCATCCAACAGTAGGTATTCCGGCTTCAAAATTAAAGGCCAATATCCTGTCTGTGTTCAAAGCAGAGGGGTTTATTTATGGATTTGAACAGGAACCTTTAGCTGGTCATCCAGGGCTTAAGGTGTCATTGCGGTATCACCCTGGTCGAGAGAAAAAGCCAATTCTCGAAGGCATTAAACGCATAAGTAAGCCAGGGTATCGTAGATACGTAGGGAAGTCAGAGATCCCTCGAGTAATGGGTGGTTTGGGCGTGGCATTGATTTCTACCTCTAAGGGAATCATGACAGATACCGAAGCACGGAAAAATGGTATGGGCGGAGAAGTCTTGTGCTACGTGTGGTAATGGTTCATTAGTTTTTAACTAAATTAGGACAAAACAACAGATGTCACGAATTGGGAAAAAGCCTGTTCCGATTGAGAAGGGCGTAGATGTTCAAATTGAAGGCCGCCAGGTTACGGTGAAAGGGCCCCTTGGGCAGCTAGACTGGGGCTTAGCGGATGGCGTTGGTGTTGAAGTGAAAGATGGGCACATTCATGTCGGGCGAAGTGGTGATACTCCGAACCTCCGTGCCTTGCATGGCCTAACTCGGATGGAAATGAATAATCTTATCGAGGGTGTCACTAAAGGATTTGAGCGAACGCTTGAACTAACCGGTGTTGGTTATCGTGCGCAAGTTCAAGGCCAAACATTATCCTTGAATGTGGGCTTTGCTCATCCCGTCACCGTTTCCATTCCTGATGGTGTTCAAACCACGGTAGACAAGCAAACGGTTGTTTTGGTGAAGGGAATAAATAAACGCCTAGTGACTCAGGTGGCCGCCAATATTCGACGCGTACGACCGCCGGATGTGTACAAGCAAAAGGGTATTAAATTCAGTGGAGAAACGTTGATTAAAAAGGCCGGTAAAGCCGGTAAGAAATAGTGAGCCGTCATGAATGATTCTACAAAACGTCGAAGATTTTCCCGTCGCAAGGCGAGAGTTCGAAAGAAAATTTCTGGGGTTGTCGGTCGACCAAGATTAAATGTCTTCCGGAGTAATGCTCATATTTATGCTCAAATCATTGATGATGTCGAAGGGCGTACATTAGTCTCCGCTTCTTCACGAGAGAAATCCATCCAGGATACGGTTTCGACAGGTGGATCAAAAGATGCGGCGAAGGCGGTTGGTAAGACCTTAGCTGAAAGAGCAAAAGCCGCCAATGTTACGGCAGTCGTATTTGATCGTGGGGGGCGGTTATTTCATGGGCGAGTTAAAGCGTTAGCCGATGCTTCTCGCGAAGAAGGGCTCAACTTTTAGCCCAGGGAGATCATAATTCGTGCGTGTTAATCCAGAAGAATTGAATTTAAAAGATAAACTCGTTTCTATCAATCGTGTGGCTAAGGTTGTCAAAGGTGGGAAGCGATTCTCCTTTAGTGCCTTGGTGGTTGTCGGTGATGGTGCTGGGTGGGTGGGAATTGGAAAAGGTAAAGCTACCGAAGTTCCTCCTGCTATTGCCAAGGCCGTCGGCCGTGCCAAAAAACAATTAATCCGAGTTCCCATAAAAAATGGGAGCATCCCCCATGATGTTCACGGATTTTTTTGCGGAGAACATGTGATGATGAAGCCTGCGAAAGAAGGGACTGGTATTATCGCTGGTGGGGCCGTTCGGGCAATTTTGGAAGTCCTTGGTGTCCATAACATTGTTGCAAAAACATTGGGTCGGGGTAACCCGTTTAATGTTGTGCAAGCGACTCTTGAGGGGCTTGCTCAATTGAAGGATCCTGAAACTGTAAAGAAAAACCGGCAAATACAAGAGGTCGTTTCTTCATAACTAGGTTGGGTGAAATAATTATTTATGGCTACTTCTGAAAAAAAAGTCGAAACGGGCACAGTCTCAATCACCCTGAAGCGCAGTCCCATTGGTCGTCCGTACAAGCAACGAGAGTTTTTGTTAGGCCTTGGGTTAAGGCGCTTGCATCAAACCGTTGAACGCCCCAAAAACCCTCAGGTTCTTGGTTTAATTGACAAGGTTAAGCATTTGGTTGAGGTGATATAGAAATGAAGCTGCACGATTTACGCCCATCGCCAGGGTCAAAGAAAAAGGGAAAGCGATTAGGGCGTGGCCCAGGATCTGGTCGTGGTAAAACTTCCGGGAAGGGTCATAAGGGTGTTTTGGCTCGATCTGGAAATCCCAATATGGCTGGGTTTGAGGGCGGTCAAATGCCTTTAGCCCGTCGATTGCCAAAACGCGGGTTTCATAATCCATTTCGTGTCGAATATAGTATTGTCAACCTTGAGGTCCTATCCGCGCTGGCTGATGTAAACGAAGTTACTCCTCAATTTTTGCATGACAAAGGTATTGTTAAGAAACGATCAAGGCCGATTAAAATTCTCGGTGTGGGTGAACTGACGAAACCTCTTGTCGTGGAAGCCCATAAATTTAGCCAGTCGGCCATTCAAAAGATTGAGCAAGCTGGCGGACAAGCCAAGGTCATAGGCAGTGCTTGAACGGCTCATTACGAGCTTCCAAAATATCCTGAAAATTCCAGAGTTACGCAGCCGTGTGCTCTTTACCCTGGCAATGTTGGCTGTGTATCGGATTGGGGCGCATGTCCCCACTCCTGGGATTAATAATAATGAATTAGCAAAGTTCCTTCTGGATCGCGGAGGGGCGCTTCTCGGTTTTCTCGATATTTTCTCTGGAGGGGCTTTATCCCGTCTTACAATCTTCGCGCTCGGCATTATGCCCTACATCAGCGCGTCGATTATTATACAGCTGTTGACCGTTGTTATTCCGCATCTTTCAAAACTGGCGAAGGAGGGTGAGCGCGGAAGAAAAACGATCATTCAGTACACCCGCTATGGGACAATTGGAATTGCTCTCGTTCAAGGGTTTGGAATTGCTCTAGGCCTTGAGGGAATGAACCAAGGGCAGTTTGTCCTTGAACCTGGTTGGCCCTTTAGGTTGATGACCGTCATTACCCTCACCGCAGGAACCGCATTTCTCATGTGGTTGGGTGAGCAAATTACGGAAAGAGGGGTTGGAAACGGAATATCCCTTATCATTTTTGCCGGGATTGTTGCTCGACTCCCGAGTGCCGTTGTTCAGACGGTGGACTTGTATCGTGTGGGAGAACTTAGTCTTCTCTTCCTGATTCTTTTGGCCTTGGTCATGGTTGGCGTCGTGACTGCCATTGTCTTTTTGGAAAGTGGCCGGAGAAAGGTTCCTGTTCAATATGCCAAGCGGGTTGTTGGAAGGCGTGTGTATGGAGGGCAGAATACTCACATTCCATTGAAGATTAATACAGCCGGAGTCATTCCACCAATTTTTGCTTCGTCTATTATTGCTTTCCCGGCAACGATCACTGGCTTTATCCAGGTTCCATGGGTGCAAGATATTGGTGCCCAATTGGCTCCTGGATCATTGGTGTATACACTGCTGTATGTGAGTATGATTCTCTTCTTCTGCTTTTTTTATACAGCCGTTGTGCTCAATCCAGTTGATATGTCGGACAACATGAAAAAATATGGTGGTTTTATCCCGGGAATTCGTCCAGGGCAGCGTACTGCGGATTATATTTACAAGGTACTGACGAGAATCACCTTTGCTGGGGCCATTTATTTAGCCATCGTTTGTGTCATACCTGAACTGTTGATTTATCGGCTCAATGTCCCATTCTATTTTGGTGGAACCTCATTGCTTATTGTTGTTGGTGTGGGGTTAGATACTGCTCAACAAATTGAATCCCATATGTTGATGCGCAATTATGAAGGTTTTCTCAAACGCCCTCTTAAGGGCAGGAATTCATAAATAACATGAGATTAGTATTTCTTGGTGCTCCGGGAGTGGGAAAGGGAACTCAGGCGGAAATGGTGTCGGCCAAGTTTGGCATCCCAAAAATTTCTACTGGAGATCTGTTAAGAGCCGGGGTCGCTCAGCAAACACCATTGGGCCTTGAAGCAAAGCAATATATGGATCGTGGAGACTTAGTTCCTGATAAAGTTGTTATTGGCTTAGTTGAAGAAAAAGTGGGCACACCTGAATGCGGCCAAGGATTTATTCTTGATGGGTTTCCACGAACCGTAACACAAGCCGATAGCCTTTCGGTGCTGTTAAGTGGCAAGGGATTGTCTCTTGATCGTGTCATGCACTTTGTCATTCCCCGAGAGGAAGTCATTAATCGACTGAGTGGACGAAGAAGTTGCTCAAAATGTCCTGCTGTTTTTCATATAGAGTTTGTGCCTCCAAAACAGGAAAACATTTGTGACGATTGCGGAAGCGCCCTCATTCAGCGTAGCGATGATCGAAAGGAAACGGTGGAGTCACGGTTAACCGTCTATGAAGCGCAAACTTCTCCACTAATTGAATATTATCGTGACAAGAATTTGTTGGTTGAATTAGATGGTTCAGGGTCGGTAGAAGGTGTACAGAAACGCCTACTTGCATTGTTGCCATCTTCATAAGCCTTCATGATTGTCCTAAAAACACCAGAAGAAGTTGAACTGATGGCTCAGGCATCGAAAATTGTTGCAGAAGCCCATCAGGTATTGAAAAAAGAAGTGAAACCGGGAGTGACGACCCTGTTTCTTGATGGAATCGCGGAAGAGTTCATACGGAGCCATGGTGGAGTTCCCGCCTTTAAAGGTTACCGAAACTATCCACGAACCCTGTGCGTTGCAGTGAATGACGAGGTTGTACATGGGATTCCGTCAAATCGGGTATTGAAAGAAGGCGATATCATAGGGCTTGACTTAGGGGCAATCGTTGAAGGATTTTATGGGGACGGCGCGGTGACTGTCCCGGTTGGTCAAGTTCCAGACCCAGTTGCGACTTTGATGCGCGTGACGGAAGAAGCCATGATGAAGGGGATTGAGCAAGGCGTCGTTGGTAATCGATTGTCGGATATTTCACATGCGGTACAACAACATGTCGAAGCCTACGGGTTTTCAGTCGTTCGAGATTTTGTTGGGCATGGGATTGGTCGAGAGTTACATGAAGAGCCACAGGTTCCGAATTATGGACGGCCAGGACAGGGACCACGCCTTCAAGTAGGGATGGTGTTAGCCATCGAGCCTATGGTAAATGTTGGGGGATATCATGTACGTGTTTTAGAGGATCAATGGACCGCGGTGACCCAAGATGGAAGCCTCTCCGCCCACTTTGAACATACGATGGCCATTCAGCCAAGTGGCCCGCCAAAAATTTTAACGGCGCTATCGCACTGATAAGGATAAAGGGTTTCTCCTAGAAATCTACACACAATTATGGGCAAAGAAGATGTTATAGAGGTGCAAGGGGCGGTGTTGGAAACTTTACCCAACGCAATGTTTCGAGTGAAGTTAGAGAGTGGTCATAAGATTCTTGCGCATATATCTGGAAAAATGCGCATGCATTTCATTAGGATTTTGCCTGGAGATAAAGTTACGGTTGAATTGTCTCCCTATGATTTGACGAGAGGCCGTATTACCTATCGCTTTAAATAATACGATATGGGTTGAAACATGAAAGTGAAATCATCAGTTAAACCAATTTGTTCAAAATGTACAGTTTACCGAAGACGTGGTGTGGTTCGGGTTCGTTGTGCAAATCCGAGGCATAAACAGCGCCAAGGGTAATTAATGGTAAGTCTCAGCTTCCAGGGACAGGGAAATGTCTGTCTTGATGTAGCTGCGGGTGAGAGCAAGGAGGACGCATGGCTCGTATTGCAGGAATAGATCTTCCCGTCGGGAAGCGCGTTGATATTGGGTTAACGTATATCTACGGAATTGGAACGTGGACAGCGCGTAGTATCTTGCGGAAGACAGGCATTGATGGCGCGATTCGAGTCAAAGATCTCGGTGAAGACGATATTGTCAAGCTTCGTGAGATTATTGACCGCGAATGTAATGTGGAAGGTGACTTACGTAAAGATATCACGATGAGCATTAAACGGTTAATTGATACTGGCTCCTATCGCGGACTTCGTCATCGAAGAGGGCTTCCGGCCAGAGGACAACGAACAAAAACCAATGCTCGGACCCGTAAGGGGAAACGATCCTCAATTGGTCGTAAGAAATAGAAATTAACAAAGGATGATTTCATGACTGTGAAGAAGGGCCGAAAGAAGGAAAAAAAGATTGTTCAAGCGGGAATTGCGCATGTCCAAGCTTCCTTTAATAATACCTTGGTAACGATCACTGACATGAGTGGCAATGCTGTCTCATGGTCAAGTTCGGGTAGCCTGGGGTTTAAAGGGTCACGAAAAAGTACTCCCTTTGCGGCGACACGCGCCGGGGAAGCTGCTGGTAGAAAAGCCATGGAACATGGGATGAGGCAAATTGATGTCTATGTCAATGGCCCAGGGTCTGGCCGTGAATCAGCTGTTCGTGCCTTACAATCTGTGGGATTGAGAGTCAATTTAATTCGAGATGTGACGCCTATTCCGCATAATGGATGCCGTCCTCCAAAACGACGACGAGTGTAATAGTGGATTGTGGGCTGTCTGAAGGAGTCAGCTATCCTCAATAGAGAGCTGAACTAGGTGAAAGGAAAACGAAGTGGCGAACTATAATGGACCAGTGTGTAGGATTTGTCGGCGAGAAGGAGTCAAACTCTTTCTCAAGGGAACTCGGTGCATGACGGATAAATGTGCAATTGAACGACGGAGTTATCCACCGGGGCAGCACGGACAAGGCCGATCACGGGCGACCGACTATAGTGTGCAGTTGCGTGAAAAACAAAAATTACGACGAATGTATGGTGTCCTTGAACGCCAGTTTCGGGTGACTTTTAGGCGTGCCGAACGGCAAACTGGCGTGACGGGTGAGAACTTACTCAGGCTACTTGAACAGCGTTTGGATAATGTTGTTTACCGTATTGGGTTTGCCTTATCTCGGAAGCAAGCTCGTCAGCTCGTTAATCATGGGCATATTCTCCTGAATGGGAAGAAAGCAGATATCCCCTCATTGACCACTTCGGTTGGCGATATTATTACGGTCAAACCAAAGAGCCATGAATTACTAGCGATTAAGAGTGCATTAGAAGTCACTGAAGGGCGAGGGGCTCCTAATTGGATTGATGTGGACCGGGATGCGTTCCGAGGAACGATTAATGCTACGCCATCCAAGGATGATATCGGGGCACCGGTGAATGAACAGGTGATTGTGGAATTGTACTCTCGATAATGTCACCATCAAGGCTTGGAAATGAATGCGACAAAAGTTTTGAACATACAATTGGATATAGACAGATGAGGCGAAGGGGGGCGTAATGAGCAAAGGGATGAAAGATTTTCAGCTGCCTATGCGGCTGGAGCTAGAAAAAGACACGGCCTCTGCCACCTATGGAAAGTTCACCGCTGAACCATTTGAGCGGGGTTTTGGAACAACCATAGGAAATTCTTTACGGCGAGTATTGCTGTCTTCACTCCCAGGTGCTGC